>JADIME010000035.1 GCA_017694935.1 Candidatus Merdivivens pullistercoris
AGCGGCGCAAACGGAACGGTGACTGTTAAATCTGCATTTCTGACGGGTAACGATTAGGAAACCGTTCTCTTTCTCCAATCCGCTTTGAAACGCTATTCAGCCCTCTATCCAACTTCCGCGATTTTCTCCTAACTACTTAATTCACAGATTACATTGCGTTAATCTGCCGAATTTTGGAGGTTTTTCCACAGATTTTCTGTAAGTTTGCCAAATATTAATCAAAACAATTTTTCCTGTCATGAAAACAGTCGGTATTCTGGTATTGTGCCTGTCTTTTTCCATAATCTTGTCATGCGTGCAGGTTGCCGGTGATGCGGACAGCTTCGTCAAGGTGGAAAACGGAAAGTTCGTCAAGGACGGTAAGCCTTATTATTTCGCAGGGGCCAATATGTGGTATGCCGCCATGCTGGCTTCGGACGGCGAAGGAGGGGACAGGGAACGGCTTGAAAGGGAATTGGACTGTCTGGATTCGATGGGGGTGGACAATATCAGGGTATTGGTAGGGGCGGACGGGGACAATTGGACACCGATGAAAGTCGGGCCTACCCTGCAGGTGCGTCCCGGGGTATACAATGACAGTATTTTCAACGGCCTGGATTATCTTTTGGCCGAGTTGGGAAAGAGGGACATGACCGCCGTGCTGTATCTTACCAATTCATGGGAATGGTCCGGAGGTTTCGGCCAGTATCTTGAATGGGCGGGTTTCGGCCGCACGCCCCTTCCTAAAGAGGTGTCATGGGGTGAATATTGCGCGATACTTACGCAATTTTACGATTCCCCTCAGGCGCGGGACATGTATTTCAATCATGTAAAGTCGGTGGTTTCGCGTGTCAATGCCATTACGGGCAGGCCTTATTCGGAAGACCCGGCCATATTTTCATGGCAGCTGTGCAATGAGCCGAGACCTTTCTCGGATGAAAACAAGGAGGATTTCCTGTCATGGGCGCGTGAGAGCGCGGCCATAATCAAGTCCATAGATACCAATCATCTGGTGTCTACCGGGAGTGAAGGCCTTTTCGGGTGCGAGGTCGATTCTTCCCTGTTTGCCAGGTTGCATTCTTTGGAAGACATAGACTATTTTAACATACATATCTGGCCTTACAACTGGAATTGGGTGGACAAAGGAAATCTCGACAGTGTGGATATTGCCATTGACGAGAGCCGTAAATACATAGGGATTCACACCGATGCCGTGGCCGATGCCGGAAAGCCCCTTGTCATAGAAGAGTTCGGTTATCCTCGCGACGGATTTTCATTCTCGAAGGATTCTTCCGTATCCGCACGTGATATATATTATAGGTATATATTCGACATTGTAATCGAAAGCGCGCGCTCGGGAGGCTGCATAGCCGGCTGCAATTTCTGGGCATGGGGAGGATATGCAGGACAATCGTCTGAGAGCGAATATTGGCGCCGCGGCGATGATTATTGCGGAGACCCCGCCCAAGAGCCTCAGGGGCTGTATTCCGTGTATGCGGGAGACAGTACGACGGTTGAGCTTGTGAGGGAAACGAATGAACTGATAGCAACGGCCACGGCAGGAATTGAGCTGTAGTTGCTGTATTAAAGAAATCTAAAATTGTTAAAAAAAACAGGAAAGCGGGCATGTTCCATTACTTTCATAGCATCATAAGGTTGCTGGCGTTCATAGGAAGAAATGCCTTCTTGATACGTGGCCGGATGTCTGTGTCCGGCAATTTGATTTAATACTGCTTCCAACGGACCCGTTTTAGTTAAAACGGATTTAAAACTGAACAGGCCTTGGATTGTGAATTTTTCTTAAAGTCGTTTTTTTAACAATTGATTCAAATGAAAACTTTATCTCATTTTTTATGCGCATGTGTTGTATTGCTATTTATCATATCATGCGAGAAGCAAGGGAGCCGCGGCATGGATTTGCGGCATGACATTACAGGCACTGCCATTTCTATAGATGAATCCGAGCGAATGCTCATGGAAATCATGAATGGACTTGATGCCATAAATACAAAAGCGGGTAATGGTATCCAAAGAACTGTTTCTGACAGATTTACAGTAGGCATTCCTACTAAATCCGAGGGTGGCCTCTGTTATCACGTATTTAATTTTGAGGATGATAATGGTTTTGCCATCATGTCAGGAGACCGGCGCGTTACACCATTACTCGCATTGGCATTAGACGGAAGTTTGCATGAAGGCGATACCATAGACAATCCAGGTCTTGCAATGTATTTATCTAAACTCGGGAGTTATTTTGAAAATACGATAGTGCGAGATAGTTTAGAGTTTGTTGATAGCTTGTCGGTAGTTTTCCCTGGCGAAGGGAATAGGGTTTATGAAGACACGGAAATGGAAGCAGGCCATTGTCAAGTAAAATGGTTCCAGACTTATCCGTACAATTATCTTTGTTATGGTACTGACGGCGAGAGGATACCTGTCGGCAGTTCAACTGTTGCCATGGCGCAATTGATGTCAATATATAAATATCCGCATACATTAGATTGGGACGGAATGATAGAAGTAAGTACTGGAATTCGACCGGACGGAGATGACTCATATTCTAAAATGAACACATTTCCGGAAGGCCCGATAACGCCGGGTGTATTAGGCCCGAAATTGGTAGAAATAGCTCAGTTGATGAAAATGACCCGTGATCTCCTTGAGGGCGGAAACCCTGAGGATATAGATAAAATCCCGTCGGCCTTGGAAGATTTCGGGTATTCTTCGGGAGGAGAACTAATCAGTTATGAGCACGGAGGAAGCCGGGAAAACGAGGCTATAGAAGAACTCAAGTCCGGACATTATGTAATAATGGTAGGTCGCGAATCGTTCAAGGTCGCGGATGCGGGCAATACTGTATATTACAATACGAATACGGTCAATACGGTCGAGAGGAATAGCCATTCGTGGCTGGTACATGGACTTCTGACCGAAACGACAACAATATACGAGGGAATAAGGCCATACGTGTTTAAATGTTATTATTTCTTATGTAATTACGGATGGGGCGGGGAGGCAGACGGTTATTATTTGAGTGACGTATTCGATACCGAGAACGGTCCAAAACTCCCGGATCCAGAGACAAAAAGTGTGGAAGACATGGTAGATGACGGAAACTATAACGACACGTTTTCTATGAAATACATAATCGGCATTAGAAAATGATTTTTAATGATCATCCGCAAAGTTACTCCTGTTTTAAGTGTGTAATGTGCTGTGTTACAGTATATTATTTATATGGGCAGTCGAGTGCTATGCTCCAGCAAATTTTGTTTTTCGACTATCACGCCTTGACAATGCGGACTCGACAGACCGTGTATCGCATGTTTTGTCTTTTCTTTGCCGAAAAAGAGAATCGTTTCTGTACACTTTTCCCGTACAAGCCTGAGGTCTCCAGGCTCTGGAGGACGAGACAGACTTATATGTAGGGAAAACCGGAAAAATTGTTCAGAAAAAATTCAGAAGCTGTTTTTTTATTTGTTTTTTATTTCCGACATGCCGGTGGATTCGCAAGGGTATGTAACTCCTCCTGGAACCATACTTTCCGTTGAAGCTTATATGCCATTCGATGAGAATGGGTATATTGCCGAAGGCAAATATGAAATATCGACTACGTCGGGCGCGGATTTTACTTTGTATTACGGAGAATTGTTTGACTTTTTAGGAATGTTGTTCCCGATGGGAACCTATGCTAGTTACATAGATGAAGCCAATACCGAGTATCTGGGCTTTGCCACTTCAGGAACCATGGATGTGAGCGGCAGTAACGGATATTATGACATAGAGTTTAATTTCACGACCGAGCAAGGTTACAATATAACGGGGTCTTATTCAGGTCCTCTTACTATTGCCGGGATGCCGGGAAAAGAAGAAGAAGAAGAAGAAGACGGATTCTCCACTCTCGAGGGCGATTACACGCTCGATCTCAGTAATGCTGTAGGTTACGGATCGTATTACGGGGACTATTATTATACCGGCGGCGGTAACTGGTATTTCGTTCTTGAGCCTTCAGACGGACTTACCGGCGATGGATTGCAGGTAGACCTTACCGGAGTCGGTCTTGATTTCAATGCCGGATTGCCTACCGATACATATGTCGCTGCTTCTACTGACTATCCTGAACCGGGTGAATATCTTGTAGGTTATGCAACCTCTGAAGGCCAGCTCGGAGGTACCCTGTTCATCGGAGGTTTCGACTCGATGGGTTATGTATCCGAATTCGCCCCTGCTACCGAAGGAGATTTTAATGTTACCAACCACGGTGACGGTACATATACTCTGTCGTTCAGCTTCCTTGATGACAAAGGCAATACATGGGACGGCGAATGGACGGGTGAAATCATATTCGATAACTACGATACGTCATCAGCCGGTGCGCCTTCACGCATGTCGGCCGGTTTCCGCAATAACCCTATCACGCAGAGTGAAAAGATAGAAATATTAAAGCAGAACAGATTGCAGCCAATAACTTTGACCTCGGCGAAGGCTACTGGACGCAAGGTTGTCAAATAACGTTTCATAAATTTAAAAATTTCTTCAAGGCTGCCCGGGCATCCCCGGGCGGCTTTTTTTGGGCATTATGTAGTGCGGGAGACAATGCCTTGCATTTTATCAGAAGCTGTTCAAACAGCTTCTCTATTCCAACACGCCTAAGGGGCTGCGCCAAAATTTACCATTTTGACACAGCCCCTTTATGTATGTTCTGTTTCCCTTCGGGTGAAGTCTGTCTCAGGATTTTCCGCAAACCATGGAAAATGCAGACAACTTCCTAGAATCTGTCTTCTGCAGATACTGTGAGTTTCTTTCTGCCGTGACGGCGGCGTGAAGCCAATACTCTGCGTCCGTTGGCTGTGGACATGCGCTCGCGGAAACCGTGCTTGTTACGGCGTTTGCGGTTGGATGGTTGGTATGTTCTTTTCATTGTGACTATTTATTTTATTTATTTTCAATAAAAACATTCACCCCGGACACAGGCCGGAAAAATGGAGTGCAAAGGTAATGCTTTTAATTCGATTTACAAATAAAAATAACCTTTTTCTCGGAAAAATAGTCTTCTTTGAACCATTTGTCTATGCCGGTTACGGAAAAATTCTTTAAATTCATTTTGTTCTTCTGGGCGGCTACTGTCATTTCCTCGACAATGTCCCCGCCTTTCAGATAGATGATGCCTTTGTTGAATTTCTTTTTGGTCCAGAACAGGAACATGTCCAGCGAGGTCACAGCCCTTGATACTATGTAATCGAAACTCCCCCTCAGCTCTTCACCCCTTGCCTGCACTACCGTGATGTTGTCCATGCCGAGGCTTTCAGCCACGGCGAATGCCACGTGCGCCTTTTTGCCGACAGAATCGCACAGGGTAAAATCCATTCCCGGGAACAGTATGCCCAATGGGATGCCGGGGAATCCTCCTCCTGTGCCGAAATCGAGTATTTTAAGTTTTTCCCCGCCTTTCACGAGGGCGTTTCTGTAAATGTCCGGAAACCTTTCACGCAGAAAGGCGGCGATGGCCAACGAATGCAGTACATGATGCGTGTACAGGTTGGATATGTCTTTTCTGGATATCACATTGATTTTTGCATTCCATTCGTTGTAGAGCGGCCACAGCTTTTCCATGGCGGAGCGTTTTTCATCATCCAATTCCGGAAAATATCCGTAGATCCTTTTAAGCCCCTCCGTAATTTCCGCTTCCGGCGGCGGGACGGCGATGTTCACGGTGCCGATTGTGTCTTTTTCCATGTGAGTCATTTGTGTTTTGTGTCCTTTAACATTGTGATTAAGGCGACTTTTGCCCGCATAATCCTGATTTTTACAGTATTGAGCGGTATGCCGAGTTCTTTTGCAATCTCTTCGTATCCGTATTCTTTCAAAAACCGGAGTTCTGCCGGCTTGCGGTATATGTCCTGCAGGGATTTGAGGCATTTTTTGACTTCCTCGGCCATCTCGACGATAACAAGTTCTTCTTCCGGCGTAAGGGATATCATTTCCTTGTCATCGGCCTGCGTTGCCAAGGGAGAGGCCATGACATCGTTTTTCTGTCTTTTGAGGTAATCGAGCGCCGCATGTGCCCCGATGCTGTAAAGCCATGTGGTGAATTTGTATTCCGGATTGTATGTCGAGAGCTGTTCGAAAGCCTTTCTGAAACTTTCCTGGCACAGGTCTTCTATGTCTTCCCGTCCCTGCACATATTTGGATATGTGGGTGTACAGACCCGACTTGTGTCTGTCGTACAGTGTCCTGAATGCTGTCTGGTCGTTTTGGAGAGCCTTAATAATCAGATCCTTGTCTCCCAATGCCTTTTTCCCCATAATCGTTTTGTTAATGTGCGTCCAGCCAATTGGAAGCCCAATTGCAGTCCACCGTCAAAGGTACGGATAATTTTACAACTCCTTCCATTTCTTCTTTTACAATTTTCGCGAGGGCTTCGACTTCCTCTGCCGTGGCGTCGAAAACGAGTTCGTCGTGTACCTGAAGAATCATCTTGCTTTCAAAATGTTCCTTTTCCAAACGGCGGGCGATGTTTACCATGGCGAGCTTGATGATGTCGGCCGCGCTTCCCTGTATCGGGGCGTTTATTGCGTTTCTTTCGGCCAGCGCCCTTACCGTGCTGTTTTTGGAATTGATGTCGGGAAGGTATCTCCGGCGTCCGAAAAGTGTTTCTACGTATCCTTTTTCCCGGGCTCCCGCTATTCCGTCCTTAATGTATGCCTCGACTCCCTTGAAATTGGAAAAATATCCTTCGATCAGTTCTTTGGCTTCATTGCGCGGGATTCCGAGCCTTTGGGAGAGGCCGAATGCGGAGATGCCGTATATGATGCCGAAATTGGCGGTTTTTGCCCGTCTTCGCTGTTCCTTGGTCACTTCGTCCGGATTTGTCTTGAATATTTTTGAGGCAGTTATGGCGTGGATGTCGTCTCCCCGCCTGAATGCCTCTACTAAATGCGGGTCGCAGCTGATGTGGGCCATGATTCTGAGTTCTATCTGGGAATAATCGGCTGAAAGTATATAGCCGCCTTCCCTGCACGGTATGAATGCTTTCCTGATTTCTTTCCCTTTGTCTGTCCTTACCGGGATGTTCTGCAGGTTAGGCCTGGAACTGCTGAGCCGCCCTGTGGCCGTAAGGGCCTGGTTGAAGTTGGTGTGCAGTTTCCCGTCCGCGCCCAGCAGTTGCGGAAGAGGGTCGATGTAGGTGGATATGAGTTTTTTCAAGCCTCTGAAATCCAATATCTTCTGTATGATGGGGCTCTTGTCGGCCATGCTGTTGAGCGTCTCTTCATCGGTAGGGTAGCTTTTTTTGCTTCCCGGCTTTATGTTCGGATTCAATTTCATTTTTTCATACAGCACGATGCCCAGTTGTTTCGGAGATGAAAGGTTGAGGTCCGGTTCTCCGGCGATTTCCCTGACATCGCTTTCTATTCCGAGCATTTCCCTTTCCAATGATTTGCGGTATTCCATGAGTTGGGCGGCATTGATTTTCACTCCGGCCTCTTCCATGTCGGCCAAAACTTTGATCCGGGGTTCTTCCATGTTTTCGTACAGGCCGAGCATCCCGTCTGATAGCAATTTGCGTTGCAGTCCTTCTTTCGTCTCTTCAATCAGGGCAGCCCTCGGAATCAGGCGGGCCGGTTTGTTGTCATCATTGTCTTCATTGCCCCCGCCGCTGAACAGATCTGGCATCCGGGCCTCTTCATTTTTCGGCTGCCCTTTGAATCCGCTCAGGGAACATTCGTCCGGATTTATGCCTGTGCAGCCTTTTATGAGCATGTCTGCCTTGTGGCTCTTTTCGGGGTCGGTGAGGTAGTGCATGATTTCTATGTCATATACTTTGCCTTTCAGGGAGATGCTTGCCTTTCCCAGTGCCTTGTATATGTTCTTCATGTCGTATCCGGACTTTTCTATTTCCGGATTTTCGAAAATCCCTTTCAGGACGGTGCCGGAGTCTGTGGCCATGTCCGTCGTGTTCAGTACGGCGATGTGTTTTTCTCCTTCCTTGCCTGTCGTGGACAGTACGAAAGTCCCCGTGTCGTAAAGAACCGTGATTTTCTTATTGTCCGATGCCTCGGCCGACAATGTGTCTGTCTCTGCCGGTGAGCAGTGAAGTACCGGCTGCCTTTCGGCGTTTTCCGGCATGACCCCTTGCCCGTCAGGGGAGGAAAAGAATTTTCTCAAAGACTCGAATTCGTATTTCCTGAATATTTCGTCTACCTTTTTATTATAGATGTATCCCGTTTTCATGTCGTCTTCCGGGATATTTATGTGCAGGTCCCTTTTTATTTCGACGAGCCGGCGGCTCAACGCTATCTGGTCTCTGGACGCTTCGAATGCTTCCCTTTGCCTGGGTTTCAATTTGTCAAGATTGGAATATATGCCTTCGATAGAGCCGAATTCCGAAATGAGTTTTGCCGCCCCGACTTCTCCTATCCCTTTGACTCCGGGGATATTGTCCGATGTGTCGCCCCATACGGTGAGTATGTCGATGAACTGGCGTGGTTCACTGATGCCGTATTTCCTGCATAAAGTTTCGGCCGTGACTATTTCGCTGTCCCCTCCGGACTTACCGGGCTTGTACTGATAGATGTTGTGTCCGAGGAGCTGGCCGTAATCCTTGTCCACTGTCACCATGTAGACTTCGAATCCCGTTTCCGCTTCCGATGTGGCAAAGGAGCCTATTACATCGTCGGCTTCATAGCCCGGTTCCATCATTACAGGGATGCCCATGGCCCGGCATATTTCTGTCAGCGGGTCGAGCGAGTCTATGACAAGCTGCGGGGTGGCGCTTCTGGTGCCTTTGTATTCGTGGAAAAGTTCGTGGCGGAAAGTTTTTCCCGGCGGGTCGAATGCGACGGCAAGGTGTGTCGGCTGCTCTTTCGCGACCAGTTCGAGTATGTATTTCGTCACCCCGAACAGGATGGAAGTGTCGGCTCCTTTGGAGTTTATCATCGGTTTTCGTAAGAATGCATAGTACATTTTGAAAATCAACGAGTGCCCGTCTATTAGAAAAAGTTTCTTCATTTTCAATTCCCTGTATTAAAATTTCTGTATTCTTTGTAAAATATCTTCAAAAAGTTTATGAATGTGTTTGAAGATGCTTACAATTTATTATTTTTGCAACGCGAAAAAATTTTTTAATAATGAGCGTAAATATACAACAAATCTTATCAAAAAACGCATTGAACATGAGAAGATCTTCCATCAGGGATCTTCTTAGCGTTATCACGAGCCCCGATGTAATATCTTTCGGCGGCGGTTTTCCTAATGCAGATACTTTCCCGGTAGAGGATCTGAAGACCATCATGATGGACATCATGAACGAGTGCCCGGCAAAGGCATTGCAGTACAGTACCACTGAAGGTCATCCGGGTCTCAGGAAAGAACTTGCAAAGATGGTAAAACGTACACAGGGCGTGGATGTGGATATAAAGAATATCCTTATTACCACGGCTTCACAGCAGGCTCTCGACTTGGTGGCAAGGATCTTCGTTGATCCGGGCGACACGGTGCTTTGCGAGCTTCCGTCATACCTCGGGGCACTTCAGGCAATCTATGCAGAGCAGGGAGAACCTGTAGGTTTCAAGAGCTATGATGAAATGGACAAGGTGATAACCGACCTCACCGCACAGGGAAGGAAGCCTAAGTACATCTATCTTGTCCCTGATTTCAGGAACCCTTCAGGAACGACCATGACCCTTGAAGAAAGGAAACTGGCTTTGGAAGTAGCACGCAAACATGACATGATAATCATCGAGGACAGCCCGTACAGGGATATCCGCTTCGAAGGCGAGCCTGTCCCTACCATCCTCAGCCTCGATACTGACGGACGCGTGGTACAGCTCGGTACATTCTCAAAGACTTTCGTCCCTGGCTTCCGTATCGGTTGGGTAATAGGTCCTGATGAGGTTATCAACCGTCTCATTGTCGGCAAGCAATGTTCGGATCTCTGTACTCCTATCATGTCGCAGATGATAGCTGAAAGGTATCTTGCATCTGGTCATTTCGACAAGAATCTCGTGAACATAACGAGCCTTTATCGTACTAAGAAAGCAAAGATGATCGAGGCTCTCGAACACTACATGCCTAAGGGAGTTACTTGGACCAACCCTGAAGGCGGTCTGTTCCTGCTCGTTTCACTTCCTGAAGGACTCAGCACGATGGATCTGTTCAATATCGCCATCAAGGAAAACGTGGCGTTCGTTCTCGGAACTTCCTTCTATTGCGACGGAGGTGGTCAGAACTCCATGAGGCTCAACTTCTCATACGCTTCGGACGAGAAGATAGACGAAGGTATCTGCAGGCTTGCGAATGCGGTCAAGAAACTTTACGAGGAAAAAGGCTACAAGGCAGAATAATTTTTTCTCTTAAACAGTTTCTTGAAATCGACACAGGCATGGTTCGTTTGATCCTTGCCTGTTTTTTTGCAGCAGAGCCTGTGAAAACGGAATTTGCCGGAGCATGCCGACTTAACTCACAACAGTGTAATGTGTTAATTTACAAAACTTTGCACAAATTAGACAATTTGCGGTTGCTCCGGGAATTTTCATAAATAGCATTTGCCAGTGCAATGTCGTATTCTTGGGGGGAAGGGAAAGTGAATCGATTTGCCGCGAAACCGTAGCACTTTCCCCAAAGGAGGAATCGCGCTGTCGGCTCTACGGCCATTCTGCCTGCATCCTTCGCCTGTTCTTCCCGGGAAAGTGAATCGATTTGGCGCGAAACCGTAGCACTTTCCTCTGGTACAAACACAAATAAATTTGTTCTGCTCTCGGCTTCTGCGTATTTTTGCACCGTATAAAACCAATTCAGTATTTATCATGAGAACAAAAATCGTTGCGGGCAACTGGAAGATGAACACGACAGTTCCGGAAGGTGTGGAACTTGCGAAAAATGTATTGGCGGGAATTTCCGGCAAACCGTCGGATGTCATGCTGATCCTTGGAGTGCCGTTTACTCATATAACCAAAGTAGGGGAAATAATATCCGGCAGCGGCATAGGTCTGGCCGCCCAGAATTGTGCCGACAAGGAAAGCGGGGCTTACACGGGCGAAGTGTCCGCATCAATGCTCAGGTCTGCCGGTTGCGGCTATGTAATACTCGGTCACTCCGAGAGGAGGCAATATTACGGAGAAACCGACGAACGCCTTGTTGCCAAGTTGGCGTTGGCAATGAAAGAAGGTCTGGTTCCCATCTTTTGCGTGGGGGAAACTTTGGAGCAGAGGGAAGCGGGAAACCATTTCAATGTGGTTGAATCGCAGGTCAGAAATGTCCTGTTTACTTTGGATCCCGTCCATGCGGCATCGGTGATAGTGGCATACGAGCCTGTATGGGCAATAGGTACAGGCAAGACCGCGACGGCGGAACAGGCACAGGAAATGCACGCTCATATACGCAAGGTCCTTGCATCTAAGTTCGGTGAAGTGGCTGACGGCATGTCCATACTGTACGGGGGCAGCTGCAAGCCTTCCAATGCAAAAGAACTTTTCGCCCGTCCTGACATAGACGGAGGCCTTATCGGTGGAGCTTCTTTGAAAGCGGAGGATTTTATTTCCATAGCCAAATCGTTTTAGGCGGTAGTTCCTGGTTTAAGTCTTCGATTCTGATGGAATACACTGAAGTGAGAATAGGCATTGAACCTTATACCGAGGATAATGCCGACTGGGTGACAGCCGAAATAGAATCCCTCGGCTATGAGTCGTTTTGCTACGAAGAACCTTTCCTGTTGGCATATATCCCTACCGGCAGATTCGACCATGCCGCGCTCGTGAAGGCTCTTTCCGCATTTGAAGGCCATCTGAAAATCCGGGAGGAGCACTCGGCAGTGCCGGAGCAAAATTGGAATGCTTTATGGGAATCTTCTTTCGAGCCTATAATCGTGGACGGGAGATGCACGGTTAAAGCTACTTTTCATAAAGGTTTGCCTGAGACGGAGTACAATATCGTCATAGATCCCAAAATGGCCTTCGGAACCGGGCATCACCAGACTACATATCTTATGGCATCATTGCTGATGAAAGAGGATGTGGCGGGCAAGAAGGTCCTTGACATGGGCTGCGGTACGGGGATACTGGCCATACTTGCTGCAAAGATGGGGGCGGCATCTCCGGTGGATGCGATAGATATAGATGACATAGCTGCAGAGTCGGCCATGGAAAATGCTTCTTTGAACGGGGTGGGGGACAGGCTTTCCGTTGAATGCGGCGATGCTTCATCGCTTGCAGGACGATCCGGCTATGACTTGATATTGGCCAATATCAACAGGAACATACTTATGGCCGACATGCCGGCATACGTAAAAACTATGGCTCCCGGGGGAGTGCTGCTTGTAAGCGGTTTTTATGTGGAGGACGTGCCGATGCTTGCCGCTGTCGCGGAGAAATGTTCTTTGCAATATGTCTCGGAACAGTCCAGGGATGATTGGGCCGTAGTGAAGTTCATGAAAAAATAATCAGCGGAAAGTTGTCCGTGTTAAAAAAAAATTCCATATCTTTGCACTCCTTTTCAGCGGGCGTGTTGTAATTGGTAGCCAAGCCAGACTTAGGATCTGGTGCCGGAAGGCGTGGGGGTTCGAGTCCCTTCGCCCGCACAAAAAGACAGGGGCAGGATTTTCCGTCTCTGTCTTTTTGTCGTTTAATGCTCTGATATTTTAAAATATGGACCAGCGGATAATGTTGCTGTCTATATATGAATGATTTTTATAAATTATATGGTGTAGACATCAATAGCTTTTTTATATTTTTTAAAGTATTGTTGAAATACCATGGATAAATTTCCTCCCGTCTGCCATGTCGTCTTGTTATTTTGCCCAATGGAAATTCCTGCACATATTGTTGCTTAGGATCGGATAGTTCATAACCGTTTTCAAGATTCAATTTTTGGCAAAGGTAGTCGCGAGGCCAGTCTAGATAGTCTCTGTATGATGAGATTACAATGTCGGGATTATATTCGGAAATAAATCCAGCCAGCAGATTAATGTTGTGAGCATCATCTGTTGCACTGTGAAGCAGTATCATGCGCCCGTTTTTATTTAAAAGGAATGAAAAATCCCTTACTTTATATACCGGATATGTCGTGGATGGAATTTCCGGTGTTTATATTGGAAAATTGTTTTATCTTTGCCGACATATAGTGTTGAAAACTTTTTAAGGCAATAATAGTATATGCTGTTCAATTCCATTGATTTTGCCATCTTCTTGCCGGTTGTGGCCATCCTGTATTGGACGGTTTTCAGCAAGGGGGGGGTAAAATTACGCAATGCATTCCTGCTCGTATGTAGCTATTTTTTCTATGGAATGTGGGACTGGCGTTTTCTGGGCCTGCTCATATTCAGTTCAACGGTGGATTATGTCCTCGGAAGGCTTATAGGGGGGACTGCCGACGGAGAAAGGACAAAAAGGAAGTTCCTGCTGGCGTTGAGCCTTGTCGTCAATCTGGGAATACTCGGTTTTTTCAAATATGCCAATTTCTTCATAGACAGCGTAGAGGGACTGTTTACATTTTTCGGGACGGAACTGTCGGTGTCTTCCATGAACATTATCCTGCCTGTAGGTATCAGTTTCTATACATTCCAGTCGCTCAGCTATATCATAGACGTTTATAAAAAGGAGGTCGAGCCGGCAAAGGACATCGTGGCGTTTCTGACATTCATCAGTTTCTTTCCGCAGTTGGTGGCCGGGCCTATCGAGCGGGCTTCGCATCTGCTGCCGCAATTCAACGACATTAAGAAGTTCGACTATGAAAAAGCACGGGAAGGTATAACGGAAGTGTTCATCGGGCTTTTCAAGAAAATGGTAATAGCGGACAGGCTGGCTGTCTATGTCGATTCGGTCTTCCAAAACGCGGCGGAAGGCGGCACGGCGGAGATTGCGGGTTTTCCTTCCGTATTGGGGCTGATATTTTTCGCGTTCCAGCTGTATATAGATTTTTCGGCATACTCGCAGATAGCCATCGGTACGGCCAAAATACTGGGTTTCAATCTCAGCACCAATTTCCGCAGGCCTTACCTGAGCCGTTCTTTCAACAATTTCTGGGAACGCTGGCATATCTCATTGTCACAGTGGATGAGGGATTATATTTTCATTCCTTTGGGCGGCAGCCGTCATGGACGTTCCCGTACGGTGAGAAACCTGCTTGTGGTTTTTGCCGTGAGCGGACTGTGGCACGGGGCTTCTTGGAATTTCGTCATTTGGGGGATAATAAATGCTTTGTTCGTGATCGTGCTTGACCCGTTGTTGTCCAGACTTAAAGTCAAAGGCCTGCCGGCTTCCATGATTGTTTTTGCAATGTGGACCTTCTCTCTGGCTTTCTTCCGGGCGGAAGGCTTTGATGCCGCACTGTCTGTGATAGGGAGCATGGGGTTTGGGAATATCGGGAGGATAGCCGATTTCGGCCTCGGATGGAACGAAATGGTATTCAGTCTGTTGCTTCTGACTGTGCTGATGTCTTTCGAATATGTGGCGGAAGGCATGGAACGGAAAGGGAATAATATCCTGAATGTCCTTGTGTTCAGCCGTTCTTGCGTATTGAGATGGGGATTTTATTTCGTCCTTGTGTTTTCAATCATCCTTTTCGGAGTGTATGCGACAAACAATGATAACAGTTTTATTTATTTTCAGTTTTAATCTATATGGCAACAAGGCAGAAACATAAAAAGGCGGAAATACGTCCCGCGACATTAAAATCGTTGCTTGTCAAAGGTGTCGTCTTCACGGTCATTGCGGCCTGCATCGTAGTTGTGCTGGAGAAGAAGCGCATCTTCGTGGAAGACAGCATGAACAATCACGTAGAGTGGAAGTGGGACTGGTATTACAGGATGCAGGAATACGGTATTCCGATTGATGTGCTGTTTGTTGGGAACTCTCATCTTCTGACCGGTCTCGATCCGTACGTGTTTACCAGCCGCACGGGACTGAACTGTTTCCTGCTGGGTGCTTCCGGGGTTGGTGTGGCCGATTTGTATTATACGATAGAGGAGGCCGTAAAGGTAAGAAAACCGAAAGTGATAGTGCTTGAAACATACGCGATAAACGATGACGAGCCGTTGAAATTGGAAAAAGGAAAACTGAATGACGAAATCAACAGTTTCCGTGCGCGCCGTAATGCCGGGCTGAAAATCAAATCCACTCCCGCGCTTTTCAATTATCACAACTGGCCTATTGCGTGGTGCGAGACTTTCAGGAACCACAATTACATATTTACGAAACCGGAACAGCTGTGGCGGAACATAAAAGGCGAAGGACCCGTGCGGAGAGTGAGGAACGACCTGTATTTAGGGCAGTTCGCGCGTTTTTCCGAAGGGCTGTCGGAACGGACATTGGAGCGTTATGCAAAGGAGGGCGCTCCAGTGGACGGGAATGCTTATGCCATAAGCAAGAGTTCGGCAAGATATACGGAGAAAATTGCGGAACTGTGCAGGGAAAACGGTATCAGGCTTGTTTTCCTTACCGTACCAATGTGGCGCGGCCATGTCAAAGACTACGATGTATGGCGCGACCGTCTGGACGACTGCATCGGCGGTTTGAGCCCGTATTGGCTGGATCTTCAGGCTGCCCAGATGACGGATGCAGGTCTTGCAGGCTTTTATACTCCGGAGGCATTTCAGGACACCTATTCGGCCAACCAGCATCTGACCAATTACGGCATGGCGCTCACTGCCGACATCTTCGCTCAGTACTTGTGCCGTGTAATGCCCGGCCTGCCGGACCGCAGGGACGACCCTCGCTGGATAGGCAACATGCCGGGATTTCCGAAAAAAGGTGTATGATTTTTTTACAAGCATGATGCAAACTGTAAAAAAATCATACACAATTTATTTGCAATCCGGTTTATAACCTCTTTAGAAGCTGTTTAAAATTTTTTCTCAGAACATTTGAGACAGGCTTCCGCGCCAGGTTTTTGTCGTTTTTTGAGGAGAATAGCAGAGCTATTTTACGATAAAAACGGCGA
>JADIME010000036.1 GCA_017694935.1 Candidatus Merdivivens pullistercoris
GTGGCATCCTTCCGGCACGTTTTCGCCATTTTTATCGTAAAATAGCGCTGCTATTCTCCTCAAAAAACGACAAAAACCCGCGCGGAAGCCTGTCTCAAATATTCTGAGAAAAAATTTTAAACAGCTTCTAAAAATATTATCTTTGCGGCGGAATATATTTTATCGTCATGACTACGTACAATATCATACTCGTTTCAATGATTGCGCTCGCCATCGTGGTGTTCATCGCGCTGTTCCATGTCAAGGCAGGCTACGGCTACCTCGCGAACGGGAAATGGGGACCGAAAATCAACAACAAACTCGGATGGGTACTGATGGAATCCCCGGTGTTCCTGCTCATGCTGTATATGTTCCTCGATTCGCCGCGCTCGACATTCGAAAAGGAAAACATCATATATTTCGCGCTTAGCGCACCGTTTTTCATCCATTACTTCCAGAGGTCGTTCATCTTCCCGTTCCTGATAAAGGGCAATGGCAGGATGCCGGTCGCAATCATCCTCATGGGGGTAGTCTTCAATTGCATAAACGCCTACCTGCAAGGTGAATGGCTATACTACCTGTCCCCTTCGGGATATTACACGAACGAGTGGCTGACAGATCCGCGCTTCATCATAGGAGCCCTTACTTTCATAGCCGGCTTTTACATCAACCTCCAGTCCGACTATATCATAAGGCACCTCCGCAAGCCGGGAGACACCAAACACTATATTCCCAAGGGAGGCATGTTCAAATACGTATGCTCGGCCAATTATTTCGGGGAACTCACCGAATGGATCGGTTTCGCAATCCTCACATGGTCTGTTCCGGGAGCCGTGTTCGCGCTCTGGACCTTTGCCAACCTCGGTCCCCGTGCAAAATCCCTGGACGAAAGGTATGCACAGGAATTCGGGAGCGAATATACCGAATTGAAAAGAAAATACATCCTGCCCAATATCTGGTAAAGACAGGAAAAAAGAAGGACTTTATTCTGAAAAATGGAAGAAAACAAACTCTTTACGCCCTACAGGATAGGGCCGGTGGAACTCAGGAACAGGACTATCCGGTCCGCTGCATTCGAAGGAATGGCGGAACACAATTCCCCTTCGAAAACCTTGTATGACTACCATACTTCCGTTGCAAGGGGAGGAATAGGAATGACAACGGTGGCATACGCGGCGGTATGCCGAAGCGGCCTGTCGTTCGAAAGACAATTGTGGATGAGGGAGGAAATCGTGCCGCAGCTCCGTGAACTGACTGACGGGATACATGCGGAAGGGGCAAAGGCATCGATACAGCTCGGCCATTGCGGGAACATGTCGCACAAGAAGATATGCGGTTGCCGGCCATACGGGGCGAGCAGCGGTTTCAACCTGTATTCCCCTACCCTCGTGCATGGAATGACCCGCAGGGAAATAGACGAAGTCGTGGAAGCATACGGACATGCCGTGGAACTGGCCATAGAAGCCGGATTCGATGCTGTCGAGATACATGCCGGACACGGCTACCTGATATCGCAGTTCCTGTCCCCATATACCAACAAACGGAAAGACGAATTCGGGGGCTCCCTTGAAAACAGGATGAAATTCATGAAAATGGTCATGGATAAAGTCGTGAAGGCCGGAAAAGGGAAAGTCGCCATCTTCGTGAAAATGAACACACGCGACGGTTTCAAGGGAGGAATGGAAACAGACGACTGCATCACTGTGGCAAAAGAACTGCAAAAGGCAGGAGCAGACGCACTGGTGCTTTCGGGAGGTTTCGTAAGCCGGGCTCCCATGTACGTCATGAGGGGAGAATTTCCGGTAATGCCTATCATACACTACATGCCGTGGAGACAATGGTGGCTCAAACTCGGCGTACTGCTCGGCGGAAGGCTCGTCTCTCCCACGGTGACATACAAAAGGCTCTTTTTCCTCGAAGACGCAAAGAAATTCAGGGAAGCATTGCCTGACATGCCATTGGTATATGTGGGCGGGGTAAACAGCAGGAAAGATGCCGACGAGGTGATGGACGCCGGATTCGAAATGCTGCAAATGGGGCGTGCCGTGTTGTGCGATCCCGGTTTCGTGAACAAGATGAAGGAAGACAAGGAAGCCTGCAGCGGATGCGAACACTCCAATTTCTGCATCGGGAGAATGTATTCTCTGGAAATGTGCTGTGAAAAGACATGCGGCGACATCACACCGTGTCTCAGGCGCAGTGTCGCAAGGACAAAGAGAAGAAACGCACGGCGTGAAGCCGGACTCGGAAAAATATGATATTCAAAGGCGGGACGATCTATCGCTGCCTTGATTTGAAGCAAGGCAGAGGAAAGTCCGGACAGGATAGGGCACCGTACTGTGGAAAGCACAGGTAGACGAAAGTTTACGTACAGCGCAGAAGAAAACGACCGCCATGCCCATGCGGCACGGTAAGGGTGAGAATGCAGGGGTAAGAGCCTGCAGCCCTATATGGCGACATATATGGCGTGCGCACTACGGCCTGCAATGCCAAGTATACTGACAGTCAAGGGCTGCCCGCCCGTTGTCAGGGGGTAGGCAGCGTAGATAAATGATAGATTTAAAAACAGAACCCGGCTTACGGCCCCGCCTTTTATTTTAGGGGATGCTCCAAAAGGTGGCAGAAATTGCCCTTTGGAGCACCCTCCTTTATTCGTAAAGGAACCTCTTGATACTCTTCTTCGGGGTCTTTTCAAACTCGGTGGCCATAACCTCCACCTTCGACAGTTTGCTGTAGGAAGGCAAAGACTTGTTTATATCCGTGAGCAGGGCATCCATTGCATCGGAAACCACGGCTTCGCTATCCGGTTTCGCATCCGTTGAATGCTTCTGGTTTTTCTCCGAGGCATCCGAAACAATCGCATCGGTATCGGGATAAACCAGCGCGACAAGCCTGTCATTTCGGGACACCACTATGGATTCGATTACATGCCTGTGGCAGTTCAGCTTGTCCTCTATTTCCTCAGGATAGATATTTTGGCCGTTAGGTCCGAGAACCATGTTCTTGCAACGTCCTTTTATGAAAATATTGCCTTCGGCATCCATTATTCCCATGTCTCCGGTATGAAGCCATCCGTCCGGAGTGAAAGCCGCTGAGGATGCATCTTTATTTTTATAATATCCAGCCATTACATTGTCACCGCGTGTCTGGATTTCACCGACTTCGTTTTCCGGATCCGCTGAAGCGATCCTTACCTCCATGCGGTCCACGGGTTTTCCGCAAGAGCGGAAGGCAAACTTCGAATAATGTTCATAGCTTATCAGCGGCGCGCATTCGGTCATGCCGTAGCCCACGCAATAAGGCAGGCCGACTTTCCTCATCGCAGCCTCCACGGCCTCGTTCAGAGGGGCGCCCCCGATGATGATGTATTTCACATTACCTCCGAAGACGGACATCAGCTTGTCATATATCTTCTTGTAAATCACCGATGAAATGACCGGCAACCTCAAAGCCCTCTTCATGACCGGCTTGTTCAGGACAGGAAATACCGATGAGTAGAATATCTTTTCGATAATCAAAGGAACCGCGATGATCATGAACGGCCTGACTTCCGACAATGCATCGAGCAATATCTTCGGCGAAGGAGTCTTGCCTAAAAAGTTCAGCTCATATCCGGCGCATACGGGGAAAAGGAATTCCACCGCCATTCCGTACATGTGCGCCATCGGAAGCATCGACAATGCCTTGTCGCCTTCCTTGCCGAAAATATTATCCTTTATGAACACGACATTCGAACTTACTGCACGGTACGACAGCATCACCCCTTTCGGCGCACTCGTGGTACCAGACGTATAATTGATTATCGCTATTTTTTCGAGATCATCCGCCGGATAAGACACAGCGTCAGGAGTGAAATTCCCGCCGAAATCCCGGTTGAATTGTTCCGTCGCATCCGCTATCTTCCTTGCCGCATCCTCCCCGTCAGGTGCGTAGAGCAAGGAGAAATCCTTCAGGCTGAACACGGCTTCGGCCTTTGTTCCTACTATACCGGCCTTTTTCCACAAATCCTCGTCTATAAACAGGATCCTGCTTTCAGAATGGTCCGTGAGCTGGGCAATGCTTTCAGGATGGAAATCGCTCAGCAACGGCACGGCCACGGCACCGTATGCATTGACGGAAATAAAGGCAACTGCCCAATTCGCCCCGTTTTTTCCGCAGATCGCGACTTTGTCACCGTCGGCAAGTCCCAATTCCCTGTAGGCATAATGCAGGCGGGCTATCTGCCCGGCCATCTGCCCGTAAGTATAGGAAATGCCCCCGCGGTCTTTCAAAGCCCCGCAATCCCATTTTTCTTTGATAGTGTTTTCAATTAGCTTTAGATAATTTTCCATATTTGATTTTATAGTTTACAGTCTTTTTAAAACAGTGAAAACAGCACGAAAGCCCAATGCGCGAAAATACCCGCGACAAGCCCGCCCACCGTATGGGAAAGTATCGCTTTAGATGTGAGGTTCCTGTATCCCAACGAATCAAGCATTGCAGTATGTGTGCTGAGATAACCGCTCCAGCACATGCCCATTGCTGTGAATACCGCTATTGCATTCCCGTCCAGAAGTCCGGCTTCCTGGAATGTCGGAACAAGCCCCATGGCAGCTCCTACCGCGCCGAGAGCCGTAATAGGGAAGGCGATGAGTTCCGGACTCTTGAAACCGAACAGCCAGTCGAATACAAAATTGATTTTCTCCGCAAACCACGGAAGAAACGCCACGCCTTCGTATGCCGCCCCCGTATACTCTCCGGTTTCACCCGGACCGAATGTCAATATCATCACTGCAGTCGAAATCACCAACACGCCAGGTATGATTGCAAGGCCGAGTTCCACGCCTGTCTTGCCGCCATCGAGTATGGAATTCAACGCACGCAGAAATACACCTCCTTCCGACTTGAAGGATATTTTCTGGTTGTCCCCTTCTTCATTGGAAACCGGCACATTCAGCTCCGGATGCTTCTTCAGCACAAGCTTTTGCATCATCCTCGTGGAAACTATGCTTCCCACAACCGCTCCCAAAAGCCCTACGAATGCAGGGGCCGCATATCCGCGTCCTATCATAAAGACTATGAGCACCAGACCCATGCCGAACGCCGTACCGAAGTTGGTAAGCGAGACCAACTGGTATTTCTTGAAATAACTGCTGAAATTCTTATCCTTGGCAAGCCCGATTATGGCCGGATTGTCTGAAAGGAAAGTAATGACGGCACCGAGGGCGGCCACGCCAGGAAGATTGTAAAGCGGCTTCATCAATGGCCGGAGTATGTTTTCAAGCAAACGCACTACGCCGAACTCGACCAGCAATTTGCCCAAGGCTCCGGACAGAACCGTGATGCCCATCAAATAGAACACAGTCTCCATCAGAAGCGCGTAAGACGTGTTCATTATGGTATTCAACATATTCGGAACGCCCATGACAGAACCTATGGCACCGAACGCACCGACAAAAAGCACAAGGAATACAAGGGCCTCGATACTACGCTTGGTAGTAAATTTCATGTTTTTGAACAGATTGGGTCTCATGATTTATGATTTTCGGATTGAAATACATTTATACGCCAGCGGACACCTATATTGAATATATTCGGTACCGGATTGCTGTTGTCCGAATACCAGAAAGCATGGAGCCTGAGGTCTTTTTTGCCCTTGATTGGGAAAAATTCCACTCCCGCGCCATAAACGAAATATTTTGTTCCGGGAACTACCATCGGGTCGTACGGATTACTGATTCCGGCTTCCTGCCCGAGGTTCTGATCGTAACCTCCTTTCAAAAATACATTGAATTTTTCCGAAAGCGAGCACGTCACCATGCATGTAAGGGAAAAATCCGAGAAGAAGCCCCTCTGGTTTCCTCCTACCGCATATCTGTTGGTATAATCTATATCGACGGTAACAGGATTGAACGCGAACCTGTTGCCCAACGCGATGTAATTCAGATAATGTCCTCTTTCCCTTTCAACCATATTGACCGAATACAGGGTCTTGAACCACCCCATATTGCCGGACCACAAAAGATTGTAGGCGAACCTGCCGTCATACGCTGCCGTACTGAAAGGCGAATTGGTGACCTGTGCTTTAAGGCTATGGTCGCCTATGTCATCGACGTATGTCAGTGAAAGCCCCAGCTGGTAACAGGTCACATTGTTGCAATACATTGAATAAAAATACACGTCTATCGGATTCATATCATACTCGAATCCTCCTATCGCAATGACATCCTTCCCTGCCGTAAGCGAAAAGTTCTTGTGAAAACGGTATTTCAGGTAAAGCCAGTCGGTGGCATTGAAGAAAGTCGTCGGATTCAGATCCTTGGTAAACAGCCTCTGCCTGTATGCATACGTCAGGTTTTCAGTAATGGCCCCGTCCATGACGAGCGTTATGAATTTTCCTCCGAAACCCAACTCCGTTCCCTTGTCCGGGGAAGCGGAATATGCCGTGACCTGACCGTCGAGTCTGGTATCGAGGGCTATATTGATCTTGAAATCGAGCTTTTTGTCTTCTTTTTCCTCCTTCTGGGCGGCGGCCGGCACAGCGGCCAGTGCCAAAACGGCAAAGAGGGCGAGCAACCGTGTATGCATAATTGTCTTTTTTACGAAACAAGGTGCAAAGATAGAAAACTTTTCATAAGCAATACACATTTAACTATTACTATAACGATTATCATAATTGCTATTGAGCATGTTCTCTCATCGTTATTTCAAATGTCTGTTTTTTATCATTATTTTTGTAACAAATTTAAACTTAGTATAATGGTTAAGATTTGCCAAAAGACCGAATAGTTAAATCAAATGCAACACAGACAAACTGACAGAAGACTGTATTTCAAGGAACTGGCCTCCACGAGCGACAAATATTTCTTCCCCTACATATCGGCATTCATCAGGCCCGGCGAAGGCACCGGGGTCCTTGAAATAGGCTGCGGGGAAGGAGGAAACCTGCTGCCATTCGCGAAGGCAGGATGCTCTGTCACCGGGGTGGATCTCGCCGAGAATAAAATAGCGGACGCAATAAGGTTTTTTGAGGAAGAAAACGCCCCCGGAAGGTTCATCGCCTCCGACATATTCAAGATAACCGGATTCGAAAAAAGTTTCGACCTGATAATCTGCCATGACGTGATAGAACACATCTTCGACAAAAAGGCCTTCATGGCAAATCTGAAACGGTACCTGAAACCAGGAGGGACAGTATTCATGGCGTTCCCGGCATGGCAGATGCCTTTCGGGGGGCACCAGCAGATATGCAAAAGCAAGGTACTGTCGCGTTTTCCGTTCATCCACCTCCTGCCTGCGCCTGTCTACAAAAGCCTGCTCAAATCGGCGGGGGAAAAGGAAGGCTGCATCACCGAACTGCTTGAAATAAAACAGACACGCACGCCGATAGAGCTATTCGAAAAACTGCTTCATGAATACAATGCCGAGCTGCTCGACAGGAAACTGTGGTTCATCAATCCGCATTATGAAGTCAAATTCGGGCTCAAACCGAGGAAATTGCCGGCATTCTTGGGAAAAATCCCTTGGCTGAGGAACTTTTTCACCACTTCCTGTTTTTACGTGTTCCGGTTCAGGTAGATTCTTGGAAACGTCTGGATTAAGAAGCTGTTTCCTGCACATCCTGCAATTCGAACAGATCTCTTTCCGGCCACTGTCCTACGGTCTTTGAGAGCTGGTTGAAAAGCCGGCTAATGTCTTTTGAAAACATGGAACCTTTCCATGTGCTCGAATTGGTCACGAGTATCCAGCAGAAACCGTCCGGATAATACTTGACAAGGGCGCTCGTTCCCGACAGCGTGCCCGAGCGATGCCACTCCCCGTCAGGTTTTATGTCGGCCCATCCCAGCGGGAAGGTGGAGCGGTCTATATATTCGGTCATCTTTGCCACGCTTTCCTTGGAAATAATGTCCGGTATCCCGTCCCGCCCGTCTATCGAAGCGACGAAGCGGGCAAGTTCCGGAACGGATGTTATCCAGCCTCCGGCTCCCAACAGTTTTTCAAAATCGCTGCCACCGTAACACTTCTCGACCATCGTGCCGTCCAGATGGAAATCCTCCACCGGAACCGCATCCTTGTGCATGTAATACTTCGACTCCCCGTAATGCCTGTCTTCGTAATAATTGCGCCCGAGATACATGTCATAACAGCCGCAAGGCGCCAACACGCTGTCCCTTACATAGTCCTCGTATGGCATTCCGGTAACCTTCTCTATCGCAAGCGAAAGGAACATGTATCCCACATTCGAATACTTCTGCCACGTGCCCGGAGTATAACCCAGCCTGCGCCCGAGGATATATTCGACCAGCCGTTCCATTGTAGGAGGAGTGTCGAGATGCTCCCATCTCATGATGTCGGAAGTGCAGAACAGCGGGTCGCCGCGGCTCAGCGTAAAACCGCCCTGATGGCGGAGCAGGTGTTCCACAGTTATGTCGTAATACCTTTTATCGGAAGCCGACATATACAGGGAATCGTCAAGTATGCCGCCCTCGCCGAACACCAAAGTATCCAACGTCATCCTGCCTTCCTCGCACAGTTTCATTACAGTCACCGCCGTAATCAGTTTCGAGACGGACGCTATGCGCAAAAGGTGGTATGGCTGCATGGCCTCGCCCCTCTCCCTGTCCGCCCAACCGTAACCCTTTGCAAAGAGGAGCGAATCGTTTTTCATAACGGCAAGCGAAACACCTTTTATGTCCCAGAACTTAATCCACGACTCCACTTTCCTGTCCAATTTTTCAAATTCGGGAAAATCTGAAAAGGAATTGTCCAGAGTATCGTTCAGAGGCCTCAACGACGGCACTTCCTCCACCTGGGCTTTATCCCGTCCGTGAGTACTGAAAAACAGCACGGCCGCTACCACGACAAAGACGGCTGTCAATGTTATGACAAGCCTTCCGACAAAACGTTTTCCGCTCATTTCGACAAGATGTTTATTTTCTTGTCAATGAAACTCAATATGTAATCTATCGTCCCGTCTATTCCGAGCACCGACGAGTCTATGCACAGATGGTACGTATGAGCCACGCCCCATTCTCCGAAAGTATAGTAATTGTAATACTCGGCCCTCTTCTTGTCCGTCTGCTCTATCAACGACCTTGCCTCGTCCGCGGATATGTTCCTGCGCCTGCTTACCCTCTCTACCCTCGCCTCGTCCGGGGCCGAAATAAACACATTGGCTATCCTCGGATGATCCCTGAGGATATAATCGGCGCACCTCCCTACGAAAATGGCGGAACCGGCTTTGGCAAGCGAACGTATGGTCTCGCTTTGTATGCGGAACAACTCATTGCTGTCCATGAAATTGGTGCTTTCATACTGCACTCCCTGCCGGAAAGCCGAAAAGAGCGAGAATTTTTTTACTTTCTCGTCGCTTTTCATGAAAAACTCGGGGCTGAAACCGCTTCTTTTGGCCGTTTCGGTTATTATTTCCGTATCGTACGCCTTTATTCCAAGCCTCTCTCCCAGCTTGAATGCGATTTCGCGCCCGCCGCTCCCGTATTGGCGGCCTATGTTTATAACATAATGTTCAGAAGAAAATTCACTCATATCAAATACCTCCAAGTATGGCCGGGTCGTCCCCGTCGTTAAGTTTATCGAATTTGTTCATCAGCCCCTTCAGCATAATGGCCGCCAACACGGAAGCCAACAGGTCGGATACCGGGAAACTCGCCCACACGCCCTGTATCGGATTTTCCCGGAACAGATAAGGCAAAAGGAAAATGCACGGAAGCAGGAACAGTATCTGCCTTGAAAGAGACAGCCATATGGCCTTGCTGACCATGCCCATGGACTGGAAGAAATTGGACGTCACCATCTGGAATCCCACCAACGGGAACATCAGCACGGTTATGGACAATCCCATCGCGGACAGGCGCACCAATTCCGCATCCGAAGTAAAAATCCCGGAAACGGTTTTCGGGAAAACAAGCCCGAGCAAGAAACCGACACACATGATCATCGTGGCGAATTTCACAGTCTTCCAGAACACTTCACGAACCCTCTTGTATTGCCGCGCCCCGTAATTGTACCCGGAAATAGGCTGCATGCCCTGATTCAGTCCCATCACAATCATTACAAACAGGAAACTGATCCTGTTCACTATCCCGTACGCGCCTATCGCCAGGTCGCCTCCGTAACGCATCATCTGCTTGTTCAGGAATATCACGATCACACAGGCCGCCACATTCATAAGGAACGGGGCAAAGCCTATCGAAAGCGAGTCCTTTGCTATCCTCTTGTCCAGGATGAGTATCCTTTTCCCGAAATGGACTGCCTTCGTCTTACGGGTAAATTCCCAGAACACATATACGGCCGCGAGCAACTGGGCTATCACCGTGGCTATGGCGGCGCCGCTTACCCCCATGCCGAAAACGAATATGAAGACAGGGGCGAGTGCTATGTTCAGTATGACAGTGAAAAGCGTGGCTCCCATGGCCTTCTTGGGTTCCCCTATGGCACGCTGGAGATTGTTAAGGCCAAGATACAGGTGGGTGATTACATTTCCCAAAAGTATCACCCTCATGTAATCGCGGGCATAGACTATGGTATTTTCACTCGCACCGAAAAAGTACAGTATCGGGTCAAGGAAAGACAATGTAAGTATACTGAACGCTATACCTGTTATCAGACACAGGGTTACGGTATTGCTGAGGACCTTGGTGGCCGCCTCGTAGTTGCGCTGGCCGAGCAAGACCGAAATCAAAGTCGATGCCCCGACTCCCACAAGCGTTCCGAAAGCCGCCGCAAGGTTCATCAACGGAAAAGTAACCGCTATCCCGGAAATCGCATACGCCCCTACGCCGTGACCTATGAAGATACTGTCAATCATATTGTACAATGACGAAGCCGTCATCGCTATGATTGCCGGGATGGCGTATGTCTTCAACAATTTTCCTACCGGCTCTATGCCGAGGACCGTAGGGGAAACCTTGGAACTGTTATTCATCTTCTTCGTAATCTACCATGGTTATCTGGAATACGAGCGGGGAAAACGGAGGGATGGAGTTTCCGCTGCCATTGGTTCCATAGCCCATCTGCGACCAGAAGAAAGTCACGACTTCGCCGTTTTCGGGAATCCTGTACAACGCTTCAGCGAAACCCTGGACAACGGAACTTCCGTCCAGCGTTATCTGCTCGACTTCCGAATTAAGCCCTATCTTGGCCGGGGTATCATAATCTTTCTCGGTACTGTACAGGCCGTATTTTATCGCCGTATCCTTTATATTGGTGTCGAACACGTGCCCGTTCAGCAATTTTCCTATATACCTTATATATATGGTGGAATCCTTGGGAATCGTGTCCCCGGTCCCGGCATCCAGTACTTTATAGTAAAAGCCTTCCTTCAAAGAATCAAGGCCATTGTAATATTTCCGGGAATAACTTTCCAAAGTATCCTTTTCCCAACCGTAAATATCATCAGTGGCCTCCACCAACCACACTTCGTAAATATAGTGCCCGCCCCCGGGATCGTCCTTATAATAATCTTCGATATTGTCGTACTGTTCCGTATTCAGCAGCCACGAAGGAATCAGGGCCTTCATGTAGCCTCCTACCCTCATCATGTCGAGCATGTCCTCCACCCCGGCATAAAGTGAACCGCTGTTGCGCACGGACACTTTCGCCCCGTAATAATCGGACTGCACGAAAGTACCCAAACGCATGTTGATGCTGTCGTCGGTGCTCTCGATATAGTTTCCTTCAAGATCCGTGACATTGTATTCCGTGAATGCGAAATAGGTCGAATCGTCCAGTGCCTCTCCCGTCCCTTCCACGGAATCAATCACATAAATACCGCGCCCGGAAGGCAATAAATCGGGATAATTGATCCTGAGCCATGCTTCCAGAACCTTCTTCGAAGATTCATAAGTATCGGCAGAAGGATTCTTGGCGCAAGACACAGCCGAAAAGGCTAAAACCGCCAGGGCGGCATAACTGATAAATCTTATATTCATATCATTATATTTTCAAAATCAATTTTCAATACTGTGTACCCAAATATGATACATCAAAGATGTCATTTTCGGGATGGCATTGACAGCCTTGTTCCCGAAACCGTACTGGGCAGAAAAAACTATATAGCATTCTTCTCCGGCATACACTCCGAGCAGACCGTTCTTCAGGCCTTCCAGAAGTTCGTCGCCCGAAAGCCTCACATCGGCCGGGACGAAAACCGTGCTGTCTCCGGTCCAGATGCCGCCTTCCGTGGCCAGATCCTCCAAAGACGACGAAATCATCGTCCGGGGCGGAAAACTGTTGTCGAAAATATAGAAAGCATAGTCAAACACTACCCGTCCTTCCGCCTTCAGGGTATCGGACATGTCAAGGCCGGCGGCCACGCTGTCCGACGGGATCACAGTGATGCGGTTGGAACCCTTGTTCCTGTGTACCTCGTAAAGCGAGGAGTCGGAAAAATTGGACGTGATATACTTGTCTATCGATTCTTCCAAAGAGGCGTACGTTTCTTCCAGACTCTGCGATTTACAGCCCGCCACGGCGGCCAAGATTGCCACCGATGATATTTGTATTATGATTTTCAATATATTAGCTTTCATATCACCATTTTTTTCGCCGAAGTCATTTTACAAAACCCATGCCTCCCGGCCGAATTCCCTTACGGTTTTCACAAAATAATCCGGCACTTCTTCTATCTTCATGAACAGTTTCCCTCCGGCCGCGTTCGGATGTCCGCCCCCGTTGAAATACTTTTTCGCGAAACCGCTTATCTCGGTTCCCTCCTTGCTCCTCATCGAAACCCTCACGAAATCATCATCCTGGGTAAAAAGCGCGGAGAGGACGACATCCCCGATCTCCAGCGGACGGTTCACGACCCCTTCCACATCGCCTTTGGAATAACTGTATTTCCGTTGCAGTTCCTTTGTCAGTACCATGTATGAGAACTTCCCGTCCACTATGGTCATCCTGTTTTTCAGAAGTTCCCCTATAAGCCTCAGGCGGCTCTCCGAAAACTGATTGTAAAGCCTGTACAGGATGGCCGTCCTGTCGACCCCGGCTGCAAGCAATGCCGATGCCATGGAAAACGTGGACGGATATGTGGAATTGGAAAAATTGTTAGTATCCGTAGTCATCCCGGTAAAAAGCGCCTCGGAAGCCGCCATCGGAAGCCGTGAGGCGTCGGAAGCCACATCCGGCATCCCTGTCAGAAGCCTGTAAAGCAATTCGCATGTTGAAGAGACATGGGTGTCGGAAATCAGCAGGTCGAAATCGCCAGCGACAGGAGAGACATGGTGATCCACCATCATCCTGAATGCAGTGGAAGCCGCTATGATCCTCCCCATCTCATCCACACGGGACAGACTGTTGAAGTCCAGGCACACAATGGCATCGGCCGCGCCCAAAGTCTCCGATGCCTTTTCCTTGCATGAATCGTAAATCATAATCGCGCCGTGTGGATCCAGGAAAGAAAGGAAAGCCGGGAAGGCATTCGGCAGGACTATGACCGCCTTTTTCCCCCTTGATTCAAGATATTCCCTCAAGGCCACGCAGGCACCCACCGCGTCACCGTCAGGTGAGGTGTGGCCGACGATACAGAAAAACGTGTGTTTTTCTATCGCATCCCTGAATTTTGAAACATATTCCGTATAAAAATCCGCCATATTCAAAATTTATGAGTGCAAAATTAAAAATTATATTGCGGGAACTAAATAAAATGCATACTTTTGTGGGGATTTTTACAGAACAAAATTAAATTAACTATAATGAAAAAGGTATTAACTATCGTCATCTTGCCTATTTTGATAATAGGACTGGCTTATCTGCTCGTTGCGAGCATAATGAAACCTGTTGATTTCCAGAAGGAGCAAAAACAGCGCGAAGCTGTGGGCATCGAAAGGCTCAAAGACATCCGTACGCTTCAGGAGGCTTTCAAAAGCGTTTACGGACGTTTTTCTCCTACCATCGATTCCCTGAAAGATTTCTACAACAACGGAAAAATCAAAGTCGTAATGCAGATCGGTTCAATGGACGACTCTGTCGCAGTGGCCAACACCGAAGCACTGAAGAAACGCAATCCGCGCATCACCCCTGAACAGATGATGGAACTCTACCGCCAAGGACAGTCATTGGTCATCAGGATAGACAACGAAATCCCGGTAAAGGACACTTTGTTCAACGGCAGGCCTAATTTCAACATCGACTCGCTGGCATTCATTCCATTCAGCGGAGACTCCGTAATAATGGCAGCCGTAATAAGCAAGGTTTCCGGCGTGAACGTTCCTTTGTTCGAAGCATGCATGCCATACAAGAGCCTTCTTAAAGGAATGGACAACCAGTTGCGCATCAATCTGGACGCTGACAGGAAAGACACCGACAGGTATCCGGGTCTGATGGTAGGCAGCATCACCACTCCTAACAACAACGCAGGTAACTGGGAATAACGGATATGACCGCCCAATACGTGGAAAGATACGGAATATCCATTCAAGTTTTCTTGAATGGATATTCTTATAAAATAACCGACAGTGACGGGAAAACGGTCTCATACAAGGAAGAGGGGACTGTCGAAGAACTGTATTCTTCACGGGAGCTTTCCTTTCCGTTCGCCGAATATTCCCTGTCATTCAGGACAAATGAATGCGTGCTCGTACCCAATGCCATACTGAAGGAAACATTGCGCCGGGAAAATGCGGCAGAAGGCAAAAACGAAAAGCCTTGGGAACAGGAGCGGATATTGCGCGGGATATTGTCCGAATATGTACCCATCGACGACAATAGAAAGACAGAATGCATCGAAGTCCCCGCTTTCGACGCTTCAATCATCTATGCGATCCCAGATAACCCCGTGCTGAAGGCCGTATCCGGGGCGCTGGCACGCGAATGCCGGCCGCTTCCGGAAATTTACATCATTTTGGAAGAGCTGCACGCCTTGAAATGCCACAACAGGGTAATCGCATCATACAGGGACTCCCTTCTGTCTTTGGCCATCGCCGAAGAAGACAGGCTGCTGCTCTGCAATTCGTTCCAGGCGGCAGATTTCACCACGGCACTGTATTTCATATTCTCGGCCTTGAAACAGTACAGCCTGAACCCCGAAGTCACCACGATAAATTTCATGACCCCTTTGGATGACGAGAAACAGATGTTGCTGTACAGGTACTTTTCAGGAGTGGAGGCAATCAGATGAGGATAATAGGAGGACAATTGCGGGGACGGCAGATATGCCCTCCTGCCGGTTATGAGGCAAGGCCGACCACGGACTTCGCCAAAGAGGCCCTTTTCAACATCATAGACAATGAATACGAATTCGACGGCCTGTCCGTCCTCGATCTTTTCGGAGGCACGGGGAGCATATCATACGAATTCGCCTCACGCGGGGCAAGCCGCATAATCTGCATTGAAAACCTTTCCGCAAATGCCGCATTCATAAAAGCCGAGGCCAGACGGTTAGGCATTGACGACAGGGTAACAGTCGTAAGGCGTGACGCTATGGAGTTCCTGAACGGCTGTACAGACAAGTTCGACATCATTTTCGCAGACCCTCCGTATGCCATGGAAGGCATAGAAGGCATTCCGGAAAAGGCGACAAGACTGCTCAGCGACATCGGCCTGTTCGTTCTGGAGCATTCCGCCGCACACTCATTCGAGGGTTATCCTTTATACAAAAAAGAAAGGAAATATGGGAACGTCCATTTTTCCTTCTTCTATAAAGAATAATACGATTACCCGCAAAATTACCCAAATGAAGATGAAAGTAGTAATTACTACGGACAGTATATCCCTTGGAGCTCGTAAAATGCTGCTCACTTTCGAATGTCCACCGGACATTCTCATAAACCGTTCACGACCCGTTCACGAGGCCACGGGCGGCCACGCTGTCCGTGGCAATTACTGCATGCACACAATCATTTGGGTAATTTTGCGGTAATCATAAAGAATAACATAAGAAGCTGTTAAAAGAGTGGACACCGGATTCCCCGCTGTCCACTCTCCAGAATTCAGAATCTGTATCTCAATGCTCCGCTACCATGAAACGTTTTCATTTCGGAAGGAATTATATATTTATTGATCCTGTCCGGTCTGTCTTCACCGGCTTCAAATTTCAGTCCTTTCAGGAAATATTCTATGGCAGTCTCCGAATCGAGTTCATTGCGCTTCGCATAAACTCCGATTGCATTGCATAGCGTTGCCAAAGCCCAATAGTCCTTATATTCATAAGCCAAAGACATGGCATCATCGAAATAGGAATACGACGAATCGGGCATATCCTTCAACATATAGCCTTGTCCGAGATAAATCAAAGACACGACATATTCTTGTTTCATCGAAGAAGCCGAGGCCATTTTTTTGAGTCTGTATGACTTTTCTATCGCCGAATCCGCATTGCGCGAAATAAGTTCGTCCCTGACAGACTCACGTAAATCCAGTATATCTGACTTTGATGCTGCATTCCTCCTGCAAGAACATGAATACATAAAACATATCATGACGGCAAAAAATACCGCCATGACTATTGTACGCCTGCCAACACCGGGAAAAGACATTTCAGGCAATCCCCATCTGCCGTACCAAAGATTTTGCGGCTTCGGAAGCGGCGTATTCGAAATCGTTGATCTTGCTTCCGGCATACAGAATGGAACGGGAAGCGTTTATAAGCAGGCCTCCCATGCTGTTTGAGCCGTATTTTATCACGTCGGCCACGCTCCCGCCCTGAGCCCCGACCCCGGGAACAAGCAGGAAATTGTCAGGCACGGCCTTACGCACTTCCGCAAGTTCTGAAACATGAGTGGCTCCTGTGACAAACATCATGTTGTCAGGGGATGAAATCCCCGCCATCTCTTTCACTACTTTCATGAACAACGGCTCCCCGCCGCAATCCCGGTACTGGAACTCCGCGGCGGAAGCATTGGAAGTGACGGCGAGCACTATCGCCCACTTGCCTTTGTATTCAAGGAAAGGCCTTATACTGTCCGACCCCATGTACGGAGCAAGGGTGACAGCATCGAAATCGAGGTTTCCCAAAAGGGCCTTGGCATACATTTTCGCCGTATTGCCGATATCCCCTCGCTTGGCATCCGCGATGATGAACATGCCGGGATAGTTCGCCCTTATGTATCCGACTGTTTCTTCAAGCGTCTTCCAGCCGTCTATTCCCTGAGCCTCGTAAAATGCGAGATTCGGTTTGTATGCGACGGCGTACTGCGCCGTCGCGTCTATTATCAGCCTGTTGAAATCATACATGGAAATGCCAGCCGGCATTTTTTCGGGATCGGTATCCAATCCTACACACAACATGCTTTTCTTCTGTGTAATCTGCCTGTAAAGTTCCGACCTGTCCATAATTCCGGAATTTGATACTGTTTTCAATACTGTCCGTTAAAAATAGCGATAGAACAACACTATGGCTTCCATTCCCGCATCCAGTTGAGAGATCAGGTAGCTCTCGTTCGGCGAGTGGATCGTGTCGCGTTCAAGTCCGAATCCCATCAGCAACGGGTCTATGCCGAGTATCTGCTGCAGGTCGGCAAGGATAGGGATGCTACCGCCCCCGCGTGACGGAACCGGCTCTATGCCGTAGACTTCTCCCATGGCCTTGGCAGCCGCCTTGTATGCATCAGAAGAAATCGGGATCAGGAAGCCGTTGCCCCCATGATGCTCGAATACCTTTACTTTCACGCCTTCCGGCGCGATGGACTCGATATGTTTGATGAAAAGTTCCGCTATCCTGTGGCAATCCTGATTAGGTACCAGGCGCATTGAAATCTTTGCATGTGCCTTGGAAGGGATGACAGTCTTGGCTCCTTCGCCGGTATATCCTCCCCAGATACCGTTCACGTCAAGGGAAGGACGGATACCGGTACGTTCAAGGGTCGTATATCCTTTTTCACCTTTTACGGCATCTATTTTCAGGAATTCCCTGTATTCTTTTTCATCAAAAGGAGCGCGTGACAGTTGCGCCCTGTCTTCTGCCGACAACTCGACCACATCGTCATAGAAACCTTTGACAGTAATATGGCCGTCCTTGTCTATCAAAGTGGAAATAATGTCGCACAGGGCGTTGATAGGATTGTAGACCGCACCGCCGTAATGCCCGGAATGGAGATCCTTGTCCGGTCCGGTCACTTCCATTTCAAGGTATGCCAGACCGCGCATTCCGCAATTGATCGAAGGAACCTTCTCTGAAATCATGGTAGTATCCGACACAAGGATGATGTCGGCCTTCAGCATATCCTTATGAGCCTCTGCCCAAGCGGCGAGGGACGGGGAACCTATTTCCTCTTCGCCTTCGAGGATGAATTTTACATTATGGTTCAACTGTCCCGAAGAGACGAGATATTCGAATGCCTTTATATGCATGAAAGTCTGGCCTTTGTCATCATTTGCCCCTCTGGCGTATATGGCGCCGTCCTTTATGACAGGCTCGAACGGGTCCGAGTTCCAAAGTTCTATCGGATCCACCGGCTGTACGTCATAATGCCCGTAAACAAGGACCGTCTTTGCGGAAGGGGCGACAATCTTTTCACCGAACACCACAGGATGCCCTGCAGTAGGATACACATCCGCCCTGTCCGCCCCTGCTGCCATCAGCAATTCCGTCAGGCGGGATGCACAGCGCCGCATGTCATCCTTATGCTCCGGCAGGGAACTTACGGAAGGTATGCGCAATAACGAGAACAGTTCTTCATAAAAACGCTCCCTGTTCTTTTCAATGTATTGTTTCATGTCCATAGTATAAAATTTTTATTTTATCAGAATTCAGGATAATATTTCACCGGTTATGGTCGAAAGATGGTTTTTCGCATAGTCCAAAGTGACATGGAATTCTTTCTTTCCCGATGTCGGAGCCTCATACATGGCATCCGTCATGATAGCCTCGCAGATGGAACGGAGCCCGCGCGCGCCGAGCTTGTGCTTGATTGCCGTATCGACAATCAGGTCGAGCACCGGGGCGTCCACTTTCAGCTTGATGCCGTCCAACTCGAAAATCTTCTCGAATTGCTTGATTATGGCATTCTTCGGCTTTGTGAGTATATCCAGCATGGAAGCCCTGTCCAAAGAGGTCAATGTCGCGATGATCGGCAGACGCCCGATGATTTCGGGAATCAGCCCGTAAGTGCGCAAGTCCTGAGGGGCTATGTATTTCAGAAGATTGTCCAGATCGATATGATCCCTGATCTTCTGCGCCCCGAAACCTATCACCTGCGTATTCAGCCGCTGCCCGATGATCTTCTCTATGCCTTCGAAGGCACCTCCGCATATAAACAGGATATTTTTCGTATCCACAGGCACCAACGGCTGTTCAGGATGCTTGCGGCCTCCCTTTGGCGGAACATTGACTACCGTGCCTTCCAGAAGTTTGAGCATCGCCTGCTGTACGCCCTCGCCTGAAACATCGCGCGTTATGGAAGGATTGTCTCCCTTGCGGGCTATCTTGTCTATTTCGTCTATGAATACAATGCCCTTTTCCGCCATCGGGACATCATAGTCGGCATCCTGCAAAAGGCGTGTCAGGATATTTTCCACATCCTCGCCGACATATCCCGCCTCGGTAAGCACCGTAGCGTCCACTATCGCGAAAGGGACATTCAACAGCCGCGCTATGGTCCTCGCCAGCAAAGTCTTGCCTGTACCCGTAGGCCCGACAAGAAGAATGTTGGATTTTTCTATCTCTATCCCGTCCACAGGCGAAACCTCGCGCACTGTTTTCTTTTTCGCCCCTTTTGCGGAATCCTTTTCCGACCCGGAGGAATTGTATGTTATACGCTTATAATGGTTATAGACCGCCACCGACAACAGCTTCTTGGCCCTGTCCTGCCCTATCACGTACTGATCAAGGAAATCATGGATTTCCTTCGGGCGGAGAAGCTGCACTCCCTTGGACTTGTCCACTCCCGGCGCAATTTCAGGCTCATCCTCGACATCCGGATTAGGCACGCCCATCTTCTTCAGGTAGTCGGCCGCCAGATACACGCAGTCCGAGCAAATATACCCGTTATCGCCGCGAAGCAACAGAGCCCCGTCGTCCTCGCTTCTTCCGCAAAAGACGCAATGCGCCTTGTCCATGGTGGAATCAGTTCTTTTGCCCATCTGTCATTTCTTCTTAATAAGCACTTCGTCTATCATCCCGTACTCCAAAGCCTCCTGGGAGGTCATCCAGTAATCACGGTCGCCGTCCGCAGTGATCTTTTTGATAGTCTGTCCCGTATGCTCGGATATTATCCGGTATAGCTCATGCTTGGTCTTGGAAATCTCCTTTGCCGCTATCTCTATGTCCGAAGCCTGCCCCTGGGCGCCTCCCAGAGGCTGATGGATCATCACCTTGGAGTGAGGAAGGGCGTAACGCTTTCCTTTAGCCCCCGCACAGAGCAGGACCGATGCCATGCTTGCGCACAAGGCCGTATTGATGGTGGCTACGTCGGAACGGATAAGCTGCATGGTATCGTATATGCCGAGCCCGCTGCTTACGGCACCGCCGGGCGAATTGATATAAAGCTGTATGTCCGAAGAATCGTTCGAATCCAAAAACAACAGCTGGGCCTGTATGATATTGGCCACATCGTCATAGATAGGCACGCCGAGGAATATGATCCTGTCCATCATCAGACGGCTGAACACATCCATCTGGGCCACGTTCAGCTTCCTCTCCTCGATGATGGTAGGATTGATATAATCATCGCAGAGGGAACGGTAACGGTGCAGTGACAGGGAACTTATCCCAAGGTGACCGTGCGCGTATTTTTCAAATTCGCTTGCCATAAGATTAACCGTTAAGCTCACGGAGTTTCCCTATGCTTATATCTTCTGTTTTAAGTGAAATACGTTCCTTTATTGCACCTATGCATTTGTCGTCCTCTACCCTCTCTATGATGCGGGAACGTTCCCTTTCGTCCGAAAGGATGTGTTCGGCAACCGGACGCAACTGTTCCTGCGGTGCGTTTTCAATGCCATACATCGCAAACCTGTAGGACGCGAATTTCATGGCAGTGTCCATCAAATCCTCTTTTTCGATCTTGAGGTCGAATTTGTGCATGAAATAGCCGCGTATCATCTGCCAGCGGTAGTCTTTCAGGAAAAGATCGAATTCCTTTTCGATATCTTCCATCGAGAATTTCCCGTCATTGGCATAATATATCCATCTCTTGAGGAATTTTTCAGGAAGGGAAATGGCCGCCTTGTTTATCAGATACTCTTTTACATCCAGCATGAAACGGTAATCCCTTTCCTGATCGTATTCATTGCGCAGACGTTCCTCTACCTTCGCATCGAACTGCTCCTCGTTATTGACTACCCCTTGTCCGAAGATCTTGTCAAAAGTCTCCTGAGTCGGATCGGCAGGCACAAAATGCTTTATCTCTTTGATAGTCATTTTGAAAACGGGAGCCATGCCCTGCAACTCCTCTTTTGAGAGCTTCAGCATGGAAGCGCGGTCCGTTTCGTTTTCAAACCATTTCACCACGTCCACATCCATGGACTCGCCGGTTTTCTTCCCCGCTATCTCTTTCTTCCCTTCTTCCGAAATGCTCCTCATGGCAACGTATGTGCCTTCCACCTTTGTCTCTCCCTGCTCGAAATCGGCAGTGAAGAAATCATCCTCGCCGACTTCCTCTGCATTTTCAAGACGTCCGAATTGACGGAGCAAGGCGTTGCGCATCTGGGATTTGGCCTCGTCATCGACAGTCACATTGTAATATGTCACGCTGTCGTCTTCGGAAACTTCAAGGTCGATTTTAGGTGAAAGCGCAATGTCGAAATCGAATTCGAAATCAACGTCCGTTTCCCAATTTATTTCTTTGCGGTCTTCCGAAGGAAGGGGCTCGCCTATGATATTCAGATCATTTTTCTCGATATATTCCTGCAAGGACTTGGAAATAATGTCATTGACGGCCTCGGAGCGTGCCGATGTCCCATAAATCCTCTTGATCAGGGATGCAGGCGCCATGCCTTTGCGGAAACCTTTTATATCCGCATTGCGCCTGTAAGCGGAAAGCTTTTTCTTCATATCGTCCGCATAGTCCGCTTCTTTGATTTCCAAACTCAATGCTATGTTGAGATCATCGATTTTGTTACTTTTGAGTTCCATATCTTTTTGTTTTTTAATTTTTTCAAAATAAGGGTGCAAAGATAGTCAAAGTTGCGCTCAATGCAAAAAGCTTGCTTATTTTGCATTCTGGTCACGCTTGGGATATGCTATCCTTGCATGGTTTATCTGCATGAGGTAATCTGTCAGCACGGTCTTCAGCACCGATACTTCTTTCAGGGATATGTCGGCATCCAGCAGCTGCCCGTCTTCCATCTTCATGTTTATGACCCTGTCCACAAGCTCGGTCACGCTCTGCTCCGAATAGCTCTTCAAGGATCTCGAAGCTGCTTCAAGCGTATCGGCGAACATCACTATCACCTGCTCCTTGGTCTTTGGCCTGAAACCGTGGTACTGGAACAGACCCGCATTTGAAGGATCCCCTCCGTTGTTCAGGTAAACATTGTAAAAATACTCCGTGCGCGTAGTTCCGTGATGGGACAATATGAAATCCGTCACGATCTGCGGAATCTTGTACTTCTTGGCAAGCGCCACGCCGTCATCCACATGCTTTATGATGTCCCTCGCGCTCTCTTCGGGAGACAGGCCTTTGTGATAATCCACGCCCGGAGCGGCATTTTCAATGAAACACTGAGGATTGACCGTTTTGCCTATGTCGTGGTAAAGCGCGCCCGTCCTGACCAACTGGACATTCGCATCTATCGCCCTCGCGCAGGCGTCGGAAATATTCATTACCTGCAGGACATGCTGGAAAGTGCCGGGAGCCTTTTCGGCCATGAGCCTGAGCAGACGGTTGTTCGTATCCGCCAGCTCGACAAGCCTCGAATTGGAAACAAGCATGAATACCCTTTCAAACAAGAAGATCAAAGGATAACCAGCCACGCACATCAGGCTCGCCATTCCTATATAAAATAAGTTCCGGTATTCTCCGAACTGGCTTATATTCGTATCCTGCAAAAACGCGAAAGACATGTAAGCCACTGCAAGGGTGAAAAATATGAACAGCGCATTGACAAATTGCAGCCACCCTCTCCTGAATCTCGAATAAGAGATTATCGCCACCATTCCGGCAACGACATTAATGAAAAACAGTTCCATCCCCTCTGTGGCTATGACCAGCAAAGGCATGAGCATCGCGGTATACAAAGGGAAAACATAGTTTCTCTTGAAAAAGGCAAGCATGTAAAGTGCGAACAGCGGGAAAGGCACAAGCAGCATGTAGGCCTCCGACGAGCTGTCGCCCAAGAACTCGATAATCAGCGTGGACAGAGTGAATAGCGTCAGCAGGAACAGATATTTGCGCATGTCATTGAAAATATTCCTGTCCACGAAAAGAATCGCCACGAAGAAAGCCATTACGGTGAACAGCAGCAATATGCCGTTCCCAAGCAAAATCCACGCCGACCCTCCTGCCAAACCGAGGCTCATAAGATACTCGGCCTTGTAGGAATCCAGAAGCTGCTCTATCTCGGCAGTGACGATCTCCCCTTCGGATACAATCAGCTGTCCGGTATAAATCACTCCTTTTGTCGGTGAAATATAGTTGGAGGCTTCCTTGTGTATCATATCCATCATGGTCTTGTCCAGCTTCAGGTTAGGCACAAGGTATTCCGAAAGGGACAGAGCACTGTACAGGGAATCCGCCTTGTCCTTCCCGAACCTTTTTTCAAGGGACGAGGCAAGATATGATTCGGCATGTTTTATATCGAATATGTCTTCAACCGGCACCTCCGTCGCCCTGCGGTCCTTTTGCACGAAGATGATGCCGTTCCTTACGTCCTGATCCGACAGGTCCGAAACCAGGCCGCTGTCATAAATGGTATTAAGCAACGAAAGCACATAATCGTCATCCACTATCGAAGAATCGGTGCCTGACTCTGAAAACCTCTGGGTTACGCCCTTTTTCACGCTTTCGTCCAAACGAAAATAGGGAATGATGGAAGAATAACGCTCCTCCCTCTCCTGCATCAGCTCCCGTTCTGTTTTAAGGATAGGGAAATCTATCGGCGAGATGAGGGTTTCATACATCCACGGACGTCCTTTCTGATAATGGTATTTGAATTTTCCCTCTTTAGGAAAGAAAATCAACAATACCGCGAATATCGCGATTAAGGGGACGTAAATCCTCCATCTTTTCAAGGGAAAATCTTTATTGCTCATATTAAAAAATGCAGGTTATTTCTTTTTAAAAGGCGAATCCGGCTCCTTGGCCATGTGGGCGAAAGTCAGCCTGTCGGTAAGTGAAGGGAACATCCGGTGCATGAACACGGTCAGCTTTCCAATAGGTGTAAGGATTATCCTTGACTTGCGCCTGTCGATGCCCCTTGCCATGATTTCAGCCACTCTTTCCGCGCTCATCATCTTCGCTTCGTCGCGCGGGGACTCTCCCTGTGCGGAACCGTCGGCCGTCAAGGCCGTATTGCGTATGTTAGATGCCGTAAAGCCTGGAGCCATGACCAACACATGCAGCCCGTCGTAAAGATGCTCTATCCTCAGCGTATCCAGAAAACCGCGCACCGCGTATTTGGATGCCGAATAGCCGGTACGGGCCGGAAGTCCGGAATAACCGGCTATGCTTATGACACCGACGACCGAGCCTTTCGTTTCGAGCAGATACGGCAACGCATATTTCGTGCAGTATACCGTTCCCCAGAAATTCACATCCATGAGCCTTTTGATCACGGACAGATCGAGATCCCTGAACATGGCGCGCATGGATATGCCGGCATTGTTAATCAGTATGTCTATACGACCGAATTTCTCCACGCATTTTTCTATAAGGTTACGGCAGTCCGACTCTACCGAGACATCGGTCTTGACACACAGGATATTGTCCGGGTCGCACCCGAAAGAAGCGGCTTCCTCCGCCAACTTGTCAATGGAACGCGCCGCCATCACGACCCTGTAGCCGCGTGAAGCATATAATTTGGAAGAAGCCAACCCTATACCCGAGCTGGCTCCAGTAATAATGACGACTTTGTTTGAATCTTCCATTATCTTATCGCCCTGTCCTGTATGTCGTCCGCATCATAGACACCCTGCGCAAGCTTCACGCGCACTTCCGAGAATGCCTGCAATGTACGGTCCACGTCTTCCAATGTATGAGCCGCCGTAGGGATAATCCTAAACATCAGCAGACCCTTAGGTATTACCGGATAGGTAACCACGGAGCAGAATATCCCGTAGTTTTCGCGGAGATCCACTACTATATTGGTGGCCTGAGGTATCGTGCCTTCTATGAATACAGGAGTCACACAAGCCTGTGCAGGCCCTATGTCGAAACCGAGTTTCCTGAATCCGTCCTGAAGCGCACGGGTAACGACCCACAGTTTCCCCCTCAGTTCGTCTCCCTCCTTGCTTCTTATGATTTCCAGACGTTTAAGACAGCCTTCCACGATAGGCATCGGAAGGGACTTGGCATATATCTGGGAACGCAGGTTATAACGGAGGTAATCTATGATATTGTGAGGACCTGCAACAAAGCCTCCGATTATGGCCATCGATTTGGCAAAGGCCCCTATATAAAGATCTATGCCGTCCATGCAGCCGAAATGCTCGGAAGTACCGCGCCCGTGTTCTCCCATCACGCCGAAACCGTGGGCATCGTCTATCATGATGCGGAAATCGTATTTCTTCTTCAATTCCACAATCTGGTCGAGAATGCCGAGTGCGCCGGTCATGCCGTATACGCCTTCAGTGATAAGAAGCACTCCGCCGCCTGTCTCTTCACAGACTTTCAAAGCCCTCTGTATGGTCTTCTCGCATTTTTCTATATTGTTATGAGGATACACCATGCGCTTGCCCTGATGCAGGCGGCAGCCGTCGATAAGGCACGCATGGGCTTCCGAGTCGTAGACAATCACATCGTGACGCGTGCAAAGCGCGTCGATGGTGGAAATGATGCCCTGATAGCCGAAATTGAACAGGAACGCGTCTTCCTTCTTCTCGAAATCGGCAAGCTCCCGTTCCATGCGCTCGTGCAAAGAAGTATGGCCGCTCATCATACGGCTTCCCATAGGATAGGCCAGACCCCACCTTGCAGCAGCCTCTCCGTCCACCTTCCTTATTTCGGGATGGTTCGCAAGGCCGAGGTAGTTGTTCAGGCTCCAACACAGGACTTCCTTGCCGTTGAATCTCATGTGCGGGCCTATCTCCCCTTCCAGTTTAGGATACATGAAATAGCCGAAAGCCCTTTTTCTGTACTGCCCGAGAGGACCTCCCGAATCCTTCTCGATCCTGTCGAAAATATCTGTCATAACAAAAAGTATTAAAAATTGGCAAAATTATATAATCAGACCGCCGTCAGGCGTCTATGTTGGCATATCTTGCATTGGCTTCGATGAATTCCCTGCGCGGAGGCACATCGTCCCCCATAAGCATCGAGAATGTCCTTTCGGCCTCGGCCGCATTGTCAATGGTTATCTTGCGCAAAAGCCTGCGGGAAGGATCCATGGTAGTATCCCACAACTGCACGTCGCTCATCTCTCCGAGACCTTTGTACCTCTGAACGGTAACACCCTTGTCGCTGCCAGCTCCCAACTTGGCTATGGCCGCCGAACGCTGTTCCTCCGTATAACAGTAAATCTGCTCCTTGCCTTTCTGTACAAGATACAACGGAGGCGTGGCCAGATAGACATAACCGTTCAGGATAAGATCCTGCATATACCTGAAGAAAAACGTCAGTATCAGGGTGGCTATATGGCTTCCGTCCACATCGGCATCCGTCATGATGATTATCTTATGATACCTGAGCTTGCTAAGATTCAGCATGTTCGGATCTTCCTCCGTACCCACGGTGACACCGAGGGCCGAATATATGTTGCGGATTTCCTCGCTTTCGAAGACCCTGTGCTGCATTGCCTTCTCCACATTCAGTATCTTTCCCCTGAGCGGCAGTATGGCCTGGATGTTCCTGTCGCGCCCGGATTTCGCCGTTCCGCCTGCGGAATCTCCCTCGACAAGGAAAAGCTCGCATTTTTCAGGATCGCGGTCGGAACAGTCGGCCAGTTTTCCCGGAAGCCCGGCTCCCGTCATGACTGTCTTGCGCTGTACCATCTCGCGCGCCTTCCTGGCGGCGTGCCTTGCCGTTGCCGCAAGTATCACCTTGTCCACTATGAGCTTGGCTTCCCGGGGATTTTCCTCGAGATAGTTTTCAAGGGCGGAAGACGTAGCCTGCGATACGGCGGCGACAACCTCGCTGTTGCCGAGTTTGGTCTTGGTCTGCCCCTCGAACTGAGGCTCGGCCACCTTTACCGAGATTACAGCGGTCAGTCCCTCGCGGAAGTCCGATGCGTCCAGCTCGAACTTCAGCTTAGAAAGCAGGCCGTTCTTGTCGGCATAGTTCTTCAACGTGGTGGTCAGGCCGCGCTTGAAGCCGGTAAGGTGTGTTCCTCCTTCTATCGTATTGATGTTATTGACATACGACTGGATTGTCTCCTTGAAGCCGGTATTGTATTGCAACGCTATCTCAATAGGTATCACCTTGTCCGTCTCCAGACATATCGGCTCGGGTATCAGTGTCTCGGCCCCGCCGTCAAGGTACTCCACAAATTCGCGGAGACCGTGCTGCGAATAAAAGACATCGCTGCGGTAAGCCTCCGAAACCGTTCCGGCATCGTCCGTGCTCTCTATCTTGCTCCTCAAATCCGTAAGGACGAGCCTTATGCCTTTGTTCAGATATGAAAGTTCCCTCAGACGCGCCGCAAGTGTATTGTAATCATAGACGGTCGTTACTGTGAAAATCTCCGGATCGGGATGGAAAGTTATGGTAGTGCCTGTCCTGTCCGTTTCCCCGACGACTTTAACCGGATACAGCGGCTTGCCTTTGGAATATTCCTGGACGAATATTTTCCCTTCCCTGTATATTTCCGCCTTCAGATAGTCGGACAACGCATTCACGCAAGAAACGCCCACGCCATGCAGACCTCCGGAAACCTTATAACTGTCCTTGCTGAATTTTCCTCCGGCATGAAGCACGGTAAGCACCACTTCAAGGGCGGAACGCTTTTCCTTTTCATGCATCCCGGTCGGGATACCGCGCCCGTTGTCTTCGACGGTTATGGAATTGTCCTTATTGATAGTCACCTTTATTTCCGTGCAGAAACCGGCCAGGGCCTCGTCTATACTGTTGTCCACCACCTCGTACACAAGATGGTGAAGTCCCCTTTCCCCTATGTCGCCGATATACATGGACGGCCTTTTCCTCACTGCCTCAAGCCCTTCAAGCACCTGTATGCTGTCTGCCGAATAGTTTTGCACGGCTGCATTCAACTGATTTTCTTCCATTATAACCCTTTTAAAATTCAAACAGGCAAAGATAATAAAAATATCACAATTTCAAACACACTCCGGCCATAAAGTTAATCCCCGGCAATGCCTGCAAAGGCTGGAACTGTATGCTGTCGTTCAACAAGTTGCCCGCCGACAGAAAAACGGAAAATTTCTTGCTGAAACAATACTCCGCCCCGACATGCAGATCCACCCATCCCGGCACTTTGTACGCCACGGAACCCCATTCTCCGGAAAAATCCGCACCGACGGAAATGAAAAACCTTTTGCGCCAATTGTATTCAACGGACGCGCTGCCCTTAAAGGCGGGAGGCAACAGTTCCCCCCTGTCCGCCGAAGTCACGGAATAATCGTCATATTCGACACCTGCATGGGCTTCCACCCTTTCGGACTTCCACGACAGGCTCGCCCCGGCCGTGAACAAACCGGAAGACAAAGTATAGGTCAGATACGGGCAATCCCCGTCCATGGCAAAGGCAGGCAAGCCTTCCACCTTGCCGTAGCGTAGATACAGGTCATAGGAAAATCTCGATTTCACATTGCCGGCAATGCTGAAAGACATACGGTATGGAATAACCGTAAAGTCGGTGAAAGCTGTCCCCGCATTCCCGGAAGGATAGAGATAAGGATACCTGCCGACCGCATCCGAATACAGATTGACGGCATTGCCTCCATCGACGGCGGCATTCAGCCACAGATAACCCCGCACGGCTTCAAATGAAACATCCACGGCCGGAAAGATCCAGTTGGTGGCATTCGCCCCGCTCGGAGCGACACCTGGCATTGCCGTTTCCTGGACGAAGGCCTTGGAAAAACGTATGCCGGCGCCGATGTTCCATCTGTCCCTCGCATACCTGTACTGCGGAGTGAATCCCACATTGAACAGCATCAGCGAACGGTAATCGTCGTATTTGGCAAATTCCAAAGATATGCCGGCAGTTATCCTGTGGTAACGCTTGAACACAGGCCCTATTACAGCCGTAAAATCGAAACTGTTTTCCTTTATCCCGGCATTGGCATGTCCGGCTGCCGGAACCGGGACAATCCAGTCGTCGGCATAACCGTAATGCGCGTTTATGTCGTAATAAAAATAATCCTCATCGTCCCTGTGCGACACTATTCCGAAATCCGCCACGAATGAGTTGAATCTGCGCGAGATGCTTTCATTTTCAGACATAATCCCGTCATACCCGGCCCTGAAATGAAGCCGGCCGCCTTTCCACGCATAGCCTCCGGACACACCCGCGCTGTTGGACATCAGCATGGATTTGTAACGCCATCCGGTACGGACGATCTCACCGTAATCGCCGACCGACAGCCTGTCCAGCCTTCCGAAATAACCGTCATGGTCGCCGTAGACCGTAAGATAGAAATCCTTCCCGCACGGGATTGCCAGATCCAGCGACGCATAAGAAGCCCACGGAACACCTCCCCCGACATTCAGCACGAACACCGGCTCTTTCTTCCCGTCAGGAAGATTGACAGCCCCGAAACGGCGAGGGACGAAATCGTCTCCCGCCCCGTACTTGCGCCCGAATACGGAATAGCTGAAATCAACCCCGTCCATGAGCAGCGAATCCGGAATGACGGGCTTCATGTACGACTTGTGTATTTCTTTCAGGGAGGCCTCGAACCTGCGAGAAACCTCTACCGTCGGATTTATTTCCTGCGCATTCATGCAAGGCATGGCAGCAAGAAGAAACGCCACGGCGACAAATATGTTTGAAAACGGTATCTTTCTGTTTTTCATAACCATAGAATATTAAAGTCCCATTTCGGCAATCCTGTCGAGACGCATCTGCACCTGGGCTGCTATGTCGTCCCCTTCCCCGGAAGCCCTGTAATTGTCCCTTATGCTTTCGAAAGTAGCCTTGGCCTGTTCCCATTCGTCCCTTTCCGCGAACGAATCGCCCAAAACGATGAAAGATCTGGCAAGAAAATACTGCTGTGACGGCGCGGCGTCGGAAAAGGCATAGACCATGTTTTCCACATCCTCGAAACGCCCGGAATCATAAACTTCCTGTATCAGGATATATGTCGCTTCCGCCCCTTCGTCGGTCTGCGGGTCAGCGGCCAGCTTTTCCAAAAGCGGCGCGGCGCTTTCCCTGTCCGACAATGCTATGTAGCTCTTGGCCTTTACATAACAAAGCTCGCGCACGGCCCGTTCGTCGCAATAAGGGGATTCCTGCAGTTTGTCGGCAGCCGTTATCGCCCCTGCATAGTCTTTCATGCGGAATCTGGAGCGCATGACACCGGTCAGGGCGGTATACCTGTTATTATCCAATGCCGCTATCTCGGCAAGGGTGGAGTAGCCCTCATAAGCCTGGGCATAGCGTTCAAGGGCATATGACAGTTCCGCGTAATTCAACGTTGCGGATTCGGCATACGCCCCCTCGCCTATCCTCATCACCTGATAGTAGGCATCCACCGCCTTTTCGTAACGGCCCAAAGCCTTTTCAGACTCGGCCATGTAAAAATAAGCCTGGGAACGTTTCGAAGAAGAAGGGTATTCTTTCAGGAACGATTCGAGCGAAGCAAGCGCCGCGGCATAATCCCCTTTCAGGAATATCTGTTCCGCTGCGCTGAAAATCATGTTTTCTTTCTCGTCGGGCGTCTTGATGAAGGACTTGCCTATACTGTCGATATAAGCCAGATAACCCTGAGGGTCGTTTTCCAAAGTATAAATAGACTCTATGGCGGCAAGGGCATCCTGCGAATAAACGGACAACGGCATTTTTTCAGCCACTTCCTTGTAATATTCCAACGCCTTTCCGTACTCCAGACGGTTCCTGTACAACGACCCCAGTTCTATATTGGACGCGGCTATGACTGTCGTATCCCCAGACATGGATTTAAGGCGGGAGAAGATTTCCTCGGCCTTGACATCATCGTCGATCTTTATATACGACCTTCCCAATTCGAAAAGCGCGTAATCATAGTATTTCACGCCGGGATTGTATTCCGACAGCCTTTCCAATACGGATATTTTCTTTGCCTCCATAGGCACGAGCCCGTATGCAATGGCCGCCTGATACACCGGATATATGTCGCTCTTGTCATAAAAGTCCGTGACACAGCTTTCATACATGGCCGCCGCCTGTTCGTACTCCCTTTGCATGAAAAGGCAGTCGGCCAGCCTCAACCTTGCTTCGCGCCGGTGCGTGGAAGGGGAAGACGAAAGGAAATTCCTGAAATACTTTTCCGCCGAGGCATAGTCTTCCAATTTGAAATAATCGTAGCCGAGATTGTAATCCAGCATAGAATATTCCGGAAGGCGCGAAAACTCCCTTTTTCCCGACAACGACACATTTATCTCTATGGCTTTCCAGAAATTATCATTGCGGTAATATGCTTCCGCCAGCCAATATTCGGCCATGAAGGCAAGGCCGTCCCCGTCCTTGAGCGACACGACCTGCTTCAAAAGCGGTATGGTACGGCTGTAAGATCCGGCGGAAATCAATTGCATCGACCTGAGGAACAGAGCCTTGCGGAAAGACTCGCGGACCGAAGACGTAAGAGAGCCTATTTTCATGTACGCATCGATTGCCGAAGAATAATCCCGGTCAAACATATAGGCAGATGCCATGTAGGCATATATTTCATCAGACCTGCGGGAAGAAGGATACTCTTCCATGTAAGCCTCGAAACCCGAAATGTCTTCATTTACATCGAATCTGAGCTTTGCCAGATTGAACATGGCGTCTTCCTTCAGTTCTTTGTCGAAATCCATTGCCGCCGCTTCCCTGAAAGCGTCTATGGCGGCTATTTTATTGCCGCTTTTAATGTAAGAGTCACCCTGATAATAATACGCCGACTGCGCTATGGAATCACGCGTCCCGGTGACACGGGAAAAATCCCCGACCGCATCGGCATATTTTCCCAACCCGTACGCCATCATCCCGGCAAAATAATAATCCGTCCTGCCGAAATCTCCCTCGGACTCAAAATATTTTTCATAATAGGCTCCGGCCTCTTTGTCCATCCCCAACGCCATATAGGACTCGGACAACATTCTCGCCGCATTTTTCCTGTATTCCCCCCGGAAATCCTCCAATCCTTCACGTCCGATTTCCGTCACATACCGATAATCCTTCATCAGGTAATGGCATTCTATCAGGTAGAAACGGGAAAGCACGCTGAAACGGTGGTCCGCGACACTGTTTTCAAAATGTGAAGCGGCCTGCCTGAAATCGGCGTTCTTGTAAAAAAGATAGCCGGAAAGATACTCGGCAGGGGCATACAGCCCTTTGAGGCCTTTTTTCCCGTATGAAGCATGCATCTCTTCCAACAGAGAACCCGCCTCCGTGTCATATCCTTCCATAAAATACGAATACGCAAGCATGAAATCACGCACCGGCCTGTCTTCCTTGGACAAACAGGAAGGAGGAACACTTTCGAGCAGTTCCATGCACTCCGCATACCTGTGTTCATCGAAACGATTGGAAGCAAGATAGTAATCCATCATACGGACGGATTTCGAATAAGGGAACCTCATCCTGAACTCATCCGCCTCGGCTGCAGCCGAACTGTTTCCTGCCCTGAGGGAACTCAACACCGAATAGGCCGCCACCGTCTCGTTGGACGGGTCTTCCGACAACAGTATATCGAAACCAGACTTCGCGGCCGAATACGCCCCCTTCTCATACAGCCTTACGGCCTGACGGTAACGCCTGTCTTTCAGATACTCCGTCTGCGCATAAACGGGACTGGAGAGGATGAAGGCCAAAAAGACCGCCGACAGGCATTTTATCATAGTACATTTCATATTTTCACGGAATTGCATTGTCGCGGCACACGACCGCCATATATCATTTATTAAATGACAAAGATAATATTTCTTTCATTTATATTCGCGATTTTTATGTATGTTTGCATGTTATACGATATTTATTCTACAATATGGCGGAAGACAGGGAACCTATAGTCAGTTTTTCACATGCCGACATCATGAACGGCGGCAATACAGTTATATACGATCTCAATCTGGATATCCGTCCGGGAGAATTCCTGTACCTTCTGGGGAAAGTCGGGACCGGCAAGACATCCATAATCAAGGCAATCATAGCCGACAATCCGGTCAGGAAAGGGGACGCATGGGCCTTAGGCTTCAATCTGCGGAGGATAACCCAAAAGGATATACCCCAGCTTAGGAGGAAAATGGGGGTCGTCTTTCAGGATTTCCAGCTCCTGATGGACCGGAACATAGAGGACAACCTGCGTTTCGTGCTTGAAGCCACGGGGTGGAAAGACAGGGGAAGAAAGGAAAAACGCATCATGGAAGTGCTCGATGCCGTAGGAATGACGGGCAAGATGCACAAGATGCCGCACCAGCTTTCCGGAGGCGAGCAACAGAGGATATGCATAGCACGCGCACTGCTGAACAACCCCGAGATCATACTGGCCGACGAGCCTACCGCCAATCTCGACAGCGAGACCGCGAACGGCATCATGCTGCTTCTGAAAAAACTGAACGAGGAACTCGACACGGCAATACTGTTGGTGACACACAACCGCCGCCTTTGCGAAGATTTCCCGGCAAAGATGATGATATGTGAAAACGAAGGCTGCCACGAATTGGAGTCGGCAAGGGAAATAGATTTCGAAATACTATGACAATGACCCGGAAAGAAAGATACACCGGCATAACCGGATGGTTTCAGGCCAATATGCCCGATGCGAAAACGGAGTTAGACTATGGAAGCGGATATGAACTCCTCGTGGCAGTGATACTTTCGGCGCAATGTACTGACAAGCGCGTAAACATGGTGACACCGGCCTTTTTCAAAAGGTTTCCGGATGCACCTTCGCTCGCCCGCGCCGATTTCGGGGAAGTACTGAAACTCATAAGCTCGATATCTTTCCCCAACAACAAGGCCCGCCACCTCATAGGCATGGCCCAAATGCTTACCGGACGTTTCGGCGGAATCATTCCGGACGACGTGGAAACCCTGCAGCAGCTTCCCGGCGTAGGGAGAAAAACGGCGAACGTAGTAGCTTCCGTCATTTACCGGAAACCCGTCATTGCGGTGGACACCCATGTATTCAGGGTCGCACGCCGCATAGGCCTCTCGGACGGCAAGACAGTGGAAGCGGTCGAAGCCGACCTTACCGCCGGTTTTCCCGAAGCCCTGCGTGCCGATGCCCACCATTGGCTGATACTCCACGGGCGCTACGTATGCACCGCCCGCAAACCGAAATGCTCAGAGTGCGGCATCTCTTCCTACTGCCGGGAATATGGGAGGCGTGAACTTCCGGTTACTCAATCCTGAACGAGTCCTTCAGCGTCGTGGTCCTGTTGAACACGGCCTTCTCAGGAGTGGAATCAGGATCCTTGAAGAAATAGCCGATACGCTCGAACTGCACGGCAAGGCCGGAATTGTCTTCAAGCAAGGCCGGTTCCGCAAAAGCATCCTGTACTTTCAGAGAATCCGGGTTCAGATAATCCTTGTAATCCTTGCCTTCAGGGATCTGCCCCATCTGCGCCTCTGTAAAGAGCTTGTCGTAAATGCGGGCTTCCACCTTTACGGCATGCGGCACTGAAACCCAATGTATGGTACCTTTGACCTTGCGCCATTCGCCGCCTCCCGGCCTGGAAGCCGGGTCATGAGTGCATTTCAGCTCGATGATATTGCCTTCGGAGTCCTTGACGACCTCCTCGCATTTTACTATATAGGCATATTTCAGTCGTACTTCCCCGCCAGGACGGAGCCTGAAATATTTCTTTGGCGGTTCTTCCATGAAATCGTCCCTGTCGATGTAAAGCTCGCCGGTAAAAGGCACACGGCGGCAAGGCCCGTCGGGAGATGCCGGGTTGAGAGGGGCTTCAAACCATTCCACCTTTCCCGGTTCCCAGTCTGTCAGAGTCAGCTTCACAGGATCGAGTACCGCCATGTAACGGTTGGAACGCTCGTTGAGATCCTGTCTTACGCACCATTCCATCAACTGGAGGTCTATGATGTTCTCGCGCTTGGCAACCCCCACCTTGTCGGCGAACATGCGTATGCTCTCCGGAGTATAGCCGCGCCTGCGGATGCCGCAGATGGTCGGCATCCGAGGATCGTCCCAGCCGCTTACATAACCGTTTTTCACAAGTTCCAACAGCTTGCGCTTGCTCATGACAGTATATGTAAGGTTCAGACGTGCAAACTCGTACTGATGTGAAGGAAAAATCCCAAGTTTTTCTATAAACCAGTCATACAGAGGCCTGTGTACATCAAACTCCAAAGTACAGATGGAATGCGTTATATGCTCTATCGAATCGCATTCGCCATGGGCATAGTCGTACATCGGGTATATGCACCATTTATCCCCGGTACGGTGGTGCGAAGCATGGATAATCCTGTACATCAACGGGTCGCGGAACAGCATGTTCGGATGCGCCATGTCTATCTTGGCGCGGAGCACCTTCTCGCCGTCGGCGTATTTCCCGTCGCGCATTTCCCTGAAAAGCCGGAGGTTCTCTTCAACGGAGCGGTTCCTGTACGGGCTTTCCGTACCCGGGGTGCTCACCGTACCCCTTCCGGCGCGTATTTCTTCCTGAGACTGGTCGTCCACGTATGCCAGGCCTTTCTTTATCAGTTCTTCAGCCCATTCGTACAATTGCTCGAAATAATCGGACGCATAATATTCGCCGGCCCATTCGAAACCGAGCCACTTTATGTCCTCCTTGATCGAATCCACGTATTCGGTATCCTCTTTGACCGGATTAGTGTCGTCGAAACGGAGATTGGTTTTTCCGCCGTATTTTTTTGCCAATCCGAAATTCAGGCAAATGCTTTTTGCATGTCCTATATGAAGATACCCGTTAGGCTCCGGAGGGAACCTCGTCATTATAGATTCATATTTTCCTGAAGCGAGATCGTTTTCTATGATTTCTTCCAAAAAATTAAGGTTGCGTATCTCATTCACGTCCCTGACGGCAGTCTCAGTAGTCATAATCGAACAATTTTTACGAAAAAACATGCAAATATACTCATACTTTTTTAATTTTGCGCAGCTAAAACAATTCGCGTATGATAAAATCAATGACCGGATACGGAAAATCCGAATGCATCCTCGGCGGACAGAAAATCACGATAGAAATCAGGAGCGTAAACGGCAAAAGCGCCGACATAAGCCTGAAATCCCAGATAATCCCGAAAGAAATGGAGACCGGGATACGTTCTCTCATATCCGAAAAACTGTACAGGGGCAATATCGACCTTTTCGTAACAGCGGAACAGAACAATTCCGCCGAAACAAAGGAAATCAACGGAGACGTGCTTGCCGCCTACTGGAGGCAACTGCAGAAGCTTTCCACCCGGGAAGACCTTGCAGGACTGTTTTCACCGCAAGCCGATGCCGGGAACATGCTCCAGAACCTGCTGAGGCTGCCTGACGTCATAGACGTGAAGAAATTCGAACTGGACGAAACCGGAAAGGCCTTGCTCATGGAGTGCATATCCGAGGCCGTCGGCAAATTGGACGCATACCGTGCAGCCGAAGGGGTTTCGATAGAGAAAGACTTCCGTACGAGGGTAGCCAATATCCTGAATTACGTGGACGAGGTGGAAAAATACGAGCAGGAACGTGTAGCCATGATCCGCGAAAGGATAGTCTCCAAGCTGTCCGACCTCCCTGTGGACTACGACCGCAACCGCCTCGAACAGGAGCTTATCTACTATATAGAAAAACTCGACATCAACGAAGAGAAAGTAAGGCTGCGCCAGCACTGCAAATATTTCCTCGAAACATTCGAGGAGGAAAATCCCGGGAAAAAACTCGGGTTCATCGCACAGGAAATGGGGCGCGAGATAAACACTACCGGCTCGAAAGCCAACCATGCCGAGATCCAGAAAATCGTTGTCCGGATGAAGGACGAGCTTGAGAAAATCAAGGAGCAGACTTTAAATACTTTATAAGCCTTTCCCAACTTTGCAGATAACCATACAATTAATGGCACAAGAAACTATAAGAAGCTGTTTATAATGGAAAGGACTGAAATAAACCACCTATGCGACATAATGGCACGTCTGATACCTTTTCCGGTATATGTAATGGAATTGGATACCGGGCACATCTTATATGCATCCGAAAGCCATTCGGGAGAATTTATCGGAGGCTATCCGGCATCCGATGCCGTAGACAAGGGTTGGAGGTTTCTCCATGAAATAATCAGCCCTGAAATGAGATCCTTCATTGATGATGCAATAAACGTCATAATGGATTTCTATACAAAAGACCTTGATACAGACAAAAAACATTTTACCATACCGTTCAACTGCGATATTTTAACTAAAAACAAGGCGTTGAAAGTCACCGTAAACCATAAATTCATCCCGTTCATTATAGATTCCGACGGAAAAACCACTCACATCATGGGCGTATTTTTCCCGGGAAACATCGCCCAGAAAAACACATTGGTCGCAAGAAACGAAAACGAGGGGAAAAGGTGGATATATGAAAACGGGAAATGGGAAAATGCCGCGTACATGGAATTGTCCGATATGGAAAAAATAATAATGACATACTCCATCCAAGGTATGAGCATTAAAATGATAGCCTGGAATATAGGCAAATCCGAAGATACTGTCAAGAAATACAGAAAAGCCATATTCACCAAACTGGGAGTACACAATATCGCCGAAGCCATCACCATCATACTGACGCACAAGATGCTGTAATAACATGCGGCACGGTTTCGGCGCCACAGAAACGAAAACAGAATTTGCGGGAGCAACAAGACTTAACTTACATCAGCATAACTTATTAATAATCTGTTTATTATAATATTTCTACCAATTTATAATTGCTCCGGCAACCATGTAAAAACACACATGCCGGAGCATCGCGACTTAATTTTTATTTATACAGAACACTGAGTTACAATAACTTACAAAAACTTAATAATTCACAACTGCTCCGGCAGTTTTCACAGAGGAAGTCCGCAGAAAGGCTACGCAAATGAAGTCCGCAAACAGCTCCTATTAAATATTTTCACACTCCATTTATAAAAGTCCTCAGCCTCGCCCTCACCGTGCGTTCGACTGCCTCCGGGGAATTGTCCGCCACACAGCCGTCCGGATCCCCGGCTTCCAACACGTTCTGAGAACATGTCTGCAAGCATATCGGGAATATCAGGCATTCGCGGCAGGATTTGGATTTGTACTTGCACGACAGCCTTTTGATGTTTGAATCGTTGTATATGACAGTACCGTCAGGATTAAGGACACCTGCGCTATGCTTCGCCTCAAAGTTCCTCGCGGTGCATTTGTATATCAACCCGTCGTAATTTATCACAAGGCTGTTCCGTTTGTCTGCATAGCACAATCCTCTCCTGCCTGCATTGTCACCGACATCGTAACCATGATCCTTGAACTTGCCTTTTACCGCCGCATATTCTTCCCGCAATGCGGCATCTTCTTTTTCCTGCCATATCCTGTGAAACCTGACCTCGAAGCCCGGCAAGGAAGCCACATCCCTGAAATCCTCCGCCACCTGCATGAACGAGAGGATATTGTCATGAGTATAGTTGCACCTGACTGTCACAGGAAAGCCCGACCTTGCCGCATATATTGCATTATCCCTGACCTTGGCGTATGTCCCTGAACCGTCTTTAAGATGCTTTGTCTTGTCATGTACCTGCCCGCCTCCGTCGAAAGGAATCTGCAGACCGATTCTGACCCCCATGGAATCAAGCTCGTCCGTCACTTTCGGGGTAAACAGCCAAGCGTTGGTAGTCATGTAAAAATCGACATTCTTACCTGCAGAACGGCAGACATCCAAAGAATGCCGGATCAACGGCTTTATTATCTTTCCATAGTACAGCATCGGCTCGCCCCCGAAAAAAGAAATCACCATACGCCTCAGATCCGGCTCACTGACACTACGGTCAATAAAACGTTTTACAGCTTTCACAACATCAGCGCTCATAAAAGAACCAGAAAGGTGGTCTTCATAGCAATACCAGCACCTGAAATTGCAGTACAGGGTCGGGTTTATGGTAAGATGCAGCCTGTCCATGCTTTCTATTTCCGGTGAGAGGCCATCGATGACGGCGGCATACTCGTCCGTGTCATCATCAACTACGAAACCTTTTTCCAAAAGTTTGTCATAAAACGCCGGATGTATCCCGCGTATGGCCTCGGGACTTGAAGAATTGTCCGAAAATATCCCGAACAGTTCCCCCTGAAGGATGAGAAGCCCGTCGGATGCGGTATTGTACAACAACATCTTGCCGTCCGGGAGAGGCAACGTATAATTGTATTTGCTCGGTTTCATAGATAAACTCCTTTTGCAGGCACTACTAAATGTTTATACATTAATGTCAAATAAAGACAATCAAGGGCGGCATCACGCACCATACCGCCCTGATAAAACTACAATTTACATGGATTTGCTGTCACAGGTCCGCTATCATCGTCATTTTCATCAACCTTTTGGACACATAAAGTATTGTACCAACATTGAGGCTTATTATTATGACATGTCTCATTGCCGACACAATCACCATTGCCTGAACAATGATTGTTATTAATCTCGCCATCGGCGGCATTTCCACCGATGCTTGCATCGGTAAACCCTCCGAGCAGCTTTCCTTGCTCGTCATGTGAAAGCGGTTGTACGCTTTCAACTAAATCCTGAAGACTTTTAGAAGCTGTTTAAAATTTTTTCAAAAGTTCTTTGTGCCACCATTTCGGCATCTTTCTGCCATTTTTATCACACAATAGCGCTGCTATTCTCCTCAAAAAACGGCAAAAACCTGCACAAAAGCGTGTCTCAA
>JADIME010000037.1 GCA_017694935.1 Candidatus Merdivivens pullistercoris
GTGGCATCATTCCGGCACGTTTTCGCCATTTTTATCGTAAAATAGCGCTGCTATTCTCCTCAAAAAACGACAAAAACCTGCGCGGAAGCTTGCCTCAAATGTTCTGAGAAAAAATTTTAAACAGCTTCTAAAAATATTGAGGTTAGTAAATATATTAAATTAGTTGATTATCCGCAAAATTACCCCAAATATGATTGTGTATGCAATTACTGCTTTCATCTTCATAGGGGTAATTTTGCGGATAATCATTTAAAATTAAAATTATTTAGTCATGAACTCTACTTTTGTCATTGCGGAATTGAAAGTGTAGTCCCATATCTCCACACCGAATGCTATGGCATAGTATTCCGTGGCAGGTGCAAGGTCGTTTACTTCGATGCCCAGAGTATTGCCCATATACGCGAGCAGTCCCAATACATAACCGTATTCGTCCACGATTTCCTGCATTATCTCCTCGTCTGTCTTGTCCAAAGTCGTCTCTATCGCCGTGGCAAGGAAATAGGCGCTTTGATCGGAAGGGTACACATTCAGGACCGCGCTTGTGCTGCCTGCCGAAACTTCGATGTCGAAAGTGAGTCCGCCTATCTCGATTTCCTTTGTCTTGAATTCAGGTCCCCAGTAAAAATCCGTCGTGAAGTTGCCGTCCAGATCCATGCCTACCGAGTAAGTCATGAACTCTGTTTCCGAAGTAAGTTTCGAATACTCATAATCATCGGTATATGCGCCAAAATTCAAGAATGACGGCAGATAATCGCTAATGGATTCATAACCGTTGAGCGCCGCGTCATTGTTCAATGTTTCAAGAAGGTAATTTCCCATATTGGATTTGTCACCGACTTTCTCCTCGAAGTCCACCTTCCTCATGATCTGAGTACACCACCAGAGGTTCGGATCTATGCAACTCGATATCACCCTTGCGGAAGATGAGGTTATTTCTTCTTCAGGGACTTCTATGGTGAAAGGATCCTCTATGGGCTCCTGCTTGGACACACCGGCCTGGAGAATGACCGTCTCGAAAGTCTGAGGGTCGCCTGACGAGTATTCGTAAATGGCTGTTATGGTGCCTTGGCGTTCTTCTTCGGATTCATTCGGGGAGACAGTGAACGTAATGATTCCCGGGGTTTCACAGTTCAGTCCGCCAATCCAGTCTTTCTGTCCGGCTGATGCGCGTACAGTCCCGTCTTCGGCAGGATTTTCTATATTGTATGTGATTGTATATTCGCCTCCGTCCGCCGTCACTTCCATGCTGCCTCCTTCTATTGTAGAAGTAAACACAGGCTCTTGCCCGGGAACAGGATCGACTCCCGTGTTCTCTTCGCAACTGACGGAAAAGAATACGGCGCTAAAGACGGCTGCTAAAAAATAAATATGCTTTTTCATTGTAATGCAAGTTGAAATTATTGTGGCAAAAAAAGCGGAAGGCGGCCCGCAACATGGCCGCCTTCTGCATATTCTATTTGGTAATCAACATTGTAGGCGACATGGCCTTTACGGAACTTCCGCTGCTTCCGAAGAAATTATTGTAATACTCGTCGAACAATGCGTAATCGTGGGAAGTGCCGTCTTCGTCAAGATTAACAACTGTCAATGACATTTCACCGTTGTATCCTTCCGCATCTTTGCCTATGACACAAAGGCTGCACGGGTCATTATAACTCATGTATACAAGTCTTGCAGCATCGCCTTTGTTTACAAGGGATCCTTGGACAAGCGTAGTCCTGTACAGCTCATATTGATCTACATCGCTCAGATCTCCTACGAATACCGCGCATACTGCGCTTGCGGCCGAATCATTGAAACGGATGTCGAGCGCGGCTAAAAGATCTTCGCTTCCTGCCAACGATGCGTAATCAGGATTATAGTCCGTCAGGTCTGTAATAAGCCAATAGTTGTCCATGGACCCTTCGGCGTATGCATCGCTTTTTTCCGGCTGTATTGTCTTGAACTCATATTTAAACAGACCGGTATTGTAAAAGCCTGTCTCAGGGTCTACTCCGAAAGCTATGGCGTAATAGTACAGATCGGGAATCATGCCGCCGGACTCAAGCCCTGTCAGGTCGTCTTGGTAAAGATTGTATATAAGATCCGCTCCATATTCTCCTAGTATGTCCATCATGATTTCATTGTCGTGGAATCCTGCGCCGAAATACGAACTGTCTATGAAAGTGGCATAATAATATGCCTCCTTGTCGGAAGGATATACATTCATGGTAGCACTTGTTTCCATTGCGTCCACCTCAAACTCGAATGTCAGGTTCCCCTTGGGCGGGTCAGCCGTCGAAAACTCTTGGCCATAATGGAAGGCTGTTGTGAAATTCATGTTAAAATCAATGCCTACTGCATATGGGATGAAGTCGGTTTCCGGTATCAGGCCGGTCAGTACTTTATCCTGTTCTGAACAGCCTTGAAAAAGGTATTCAGGCAGAAAATCCTTTATTGAAGTATAGCCATATGACAAGGCTATGTCCTGCAACACCGCAGTCAGGTATGATTGCATCAAGGATTCTATGCCGGCTATATTCAGATCGAAATCTTCTTTGTCTATTATATCCGCCGTCCAGTACAGTTCATCGTATTTGCATACGGCTTTGAGCGTTGCTTCGGATTCCGTGATATCGGTTACTTCTATAGAAAATGCATCGGCGTAATCAGGTTCCGTACCGGGGTCCGGCCCGTCCGCGCCTGAGGCCCCGTCCTGCGATACGTATACTTCAAATGCCTGCCTTCCGCCGGGCCACTCATATGCAACGGAGATTGTCCCTTGGCGCGCTTCCTGAATCTCATTGGCCGCCACATCGAAGCTTACACTTCCCGATGTTTCAGTGTCCAGATTCTCAATCCAGTCGTTTTGCCCGGTAATGGCCGTCACTTCTCCGTCTTCTGCCGGGTTTTCGACAGAGTAGAAGATATTGAATCTTCCGCCGTCAGATGAAACATGTACTTCGGCTTCAGATGCCAGTGAAAATTCCGGCTGAAGGATGCTGCTTTCCTCGCATGAAACGAGCGTGGCGGCGGCGACAAGTGTCGCCGCCATCATTCTAATATATTCCGCCATAATGAAAAATCATGTTTTTGAACATATTACTCATTATACAGCCGATCAAAAAGACTGTAATCGGTGGATACGCCGTCTACGGTAGGAGTGATGCGGATTATGTATGCTTCATCGCCGTAGTTGCCGTTTTCATCCATTCCCAATACGCAGACAGTATATTCAGTATCGTATTCCCAATTTACCATAGGAGCAGGATCTCCGGCATTGACGGGCGTTCCCATTATTTCGGTATTGTCCACTATCTCGGCATCGCTCAGATTAAAAAAGTTTTCGAACTGATAGTACATGGCTCTCGGTGTCGAACCTTCGAATACGATATCCAATGCTGCGACCGCCGGCCCGTAAAATACATTGCCATACTCGGGATTATGGCTGTTCAGACCGTCAATGTCCCAATATGTGACTTCAGCACTTGCGTACAGATCGCTCGAGGATTGACCTTCGAGGGTTCTGAACTCCAGCTTGGACAATACTGAGCAGGAACTTTGAGTATATGGGTCGACTCCGAAAGCGTATGCGTAGTATTCTGTGCCTGCCTTGAGATTCTTCACCGTATAGTTTGGCCTGTCACCGAGGAACGAAGAATAAATCAAATCGCTTCCGTATTCCTCGCATATTTCTTCCATAAGGCTTTCATCGGTATAGTAATCTTCGAACAGTTCCTTTTCTATTGCCGAACCAAAGAAGTATGTGCTTTGATCGGACGGGTAAAAGTTGAGTACCGCCGAATTGACATCAGGCACGACTTCTATTTTCACACTGAAATCCGCTTTTTCGGTAGTGGTGAATTCCGGCCCGAACTGGAAATCGGTGATGAAATTCATACTGTAGTCCATGGCCACCGCGTATGTCATGTATGTCGTCCCTTCGGATAGATTCTGGTGTTGCCAATTCTCGCTCTTGTCTCCCGGAAGCAGGAAGAAGCCCATGAAACCTTCCATGTCTTCATATCCGTATTCCACGGCAAGAGTATAAAGCAAATCGATAAAATAATCCCTCATGGCCGACATGTCGCCGCCTATGCGCTCCTCGTATTCATCTTTGGATATGATTTGCGCACGCCACAGCAATTCAGGGTAATTGCAGGAAGACTCTACCCATGCCATGGAAAAACTTACATCGTGGTACGATATGTTGAATGCATCCGGATACGAGTCTTCAAGGGAGGCCTGTACCACTTTTACCTGGATTGTCTGTTCATCATTTCCTTCATTATATGAGTATTTTACAGTTACGGTACCCTCGCGTGGCTCGCCGTCGTTCGCGGCCACTGTCACCATCAAGGACTGGCTGCCGATATTAGGGTCTGGCGTGATCCATGTGTCTCCAATGGCCGACACTTCACCGTCGGAGGCAGGGTTGTCTATCTTGAACTTAATCTCGTATTGTCCCCCTTGGGCAGGTGCGGATATCTCGTCCTCGCTTGTAAGAGTAAGCACCGGATCAGGGGCAGGGGCAGGAGTGGTGCTGCCTTCCTGGATTACGTTTATCTCAAATGACTGAGTTTCTCCCGTATATTCGTAAAATACGCTGATTTTGCCTTCACGCGGGGTTTCTGACTCGTTAGGCGTGACTTCAAAGACCACTTCTCCCGAGGTTTCGCAGTCGATTCCTGTTATCCATTCGGATTGCTCTGATGTTGCCGACACCTTTCCGTCCTCGGCAGGATTTTCAATCGAGTAAGCGATCTTGAAAGTACCTCCCTCGGCAGGCGCATTGATGTCATCTGACGAGACAGCCCCGAATACCGGTACAGGTGCTGGTTCCGGCTCTTCACAGCCAGTAAGTGCGGTAAAAGCGACAGACAAGACAGTCGCAAATAAAGATAAACGTTTCATGATAAAAAATGATTTAATACTTTGGTTGAAAAACAAGATAAGATTTACTTTTTATGATAAAATATATCCCCTCCTGTGGAAAGTAGGAGGGGATAGGTTGTCATTGCATATGAACCGAAGTTATTTCGTTATTTCACACGGACAAACTTTGTAATCTTGCCGTTCGGCTCTGCCTGTTTCTTTGAAGATGCGGCAGTTATTACTGTGCGGGCCGGTGTTTCTGTCATTTCGACAGGTTTCTTGATCAACTCGCCCTGTGATACGGACGACACTGAATAACTGCTTCCGCCCATCAATGCGTTGTAGTATTCATCAAACAATGCATAATCGGTAGACTTGCCGCTTTCAGGGAATGTAACTACGTCCATGTACATGTCACCATAGTTGCCGTTTGCATCCGTTCCTATGACGCAGAGCGTAGTAGGATCGCTGTCGAATGCCACGTAGAACAGTGGAGCCGGATCTCCCTTGAGAGCTATGTCTCCCTGTGACAATGTAGCAGAATACAGTTCATCTTTATCAGCTGCCGACTGGTCTCCTATCCAAAGGATATATATGCATGAAGTAGCTTCTTCGTTGTACTCGAAATCTACTGCAGCGAGGACAGGATTCGTAGGATCTGAAAGCAATCCGCTGTAGTCAGGATTGTATGCAGCCAAATCTTCTATCGACCAATAGTTGTCTATGCTTGCCGTTGCGTATGCGTCGGTAGGCTGGCTTTCGAGCGTAGTGAACTCGACTTTGGCCATTTCGGAATTGTATGTCAGTGCTGTTTCGTCCACACCGAATGCTACGGCGTAATAATGTGTCTGAGGAGACATTCCCGTAATCTCCAAACCTGTCTGATCTCCGTAATAACCCATTCCAAACATAATGTAAATGCCTATGTTGTTGATTATTTCGGTCATTATGTCTTCATCGGTATATCCTGCATCATAGAAAGAATCGTCTATGACTGTAGTCCAATAGCATGCGCTTTTGTCAGATGGGTATACATCCAGAAGCACACTTGTGGTTTTAGGAGTGGTCTCGATGTCGAATGTCAGATTGCCGAGCTGCATTTCCAAAGTAGTGAAATCCTCTATGCAGAAATCAGTCGTAATATTTCCCTCCAAATCAACTCCTACGGCGTATGCCTTGTATGCTGTCTGTGGAGAAAGTCCTGTATATGTATAGTCGTCTTCGTCATAGTCATACGCAAAACCGCCGGCCAACAGATCCGGGATAGTCGTGTAGTTGTACTCTGCCATGTATTCAAGGACATAAAGGAAATACTCTTCCATGTCTCCTCCGTAGTAGTCGTAATCGGACTGGGACATGACATCTGCATGCCAAGTGAGAGAAGCGTCAAGACGCGTGGAGATTACATGTGCGGAGGAAGCCGTTATTTCATCCTCGGGTATTTCTATGGTAAACGGAATTTCACCACTTGTTCCGCCGATCCCTTTTTGAGTGACTTTTACTGTGAAGGACTGAGGTTCTCCGCTCCATGTGTAAGTTACGGTTACATTACCCTCGCGTGCTTCCTCGCTTTCATTGGCCGCTACTTTGACTGCGATTGAGGATGCGTTTACGGTAGTCGTGATCCAGCTGTCGGCCTCTGCTTTAAGCTCGCCGTCCTCGGCAGGGTTTTCCAAAGTGAAAGTGATTTCGAAATCTCCGCCTGTTGCTTCGGCAGCGATTTCGCTGTCACTTGTAAGAGTCAATACAGGATCTGCTCCTTTGGCTGCCTGTGTTACTTTTACAGTGAATGACTGCGGATCGCCGGAATATTCGTAAACGACAGTAACTTCGCCTTCACGCGGAGTCTCCGCCTCGTTAGGGGCTACTTTGAATGTTACTGTTCCTGAGGTTTCGCAATTGAAATCGCTGATCCAGTCGAATTGATCCGCTGTCGCGTGTACTTTTCCGTCTTCAGCAGGATTTTCCAAAGTGTAAGTGATTTCAAAATCACCTCCCACTGCGGGTACGACGATGTCTCCTTCTGTGGTGGATGTAAAGATAGGTTTAGGTGCTGTTTCATCCTTGCAGCCTGTAAGAGCCGTGAAAGCAATAACGAAGATTGCTGCTATCAAAGAAAAACGTTTCATAATAGATAAATTTTAATTAATAAATAAAGGTTTATTTCAAAAACGCGAGCAAGTTAATGTTTAATTTTTAAATTAACAAATATTTTAGTTAAAACTTAAAATAAACTTTTGCGTGCAGCTATGAAACTTTTACTTCTGCGCATATCTTTCGGCGGCCGACTTTCCAGCCGCGTTTCCGGTGGCCCAGGCTATCTGAAGATTGTAGCCGCCGGTATCCCCGTCAAGATCAATGATTTCCCCGGCGAAGAACAGTCCCGGAACCAGTTTGGACTCCATTGTTTTCGGGTTGATTTCCTTTGCCGGTACGCCACCGGCTGTTATCACGGCCCTTTCATAGCCGGTGTGGCTTTCTATGGCGAAATCCCATCTTTTCAAAGAAGAGTTCAGCCCGTAATGCCTGATGTTTGCTTTGTTGGTAGCCATGAACGCCCTCGCTATCGCGGCTGGAAGGAGCTTTTCAATCGGAAGGTTGCCTTTTGCCTGAAGCTGATCGTCGCTCAGGGCAGGTTTCAGGTCTATGCGTGTTTTTACGGTGGAACCGTTACGCAATGCCTGCACGGCCTTCCTGCTTACCCTGAAGCCCAATGCCCCTTCAATGCCCCCGTCGGTAAAATCGAGTTCTCCGGTTTCTTCCTGCACCATATTGCCGTCCACGTACAGTCGCATGCATATATTTATAAGGTGTAGCCCCCGAAGCCACCTGGAAGACATATTGTAGCCGGCCGGTCTCAATGCCGTGAGCGAAGGGAAACACGGCGTAATCCTGTGCCCGAAATCCTCGGCAAACACATAACCGTCCCCTTCCGAGCCTGTTGCCGGGTAGGAGAGGCCTCCTGTTGAGATTATCACGGCTTTGGAATATGCCACCTGTCCGTTGGCGCAGCGTATCGTGAATGTCCCGTCTTCATCTTTTACTATTCCGACGGCCTTGCATCCGCAGCGTATTTCTACGCCTTTTGCCTTCAAGGCGCGCACGAGCGCATCCACGACGTCCATCGCTTTCATAGATGCGGGGAAGACCCTTCGTCCGCGCTGTGTCACGCATTCAAGGCCTATTTTCTTGAAAAAGGATATGGTGTCCGAGGGGGAGAATGCTTCGAACGGGTGCCTTAACAGAGCGGCATCGGGATGTATGTGTGTTGAAAACTCTTCCCATCCGCAGGCATTCGTCAGGTTGCAACGTCCTTTGCCTGTGACGAGTATCTTTCGCCCGGGACGCGGCATCTTTTCGAAGACGGTCACTTTGATGTTTCCGCCTGCTGGCTTTGCGGCTAAGGCCGCCATCATGCCGGCGGCCCCGCCACCGATTATTGCGACATCGATTATCCTGTCCTTTTTCCCCATCGTGCGTTTATCGGATATTTATGGAAAAAATCTCCTTGCCGTCCAGCATTCCGCTTAAGGCGATGCCTGTATCGGTTGGAACCGAGCAAGGGGCTTGCCGCCCATTGTCGCCGTTGCCGTGTATGGTGCAGGCATTCCAGACAGGCAGTCTTCGTGAGAGTTCCACGGCCACTATGTCTCCTGTCCTCAATGAGGTGTATACGGATATGCCATGCAGGATTCCGGGCAGGGAGCCGATGCAGGACTGCAATGTTTTCTGTCCTTCACGGGTCGTGCTGAATATCTCTTTGCCGTTTGCGTTTACTGAAAACACATTGCTGCCGAGAACGTCTTTGCCATGTAGAGGGAATGGCAGCAAGGAAGTCTTGTCCAATAATGAAGCCATCGGAAAACCTTCCGCATAAAGCAGCACGCCGCAGCCGCCCTCGTCAAAATATCTGCCGGCGAACCTTTCGGTTATCGCCTTTCCTGCCTTGCATATACGGACGAACAGCACAGGGCAGCATGTAAGGGACGGTATCCCGTCGGGGACATAGTAATCGAAACTTTCTTTCTCCAGTGTCGTGTCCGGGCGGAAACAGTACCTTCCGCCTGCTTCATGCAATGATACTATGATGTTCATCGGTCGTTCCGCATAGAAAGGTATATGTCGGTAAGGACTTTTTTCGTGTCGAGTGTAAAATCCCCCTCCATCATCCAGCTGTAATAGCTCGGCTCGGCCTTCAGGACATCCGTGACGGCCTTGCCCTTGTGTTTTCCGAAATTGAACACCGGCACGTCCTTGTCGTCATAGACTATTCTTCCCGCATAGTCGGCGAAACGCGACCTCATTGAAAACTCGGCAAGGAAACCCACGTCGTTTTTCAGGTCGTCCTTGTACCTGTCCAGCTGTGCTTCCAGCACTTCCAGCGTGGCGACAGTGTCGGCCTCCGCCGAATGGGCGTTTTCAAGGTCCTTGTGGCAGTAGAATTTATATGCGGCCACAAGTGTGCGCTGTTCCATTTTGTGGAAGATGTTCTGCACGTCTATCATCTTGCGTTTGCGGAAATCGAAGTCCACGCCGGCGCGCAGGAATTCTTCGGCAAGCAGCGGAAGGTCGAACTTGAATGAGTTGTACCCGGCGAAATCGCAGCCTTTCATCCACTCCGCGAGACTTTTGGCTATCTGCTTGAAAGTAGGGCAGTCCTTCACGTCCTCATTGCTGATGCCGTGTATTTTTTGCGCTTCCTCCGAAATCGGTATCGTAGGATTGATACGTCTTGTCTTTATCTCCCGGTCGCCGTTCAGCAACACCTTCACGGCGCATATTTCGACTATCCTGTCATGCGAAACGCTCAGTCCGGTGCTTTCTATGTCGAAAAAGACGATAGGGTTTCTCAGGTTCAATTTCATGGCTGCCTCATTTGTTTAGTTCAGCCGGATAGGCATGATCAGTGCGCATATCTTGTCGGTATCCTCTTCCTCGTATGCCGGAAGTATGAGAGCCGCCTTGTATGCGTCCCCGAAGCGTATTTCTATCTCGTTGTAAGGCAGGTTGCCCAATATTTCTATCATGAACGAGGCCTTGAACCCTATTTCAAGTTCGAAGCCTTCGTACTGGCAGTCCATCTTTTCGAAAGCCGAGGTGGAGAATCCCAAATCCTGTGCGGAAATGTCCAGTTCATTGTCATGCAGCCTCAGTTTGATCTGGCTTGTGGCCTGGTCGGAGCATACTGCCACCCTTCTCACCGCATTCAGCAGCGATGTGCGGTCGATGGTCAGCACGTTCGGGTTGTTTGTCGGGATAACGCTCTTGTATGCAGGATACTTGCCTTCTATCAGGCGGCAGACCATGATTGTGCCTTCGAATTCGAAATAGGCGTTCTTCTTGTCGAAGGATATTTTCACGGTATCCTCGCTTTTCGACAGCAGCCCTTTCAGTATCGCCGCCGGTTTCTTGTGCAGTATGAAACTCGATTCCTCCTCGGATTTCACGGTGTCGGTAGTATAGCACACCAGCTTGTGCGCATCGGAAGCCACGAGCGTAAGCCCCTCTTTTTCCATGTCGAAGAGTATTCCGTTCATCACCGGCCTGAATTCTTCTTCAGCCGTGGCGTAAATCGTATAGTTTATCCCGTTCAGCAGGGTTTCGGCCGCGATGTCCAGACGCGACGCTCCGGCAGGCGTTTCAGGTATCTGGGGATAGTCGGATGCGGGAAAATACGGTATCTGCGACTGGCCGTTGGTCCACAGGATTTCCATCGATGTGTCCGTCTTTACCTCGAAACTGAGCGGCTGGTCCGGAAATTCCCTCAGCGAGTCTGTCAGCAGTTTTGCCGGCACGGCTATCGATCCGTCGCTTTCCACATCATCGATGCTGATGGTCCTTCGCAATGTGGTTTCCATATCGGATGCCGTGATTTCCAAAGTATTGCCCTTCAATACGAACAGGAAGTTTTCAAGTATCGGCTGCACTGTCTTTGCCGAAATCACTCTTTGCAATGAAAGGAGTTCTTTCAAGAGTTCTGAACTGGATATTGTGAATTTCATATTAAAAAATGTTTGTTTTCCTCATTTAACAAGGTACAAATATACGCAAAAGCCGAGAGATGAACAAATTTATTCATGGTTCCTAAGCTTCGGTTGATTATTTATTAGAAAATGTTCAATCATTGAAAAATTGGAGAAGCGATGATGTCGGAAATATCTTGGATATTTTGGAACAAGAGATCCAAGAATGGAGTAAACGTAAGGAACGGATATTCAAACGTGCCTTATTGTCTGATGCAGTCAGTTATTTGCGTGAGAACATGTTATGACTTGTGATTCTGCTCGGGGCAGTCTTTGCCTGTACTGGCATATATTTTGATTTTTCCGCCTGTCGGTTAAAATTTTATTAAAGGAAATCAAATATGAAGAAAAGGCACATCATGCTGACCGTGCTGCTGTCCGTCGCGGCAGGAATCATCGCTGCATACTTTACTGTGGACTACATGTTGTCGGGACACGGCGCGGACAAGGACAGCGTTCCGGTTTCCCCGGCAGGCGTTACCCGCACTGTCAATCTGTCAGCGGACGATTATCCCGATTTTACATACGCGGCTGAAACCGCTGTGGAAGCCGTCGTATCCGTGACGGTCATCAAAAGGTCGGAAGAATACGTCCCTTCAGGGATACTCGGCCTGTTTTTCGGATACGGGCATAATGTCCCGATGGAACAGATAGGTTCCGGTTCCGGGGTAATCATGTCCCCGGACGGGTACATAGTCACCAACAACCATGTTGTCGAAGGGGCGACGGACATAGAAGTCACTCTCAACGACAATTCGACATATCCTGCCCGCCTCGTGGGAACGGATCCGGCTACCGACGTGGCTGTCATCAAGATTGATAAAGACGGCCTGCCAGCCCTTGTTTTTGCGGACAGCGACCAGTTGCGCATAGGAGAATGGGTTCTGGCCATAGGCAGCCCGTACCAGCTCAAATCAACCATAACCGCCGGCATTGTGAGCGCGAAAGGCAGGACGATGCCGAACTATACGGGCGAATTCAGGATAGAGTCATTCATACAGACTGATGCGGCCGTGAACCCGGGCAACAGCGGGGGCGCACTGGTAGACAAGACCGGCGCTCTGGTCGGCATCAATACGGCGATAGTATCCGAAACCGGGGCGTACTCAGGGTATTCTTTCGCCATTCCGTCCAACATGGCGAGGAAAGTCGCGGAAGACATCATCAATTACGGAGGGGTGCGCAGGGCGGCTCTTGGCATCACCATGCAGAATATTGACAAAAAAATCGCATCACGTCTGAAACTTTCCGGCCAGGACGGCGTATATATTACCGGAATTGTTTCAGGAGGGGCTGCCGACCGTGCAGGCTTGCGGTCCGGAGATGTCATCCTCGGAATCGATTCCGCAAAGGTGGACGACATATACGAGGCCCGGGAAATCATAAGTTCCCATGCTCCCGGGGACACTTCGGCATTTACCGTATGGAGAGGGGGCAGGGAATTGTCCCGGGAAGTCATATTCGATGACTCCTCGCGTTTGCCGTCGCTCTTTAACAAAAGATAAAAAGCTGGAATTAATGCTAAAAAGGAGCAGCATAGATAATGAGACAATTAAAAATTACTAAATCCATCACTAACAGGGAAAGCGCCTCTTTGGACAAGTACCTTCAGGAAATAGGACGTGAAGAACTCATCACTGTGGAAGAAGAGGTGGAACTTGCACAAAGGATCAGGCAGGGAGACCAGGCTGCTTTGGACAAACTGACCAAAGCCAACCTGAGATTCGTGGTTTCCGTCGCAAAACAATACCAGAACCAGGGGCTGAGCCTTCCGGATCTTATAAATGAAGGCAACCTCGGCCTGATAAAGGCTGCCGAGAAATTCGATGAGACGAGAGGTTTCAAATTCATTTCATACGCCGTATGGTGGATAAGGCAATCCATATTGCAGGCTTTGGCCGAGCAGTCGAGGATAGTGCGGCTGCCTTTGAACCAGGTAGGCTCGCTTAACAAGATAAACAAGGCATTGTCAAAGTTCGAGCAGGAAAACGAGCGTATGCCGTCTTCCGAAGAGCTTGCCGAAATGCTCGACATACCTCAGGACAAAATATCGGATACATTGCGCGTTTCAGGCCGCCATGTTTCCGTGGACGCCCCGTTCGTGGAAGGCGAAGACAACAATCTGCTGGACGTGCTTCCGAACAATGATTCCCCTAACGCCGACAAAGGGCTTGTATACGAGTCCCTCCACAAGGAGATAGAGCGCGCGCTGTCCACACTCGCCGACAGGGAAAGGGACATCATAAAATATTTCTTCGGCATCGGATGCCAGGAAAAGACCCTTGAAGAGATAGGGGCGGAGCTCAACCTCACCCGCGAACGTGTAAGGCAAATCAAGGAAAAAGCCATCAGGAGGCTTAAAAACAATTCGAGAAGCAAACTGCTTAAAAGTTATTTAGGTTAATAACCGGTAAAACAGGAAAATTATATGAACATAACCGATTTCCTCGCCTCAAAATGCAAAGACGCGGCCGTGTCTTTGTATGGAACCGAAGTCCAGAACAGCAGCATACAGATACAGGCCACCCGTAAAGATTTCGAGGGTGACTACACTTTGGTCGTATTCCCTTTACTGAGAATATCCAAGTCCTCCCCGGAGGCCACGGCGGAAGCCATAGGCCGGTGGCTTCAGGACAATGTGGCCGAAGTGGCATCATACAATGTCATCAAAGGCTTCCTCAACATAGTCCTGTCCCCGCTGCTTTGGAACGAAGTCCTGCAGGAAATCACTTCCGAGAGTAATTTCGGCACTCTGAAACCCAACGGCAAGACGGTGATGATAGAGTTTTCATCCCCGAATACCAACAAGCCGTTGCACCTCGGGCACATAAGGAATATACTGCTCGGCTGGTCCATGTCGCAACTCATGGAAGCGGGAGGTTACCGTGTAATCCGCGCAAACCTTGTGAACGACAGGGGCATCCATATCTGCAAATCCATGATTGCATGGCTGAAGGCCGGTAACGGCATTACTCCCGAGTCTTCCGGCATCAAGGGAGACCACCTTGTCGGCGACTTTTATGTCAAATTCAACGACATGTACAAGGCCGAGGTGGAGGAAATGGTTTCAGCAGGGTATTCCAAGGAAGATGCCGAGAAAAACGCTCCGATACTCAAGGAAGCACAGAAAATGCTCGTGAAATGGGAACAGGGCGACAAGGAGACTGTCGATCTGTGGAAAACCATGAACGGATGGGTCTACAAGGGCTTCGACAAGACGTACGCCGACCTCGGGATAACATTCGACAAGACCTATTACGAGTCGCAGACCTACCTGCTGGGCAAGTCTCTGGTGCAGAAAGGCCTTGAAACGGGCGTGTTCGAAAAGGCCGGGGACGGCTCCGTATGGTGCGACCTTACCGCCGACGGCCTTGACAGGAAACTGCTTCTCCGTGGCGACGGCACCTCGGTATATATAACCCAGGACCTCGGTACGGCGGCACAGCGTTTTTCCGAATACAAACTGGACGAACACATATATGTAGTAGGTAATGAGCAGAATTACCATTTCCAGGTATTGAAACTCATCCTCGGAAAGCTCGGTTTCCCATGGGCAAATTCCATCTACCATCTTTCATACGGCATGGTGGAGCTTCCGGACGGCAAGATGAAGTCGCGCGAAGGCACAGTAGTCGATGCGGACGATCTGATAGCCAAGATGTATGACACGGCCAAGGAAATGACCGTGGCGCACGGGAAAACAGACGGCTTCTCGGATGCGGAACGCGAGGATCTGTTCAGGACGATAGGTCTCGGGGCGTTGAAATATTTCATCATCAAGGTGGACCCGAAGAAAACCATGCTTTTCGACCCTAACGAGTCTATCGATTTCAACGGGAACACAGGCCCGTTCATCCAATATACCCATGCCCGCATCAAGTCGATTTTGCGCAAGGCCGGTGAAAACGGCATCTCGTTTTTATCCGTTCCGCAGGGCATGTCTCCTTCGGCAAAGGAAATCAGGATCGTGAAACTGCTGAATGATTTTCCGGCAAAGGTGGCCGAGGGGGTCAGCCAGCTTTCGCCGGCTGTCATAGCCAACTATGCATACGAGCTGGCCAAGGAATTCAATCAGTATTATCACGACACGCCTATCCTGAAAGAGCCTGACAAGGATACGCTTTCATACAGGCTGGTGCTTATATCCGACATCGCCAGGATACTCGTCAGGGCGATGGGGATACTCGGCATAGGACTTCCGGAGAGGATGTAAAGCCTGCCATGTCTGCTGCATACATGTTTCCCACGACGGCCAAGGAAGTCGAGGCGCTGGGCTGGGACTATATAGACATCATCATATTTACGGGGGATGCGTTCATCGACCATCCGGCATTCGGCACGGCCATGATTGCAAGGTACCTGCAACATCATGGCTACCGGATTGCAATAGTGCCGCAGCCAAATTGGAGGGACGATTTGAGGGACTTCCGCAAACTCGGCGCGCCAAGGCTGTTTTTCGGTGTCAATTCCGGAGCCATGGATTCGATGGTAAACCACTACACGGCTTCCAAAAGGCTACGCAGCGACGATGCATATACACCCGAAGGACGTGCCGGGATGCGTCCGGACCGTGCAGTCACGGTTTACACGAAGATTTTAAAGGAACTGTATCCCGATATTCCGGTAGTCATAGGCGGTGTCGAAGCCTCGCTGAGGCGTTTTACGCATTACGACTACTGGGCGGACTCGCTGATGCCTTCCGTACTCGTGGACAGCGGCGCGGACTATCTTTGCTACGGTATGGGGGAAAGGCCCATGCTCGAACTTGCCAGGGCTGTCGAGGCCCGCAGAAACGCCGGCGACATTGCCGCCATTCCGCAGATAGCATTTTACAGGGACGGGAAGGCGCGTCCCGAAGGCAAAGACACAGGCGGCACCACGCTGTTTCTCGCTTCATACGAAAGGTGTCTGAAGGACAGGCGGGCATTCGCGGAAAATTTTCATAAGATAGAAACCGCCGCCAACATGCTGTATCCTCCTGTGGTCATAGAACCGGTAGGGAAAGGATACGTAAGGGTCAATCCTCCCTATCCTCCGGCCACCGAACAGGAAATGGACTCGTTCTACGATCTGCCGTATACCAAACTGCCTCATCCGAAGTACAAAGGCAAGAGGATTCCGGCATACGACATGATCCGGTTTTCGATAACTACCCACAGAGGCTGTTTCGGCGGTTGCAATTTCTGCACCATAGCGGCCCACCAGGGAAAATTCATACAAAACCGTTCCGAATCTTCAATCCTGAAAGAAGTCGCCGCCCTGACTTCATTGCCGGAATTCGCAGGAAACATATCCGATTTGGGAGCCCCGACTGCCAACATGTACGGCATGAAAGGCAAGGAACCGGCCATGTGCGCCAAGTGCTTACGCAAATCGTGCCTCTTTCCATCCCCGTGCCGCAACCTCGACCGCTCGCACGAAAGGCTGACGGCATTGTACCGGCGGGTGGATTCCACGAAGGGCATAAAACACTCGTACATAGGCAGCGGCATACGTTATGACCTCTTTCTTGATCCGGAAGGCTATGTGGACCGGCATTCACGCACATATCTCGAGGAACTGGTATTGAGACACACTTCAGGCAGGCTGAAAGTCGCCCCGGAACACACTGAAGACCATGTGTTGAAACTCATGTCCAAGCCTCCGTTCGGGCTTTTCGCCAGGCTTCGAAAAGAGTTCGACCGTATCGTAAGGGATTCGGGGAAACGTTTTCAATTGGTTCCTTATTTCATTTCCGGGCATCCGGGATGTACGATGGAGGATATGCGAAGGCTGTCCCGTAACCCGTTTCTGCAAGGACTGTACATGGAACAGGTGCAGGATTTCACGCCTACTCCGCTTACCGCCTCGTCCGTGATGTTCTATACCGGACTGGATCCGAAAAACATGTCAGGGGTATTCGTGGAGCGCGATATCGAGCGGAAAAGGATGCAAAAATCCTATTTCTTCAAAAAACATTGAAATTTTCTTTACAAATCCTCTGAAATTTGCAGGACATTAGAAAAAATGTACTAAAATTGCGCCGGATTTCAAAAGCGAATTTAAAGAAAACAAAAAACCGACAATTGTATTATGAATAACGTCACGAATAAGAAAAGGGCTGTAGTAAGTTACGAGAGGATGTCCGAAGAGTTGGCCAAAGCCTTTGCGGAAAAATACCCGAAAGGATATTCCGATTATTTTCCAGACATACAGAAATACGACAAGCCGGACGGCACTTCGTTTTATGCGGTGACGATAGAGATTCCCGACGCGGTATATCTCGTCAAGGTCAATGTAAAGACCGACGACTATGACGATGTGGAAAACTGGCTGAACGGTACTGACGACGGAGGCGACGAAAGCGCGGAAGGGGAAGACACGCTTCCTGACAACGACATAGCCCAGTACGGCGAAGGCGAGGGCGACGAATGATAGCGTTATAGGAATTGAAGAAAATAACATCATTGATTTTAAGTTGTTCGAGGCGTTTGTTACTGTTATTCCAAAGGATTCCCGAGAAACGCCTCCTGATCATACTTGCCCTGCTGGTCGGCGCCCTTTGCGGACTGTCCGCCGTAGTGCTGAAATTAATGATAACCCATATAGCGGAATTCGCCGGAGACCTCAGTGTCGGTGAATTCAGTTATGCCTACCTGATATTGCCGGGCGTGGGCATGTTGGTGTCCATGCTGCTGGTCAGATACCTCATCAGGCGCGATGTCGGGCACGGTGTCACGAAAGTCCTGCTCGCCATATCCAAGAACGAGTCGAAAATCGAGGGACGGCAGACCTGGGCTTCGCTGCTTACCAGCGCGCTTACAATAGGTTTCGGAGGCTCGGTCGGAGCCGAGGCCCCGATCGTGTACACAGGGGCGGCCATAGGCTCGAATGTGGCCCGCCTGATGAAACTCTCCTATAAAAACATGACCATACTGCTCGGCTGCGGTGCGGCAGGCGCCGTGGCGGGCATATTCAAGGCCCCGCTTGCGGGTGTGCTGTTCACATTGGAAATACTGCTCTTCAATATTTCCATGACATCCATACTGCCGCTACTGTTTTCCTCGCTGTCGGCCACGGTGATAGCCTACATATTTTTCGGGCAGGAACCGATGTTCGCCGCCAACCTGATTCCTTTTTCCATGGGGAATATCCCGTTTTACATCATTCTCGGGTTTTTCTGCGGAGGGGTATCGCTGTACTTCACGCGCACGACGCTTGCCCTGGAAGACAGGATAAAAAAAATCTCCAGTCCGTACGGCCGCTGGGCATTGTGCGCCTTGGGACTGGGTGTGCTGATTTTTCTTTTTCCCCCGTTATACGGCGAAGGGTATTCCTCAATAATGACACTTTTGTCCGGAAGCGATTTCGTGTTGGACCGGGGTTCGATGCTGTCTAATATATTGGACGGGCCATGGCTGTTGCTTCTTTTCGTGTTCTGCGTGCTGGTTTTCAAGGTTTTCGCCATGTCTTTCACCAATGCCGGAGGAGGAGTAGGAGGGACTTTCGGGCCTACGCTCTTCATCGGAGGGATTGCAGGGTTCGTGATGGCGCGTTTTGCCAACCTTTCGGGATTCAGTGTCCCGGAACCTAATTTCGTGCTTGTCGGGATGGCCGGCACGATGGCCGGGGTAATGCAGGCCCCGCTCACCGCCATATTCCTCATAGCGGAAATCTCCGGAGGCTATGAACTGCTGATACCTCTGATATTTACATCGGCCATATCGTTCGCGTTCACACGGAGCATAGAGCCGTACTCGATTTATACCAAACGCATAGCGAAGAAAGGGGAACTCCTCACTCACGACAGCGATCAGGCCGTGCTTACCTTGCTGAAAGTCACGGATGTGATAGAAAACGACTTTAAATGCGTCAAAGTGGAGGACACTCTCGGGGACTTGGTCAAGGCCGTCTCCGAGTCCACAAGGAATATTTTCCCGATACTGGATTCCAAAGGCCGTTTCCAGGGGTTCGTAGGCCTGGAAGACATACGTTCCAAGATGTTCGACCGCAGCCAGTACGACAGTCTGCATGTATGGAACTTTCTGAAACAGGCTCCCGAATACGTCTACATAGACGACCACATGGATGATGTAATGAAGAAGTTCGAAGTTACCGGTGCGTGGAATCTCCCGGTAGTGGGGCATGACCGCAAATATTACGGTTTCGTATCCAAATCAAAGATTTTCAGTTCTTACCGCAAACAATTGCAGCAGGTCTCGCACGATTAGACCCGCCATCATGGGATTTTGCCGGTTCGCCGATTTTTCGTAATTTTACCGGATAAATTTTCTTTAGAAGTGAAAGAGGCATATCTTGAATATATCGCCGGAGAACTCGGCGTGGCCATATGGCAGGTAGAACAATGCGCGGGGCTTTTGGCCGAAGGGGCGACTATCCCGTTCATAAGCCGTTACCGCAAGGAACGTACAGGCGGACTGGATGAAGGAGCCGTCGCGAGAATAAAGTATTTTTCCGAAAAATTCGATGAGCTTGAACACCGCAAGCAGACCATCCTTTCCACTGTCAGGGAGGCCGGAGCCCTTACAGAGGAACTTGAACGGCAGATATCCGAGTGCATTTTCAGCAAGGACCTGGAGGACCTGTATCTGCCTTACCGCCCCAAAAGGAAGACACGCGCTTCCGTTGCAAAGGAAAAAGGGCTTGAACCCTTGGCAAAAGCCATATTCGACATGGCTGTGCCTGATCCGTACAAAGCGGCACGGGCATACGTGGATGAAGGAAAGGGGGTGTCTTCCGCAGAGGATGCCGTCAGTGGGGCTTGCGACATAGTTTCTGAATGGATTTCGGAAATGAAGCCTGCAAGGGATTTCGTGCGCGGCGCCCTGTCGTCGAGAGGCATTTTATCCGCATCGTTGTCGCGGAAAGGCAAAGAGGCGGACAAAGACGGGAAATATGCCAATTACTATGATTTTTCAGAGCCGCTCCACCGTGTCGCTCCGCACAGGCTGCTTGCCGTGCTGCGTGCCGAATCCGAAGGCGTGCTTTCGATAAAGATCGAGATAGACGCGGCGAAGGTATGCAATAAGATAGAATACGACATATTCAAGGCCAGGCGTTTTCCTTCCAAGGCTCTTGCCCCTGTGTTCAGAAGCACGGTAGAGGACGCTTATAAACGTCTTTTGTTACCGTCCCTTTCATCCGAGGTCATCAGGGATGCCAAAGAGCGTGCCGACCTTGCTTCGGTGGAACTGTTCGGGACTAATCTCCGCCAGCTTCTGCTTGCTCCTCCCCTCGGCGAGAAACGCGTGATGGGCATAGACCCGGGATTCAGGACTGGCTGCAAAGTCGTGTGTCTCGATGAGTCTGGAAATCTTCTTGCCAATGATGTGATATATCCGCATCCTCCTCAGAACGAGCGCATAGCGTCCATGAACAAGATTTTGTCGCTTGTGGAAAAATACAACATCGAGGCCATTGCGGTAGGCAACGGCACGGCCGGACGGGAAACGGAAATGTTTCTGAAAAAGACAGCCTTGCCCGAAAGGGTAAAAGTCTTTTCAGTCAGTGAAGACGGCGCTTCGGTCTATTCGGCGTCGGAGATAGCGAGGGCTGAATTTCCCGATTACGACATTACTGTGCGCGGCGCCGTATCGATAGGCCGCCGCCTGATGGATCCTCTCGCCGAGCTTGTGAAGATCGACCCCAAATCCATAGGGGTGGGGCAATACCAGCACGATGTGGATCAGAACCTTTTGAAAGAGAGGCTTGACGATGTGGTCACGAGCTGTGTCAGCAACGTAGGGGTGAATCTCAATACTTCAAGCAAATACCTTCTTACATACGTTTCCGGCATCGGGCCGGCGCTTGCCGACAACATAGTGAAATACCGTGAACAGCACGGTGCATTCAAATCACGCCGTGAACTGCTGGCGGTCAGCCGTCTCGGCGGGAAGGCATACGAACAATGCGCGGGGTTCCTCCGCATCAAAGGGGGAGCGGAGCCGTTGGACGATTCGGCGGTTCATCCCGAGGCCTACGGGGTAGTTCGCAGGATGGCCTCCGATCTTGGAACAAGCGTCGTGCAGCTGATCGGGAATAAGGAGCTGATAAGCAAAATAATTCCCGAAAAATACGTTTCCGGGCCTGTCGGACTGCCAACTATCCATGATATACTGAAAGAATTGCTGAAGCCGGGACTTGACCCGCGTTCCGAAGTCGAAACCGTGGAATTCGACAGTTCCGTAAACAGCATCGAGGACTTGAACGAGGGCTTGGAACTCTCCGGAATAGTTACGAACATCACCGCTTTCGGCGCTTTCGTGGACATAGGCATCAAGCAGAACGGGCTTGTGCATGTTTCCCGCATGGGAGGCAGACCTCTGTCATCCTTGAAGATACGAGGCAAAGTCCGCGTTCGTGTCATCGGCGTGGACATTGACCGCAGCCGTATATCCCTGGAGCTGGCGGAGTAGGCGGCTTCTTAGACTTTTTTAGCGATCCAACTGTTTCGCCACGGTATTTTCATGCTTGCGGCTGCAAATGCTTTGTAATTTTAAGAAAAATGTGTATTTTTACGTTTTATTTGGAAAGTATAAATTCACGTGGATTATGAATAAAATTATTTCAGTTTCGGAAGCTGTCTCCAGGATCGAAAGCGGAATGACTGTCATGGTGGGCGGCTTTTTGGGTGCCGGAGCACCTGAAAGAATCATCGATGCCCTTGTGGAAAAGGGTGTTAGGGATCTCACTTTAATCTGCAACGATACGGCGTTTCCTGACAAGTCATTGGGAAAATTGGTCGTTAATAAACAAGCGAAAAGGGTAATCGTCTCGCATATCGGGACCAATCCTGAAACCATTGCACAGATGAATGCCGGGGAACTTAAAGTGGATCTTGTCCCTCAGGGAACCCTCGCTGAAAAAATCAGGGCGAAAGGGGCCGGTCTCGGTGCCGTGGTTACCCCTACCGGAATAGGCACGATGGCTGCGGAAGGCAGGCAGATCATGACAATCGAGGGGAAGGATTACATCGTGGAGATGCCTCTCGGAGCGGATGTAGCCATACTCGGAGCCTCGATAGCCGATGAAAGCGGAAACCTGTTCTACCGCGGTACCACCAAGAATTTCAATCCGATAATGGCAATGGCGGCCGATCTCGTGATTGCAGAGCCTTTGGAGATTGTCCCGGTCGGCACGATAGAGCCGGAGTGCGTGCATACGCCGAATATTTTCGTCGATTACATAGTTAAATAAGAGATATTTATGGCAGAAGTTTACAAATCAATGATCCGCATGAGGATGAGTTGCCATGACGCTCATTACGGCGGCAACCTGGTGGACGGGGCGAAGATGCTCCAGCTTTTCGGGGATGTCGCGACAGAACTGCTGATAATGAGGGACGGCGACGAGGGCCTTTTCAAGGCATACGACAATGTTGAATTCATAGCGCCGGTCTATGCCGGGGACTATATCGAGGCTGTCGGGGAAATCGTTTCCGAAGGCAATACGTCGAGAAAGATGATTTTCGAAGCGCGCAAAGTGATTGCCCCGCGTCCTGACATTTCCGATTCGGCCTGCGACGTACTTGCAGAGCCTGTAGTGGTCTGCCGTGCAAGCGGGACATGCGTTGTTCCTAAAAAATGCCAAAGGAAATAAAGAATATGGAAAAACTGATCATAACTGCCGCCATTTGCGGCGCCGAGGTTCTGAAAGAACACAACCCGGCAGTGCCTTATACGGTAGAGGAATGCGCCCGCGAGGCGAAATCGGCATACGATGCAGGTGCCAGCCTGATACATCTCCATGTCAGGGAAGACGACGGGACACCTACCCAGAGCAAGGCGCGTTTCAAAGAAGTAATGGACGCAATCCGTGCGGTCTGCCCGGACGTTATCATCCAGCCTTCCACAGGCGGCGCGGTGGGCATGACGAACGACGAGCGTCTACAGCCTACCGAACTGCTTCCGGAAATGGCCACCCTCGACTGCGGCACGCTGAATTTCGGAGGGGACGACATTTTCGAAAACACTGAGAACACTATCAAATATTTCGGGGAGAGGATGATCGAGCGCGGCATCAAGCCTGAACTCGAGGTCTTCGACAAGAGCATGATAGACATGGCTCTCAGGCTGCACCGCAAAGGCTTCATCAAGGCTCCGATGCATTTTGATTTCGTAATGGGAGTAAACGGAGGCATAGACGGTACGCTGAGGGATTTCGTGTTTATGCGCGGAAGCATTCCACAGGATGCCACATACACTGTCGCCGGAATAGGCCGTTACGAATTTCCTCTCGCTGCAGCGGCAATCATAGACGGCGGGCATGTCAGGGTAGGCTTTGAGGACAATGTTTACCTTTCCAAAGGCGTGCTTGCAAAGTCCAACGGGGAGCTGGTGGAAAAAGTCGTAAGGATCGCAAACGAATTCGGACGTCAGATCGCCTCCCCGGCAGAAGCCCGCGAGATACTCGGACTTGCCCCGAGGGGGTAAATGTTCCAGAAGGTGACTGAAAAGGGCAATTATATATTGAATTTTATTAATTAATAACTAAAAACTATTTTTGATTATGAAACACGGAAACAAATACGGATTACACAGGGTAATATCACCTAAGGGCGTTCTTCCTCAGCCTGCCGACAAGATAGACAACAATATGGATGAAATCTACGACAATGAGATCCTCATCGACGTACAGACTTTGAACATCGATTCGGCTTCCTTCACCCAGATAGAACAGCAGGCAGGCGGCGACCACGAGAAGATAGCACAGATCATGCTCGACATCGTGGCAAAACAGGGAAAACACCGCAATCCTGTAACCGGTTCAGGCGGAATGCTGCTCGGTACAGTCGAGAAGATCGGCGACGCACTTATCGGAAAGACTGAACTTAAAGTTGGCGACAAGATCGCGACGCTCGTATCGCTTTCACTGACCCCTTTGCGCATCGACAAGATCAAGGAAATCAGGGCTGAAATAGACCAGGTGGACATAGACGGAAAGGCAATCCTCTTCGAAAGCGGCATTTATGCCAAGATTCCTGCCGACCTTCCTGAAAAACTCGCACTTTCGGCACTCGACGTCGCAGGCGCTCCGGCGCAGACCGCAAAACTCGTAAAACCTGGCGACACTGTACTTATCATCGGAGCAGGCGGAAAATCCGGAATGCTTTGCTGCTATGAAGCAAAGAAACGCGCAGGCGTTACAGGAAAGGTCATCGGGCTTTGCCACAGCGAAAAGAGTACCAAGAGGCTTCAGGAACTCGGTTTCTGTGACTATGTGTTCTCCGCGGATGCCACACAGCCTGTCCCTGTAATGGAAAAGATCGAACAGCTTACGGACGGCAAGATGTGCGACCTCACCATCAACAATGTGAACATACCCGATACCGAGATGACTTCTATCCTTTGCACCAAGAATGACGGTCTCGTCTATTTCTTCTCGATGGCTACCAGCTTCACCAAGGCGGCCCTCGGTGCGGAAGGCGTAGGAAGCGACGTGACAATGATTATCGGCAACGGCTATACAAAAGGACATGCCGAAATAACGCTCCAGATTCTCCGCGAAAGCGAGAAACTCAGGAAGATTTTCACTGAACTTTACGCTTAATCATGTCGGATATGAACGTATCGAGAAGGAAAGAATTGTTCCCGAATGTCACCGACGAGCAGTGGAATGACTGGCGGTGGCAGGTAAAGAACAGGATAGAGACATTAGAGGATTTAAAAAAATACGTGAACCTTACCCCGGAAGAGGAAGAAGGGGTGCGCCAGACCCTGAAAACGCTCAGGATGGCGATTACACCTTATTATATATCGCTTATCAATCCGGACGACCCGCACGATCCGATCCGCCGTCAGGCAGTGCCTACCATATACGAGACACACAGGGTGGCGGCCGACCAGCTCGACCCTCTGCACGAGGACGTGGACTCTCCGGTACCCGGGCTTACCCACAGGTATCCGGACAGGGTTCTGCTCCTTATCACGGACATGTGCTCAATGTACTGCCGTCACTGCACAAGAAGGCGTTTTGCAGGGCATACGGATGCGGAAAGTTCTCATGAAAGGGTGGAAAAGGCACTTGAATACATAGAAAAGACCCCTCAGGTAAGGGACGTGCTGCTTTCAGGCGGAGACGCCCTCATGGTAAGCGATGCCCGTCTGGAATACATCATTTCGCGTTTGAGGCAGATTCCTCATGTCGAAATAGTAAGGATAGGTTCGCGAGTGCCGGTAGTCTGTCCGCAAAGGATTACGGATGACCTCGTGAACATGCTGAAAAAATACCATCCGATATGGCTCAATACTCATTTCAACCATCCTAACGAGTTTACCGAAGAGTCGGCCGCCGCTTGTGCGAAACTTGCCGATGCCGGCATACCTCTGGGCAACCAAAGCGTGCTGCTTCGAGGCGTGAACGACTGCGTGGGAGTAATGCGCAAGCTCGTACACGGACTTGTCAAGATGAGGGTAAGGCCTTATTACGTGTACCAGTGCGACCTTTCCATGGGACTGGAGCATTTCCGTACCCCTGTTTCAAAGGGCATAGAGATTATCGAGTCATTGAGGGGACACACTTCAGGATTCGCCGTGCCGACATTCGTAGTCGATGCCCCTGGCGGAGGCGGGAAAATCCCTGTGATGCCTCAGTATCTCATTTCACAGGCACCGGGCAAGGTAGTCCTCAGGAATTTCGAGGGCGTGATAACCACGTACACCGAGCCTATGGAGTATGAGAACTGCCATTGTCCGGAATGCGAAGGCCTGCGCACCGAAGGTGTGGAATCCTTGCTTGAAGGAAAGGAAATGTCGATTGAACCAGCCCGCCTTGAAAGGGTGGAAAGGGCTCACAATTATAAAAAATGACATTGATAGATGATATAGTGAAGTCGCACTCCGTTTCTGTCGTAGGCATGGAAAAGAACACAGGCAAGACGGAGTGCCTTAACTACATCATCAAGAATCTTCCGTTGGAAGGACTTACCGTCGCCGTCACTTCGATAGGAGTGGACGGGGAAACGACGGATATAGTGACAGGAACGCACAAGCCCGAGATCTTCCTGAGGGAAGGCATGATGTTTTCGACTTCGGAAAAACATTACAGGCAAAGGCACATCCTGTCGGAACTTTTGGATGTAGACGATGAAAGCACCGCATTGGGACGGGTAGTCACCGCGAGGGCATTGGATTACGGCAAAATCATGCTGTCCGGCCCCTCTACCGGAAAAGGGCTTGCCCGTTGGATCGGAAGGATGCATTCATTCGGCGCCGGACTTACCCTGATTGACGGGGCGATTTCAAGGCTTTCATCCGCGTCTCCAGCGATAAGCGAGGCGATGGTGCTTTCGACAGGGGCGGCCTTGAGCGCAAATATGAACGAGTTAGTACGGAAAACCGTGCATACTGTCAGTATCATCCTGTCGGACAAGTACGAAGGCAAATGTGCCGACAGGCTTCAGGATGTCGAAACCGGACTGTGGACAATCGATGCCGACGGCAATGCGGAACAGATAGAAGAAACGGCATCTGCCTTGTCCCTGTCGCAGGTAAAGACCAGTCTGGCGGCCGGGCACAAAGGCATATTCGTGGCAGGAGCGGTCACCGACCGGATTGTGGACAGATTGGTTTCGGACGGGGCCAAAGACGGGTTCGCGATTGTGGCGAAAGATTTTACGAAAGTATTCATTTCTCCCGAAAAAATGTTGCTGATGAAACGTTTGGGGTTGAAATTGGAGATGCTCGCTTCCGTCAGGCTTCTTGCCGTATGCATAAATCCGGTTTCCCCGAACGGGATGTCGCTCGATCCGGACAGACTGCGCGGACGGCTGGAAGAGGTACTGCCGGTGCCGGTATACGACCTGTTCAGGACAACGGGTGGCGCGGAATAGTTTTTAATGATTTTAAGATGATAAGATTCAAAGACATAGTAGATTCCAAATGCGGGATCCGTTACTGTTTCGAGCAATTGGAACTATGTTCCGGCGTGGCGAGGAGAATGTTGCTCGAAACATGCATGATGGAATCCGGCGAGGAGATCCGTTCTTCCTACCTGTCTATGCTGGAGGCCGTCCGCATTCTGGATGACGCCGATGTCTATGAGTGTATCATCGCAAACCTTTGCCAACTGCACGACATAGGCCCGACCATAGCCAGGCTCGGAAACGGGGAGGTGCTGGACGACATTGAACTGTTCGAAATCAAGCATCTGGCCCTGATATCCTCCAAAGTGAGGACAAAACTCGGAACGTTAAGCCTGTGCAGTGACAAGTCCGAATGCAAGTTGCCTGTCCCGGATGATCTGGAAGCGTTGATAGACATACTTGATCCGGACGGGCTGCGCATTAATTCGTTTTATATTTACGACTCATACAGTCCCGAGCTGGCGGCCCTGCGTAACAGGATACGGCATTCAGACGGACGGGACAAGGAAGAAGCATACGTTGAAGCGTCCGGACTGGAAGCATCCATACGTGCCGCAATATCATCCCGGGCAAAGGGATTCGCGGAGCGGCTTTCCGGCGCGCTTTCGTCATTGGCCTTGCTTGACATTGTCGTCGCAAAGGCAAAAATGATGGAAGACAAGGGTTACGTGATTCCGAAAATAGTATCCGAGCGGGAGGCCGGGAGCTACGAAGGTCTGTATCATCCTGAAATAGCCTCACGGCTTGAAAAAGAAGGCAAGAACTTCCAGCCGATAGATTTTTCCTTCTCGCAAGGCCCGACACTGCTCGTGGGAATCAACATGGGAGGCAAAAGCGTACTGTTGAAGATGCTTGCGCTTGCCCAGTACCTGACACAATTCGGCTTTGCGGTTCCGGCCACGTCGGCAAGGGTATCCGTCATGGAAGACATATTCCTTGTCAGCGGGGACGCGGAATCGAGCACTGAAGGACTGTCGTCGTTTGCAGGTGAGATAAAATCAATCGAAAAGGTCATAGAAGCATCCCGTTCTGGCAAAAAGACACTCGCCCTCATCGACGAGCCCGCAAGGACTACCAATCCGGTGGAAGGCACGGCTTTGGTATCCGCATTGACTGTCATTTTGGAGGAAATGGGTACTGTCACCGTGATAACCACGCACTATGATACCCCGGATGTGAAATGCCGGTGCATGAGGGTAAAGGGATACATGGACGGGAAGATGGACTATTCGATAATCGATGCCGGTGAAGCGGGCGTGCCGCATGAAGCCATAGACACGGCAAGAAGACTGGGAGCCGACCGAAGATGGATGGAACTGGCGTACAAATTCGTGGAAAAGAGATAATTTATAAAATTAAAGAAATAAATATGGCAGGAAAATTAGGATTGGACTTCGGAAAAGTGGAACATGCAAGGTCCCTTGCAGGCTCCATTGCCAAGGATGTCCAGAATTTTGTAAACAACTATACGACCGTAGCCGTGGAAAGGACTCTGTGCCGTCTCATGGGCATCGATGGCGTTGATGCCAACGGGGTTCCTCTTCCTAATGTGGTCGTTGAGCATTTGAAAGAACGCAACGCATTGTCAGACGGCGTTTTGTTCCATATCGCCAACGCGATGGCGCAGTATGGCCTGTCCCCGCAGGAAATAGCTGAAAAGATCGCATCTTCGGAAATAGACCTTCTTGAATGCGGCGTGGCTTCCGGACAGGAGAGAGAAAAGATTTTAGAGCCGATCGTGCAGCATAGCCTCGACAGGATCAAACAACGCCGCAGCCGCCGTGAAACTTACCTGAAGACTTTGGGAGAAGGTCCAAAACCGTACATATACGTGATAGTGGCCACCGGAAATATCTATGAAGATGTAGTACAGGCCCAGGCCGCTGCACGTCAGGGCGCGGACATTATCGCCGTGATCAGGACGACAGGACAGAGCCTGTTGGACTATGTTCCTTACGGAGCGACGACCGAAGGCTTCGGCGGGACATTCGCCACGCAGGAAAACTTCCGCATCATGCGCAAGGCCCTTGACGAAACAGGCGAGGAGGTAGGACGCTACATAAGGCTATGCAACTACTGCTCCGGACTTTGCATGCCCGAAATAGCCATAATGGGAGCTTTCGAAGGACTGGATGTAATGCTGAACGATGCCCTCTACGGCATACTTTTCAGGGACATCAATATGCAAAGGACGCTCGTGGACCAGTATTTTTCAAGGGTGATAAACGGATACGCCGGTGTCATCATCAATACCGGTGAGGACAATTATCTTACTACGGCGGATGCCGTGGAAGCCGCACATACCGTCCTGGCCTCCGACCTGATAAACGAACAGCTGGCATTGCTTGCCGGCCTTCCAGAAGAGCAGATGGGACTGGGACACGCCTTTGAGATGGATCCGATGCTCGAAAACGGCTTCCTCTATGAACTCGCACAGGCGGAAATGACAAGGGAAATCTTCCCTAAGGCCACGTTGAAATACATGCCTCCTACGAAATTCATGACCGGAAACATTTTCCGCGGACATATCCAGGACGCGCTTTTCAACATGGTCGGCATCTGGACACACCAGGGCATACAATTGCTCGGAATGCCGACAGAGGCCATACATACTCCTTTCATGTCAGACAGGTATCTTTCCATCGAAAATGCCAAGTACATCTTCAACAACATGAAAGACATCGGCGAGGAAATGGAGTTCCGGGAAGGCGGCATAGTCCGTTCAAGGGCGAAAAAAGTGCTTGACGATGCCATAGACTTGCTTGAAAAGATGAATAAGGAAGGCCTGTTCGCAGCTTTGGAAAAAGGCATATTTGCGGATGTAAAACGGCCTAAGACAGGAGGAAAGGGACTCGAAGGAGTATGCCTGAAAGGGGAACGCTATTCGAATCCGTTTATTGAATTGATGAAAAACAGGAAATAATATGAGTGGCGGTTTATATTCGATGCAGGCAAAGGATTTCGACAAGACACTTGACCTTGCCAAGATTAAGCCTTACGGCGACACTATGAATGACGGGAAAGTGCAGCTGAGTTTCACGCTTCCCGTACCGGCCGGAGCGGAGGCCGTTGAAGCGGCAAAGCAATTGCTCCGCAAGATGGGGCTCGAAAATCCCCAGGTGGTATTCTACCGTGAACTTACCGAAGGCTTCACATTTTTCAATTGTTACGGAAGCTGCACGCATACGGTCGATTATTCTTCCATATACGTGCCCAAGGTAGAAACTTCGGTAATGGACATGGATGAGACCGACCGTTATATAAAGGAAAATATCGGCCGCAAGCTGGTTGTAGTCGGCGCGAGCACCGGCACCGATGCCCATACCGTGGGAATCGATGCCATCATGAACATGAAAGGCTATGCGGGGCATTACGGGCTGGAGCGTTATGAAATGTTCGACGCTTACAATCTTGGGAGCCAGGTTCCCAACGACGAGTTTCTTGCCAAGGCAATGGAACTGAAAGCGGACGCGCTTCTGGTATCGCAGACAGTGACACAGAAGGACATACACATAAAGAACCTTACCGAATTGGTTGAGCTTATGGAAGCCGAAGGCCTCAGGGACAGGATGCTCCTGATATGCGGAGGCCCGAGGATAACGCACGAACTGGCGAAAGAGCTCGGTTACGACGCAGGCTTCGGGATGAACACATACGCCGACGACGTGGCTTCGTTCATAGCCCAGGAATTCGTGAAAAGGGGAATGAACCGGAATAACAAGGACAATCATTAAAATTTTTATATTATGGATAAAAATCAGATAAGAGAGACTATCGCCCGCAGGGCGGCTCTTGAATTACATGACGGGGATGTCGTCAATCTCGGCATAGGTTTGCCGACCATGATACCGGACTATCTTCCGGAAGGGATATCCGTGACATTGCAGTCTGAAAACGGTGTCATGGGCATGGGACCCGCGCCTGCACAGGGCGAGGAAAATCCGGAGCGCATCAATGCCGGCGGAGGATTCATCACATTCAACCCCGGAGCTTCCACATTCGATTCGGCCGAATCATTCGCCATCATACGCGGAGGACATGTGGACGCCACATTCCTGGGGGCGATGCAGGTTGATGAAAAAGGCAACCTTGCCAACTGGATCATCCCGGGAAAACTTACTCCGGGAATGGGAGGCGCAATGGACCTGGTAGTAGGGGCCAAAAGGGTCATCCTGACTATGGAACACACCAACAAGGGCAAATTCAAAATCCTCAAGGAATGCAACCTTCCATTGACGGCTGCAGGACAGGTGGACATGATAATCACCGAAATGGGTGTCATGAACATCACTCCACAGGGAATAGAGCTGGTAGAAATAAACCCTGAATTCACGGTAGAGGAAGTACAGGCAGCTACCGAGCCGAAACTCATTGTATCACCTGACTTAAAACCTATGTGCTGACATGATTGAAGTTGGAGACAAATTCGAACAGAAAGTACGCTATACCCAGGAAGACGTGATAGGTTTCGCCAAAGTAAGCGGCGACTGCAACCCTATCCACCTCGATCCTGAATATGCGGCTAAAACGATGTTCAAGCGCCCTATAGTACACGGTTTTCTTTCGGCATCGGTATTTTCAAAGGTATTCGGCATGGATTTCCCGGGACCTGGGACTATCTACATGTCGCAGCAGATGAAATTCCTTGCTCCGGTGTATGTGGACAGGGATTATACCGCACGCTTCGAAGTGGCCGAGATCAAGCGTGAAAAACACATAGGCATTGTGAACTGTTCCTTGACGGACGATGAAACCGGAAAGGAATGCATCAGCGGAACAGCCATGCTCAAGCATGACGGAGAGTTCATTTAACGTATTCGGATTTAAAAATTTTTATTGAAAATAATTTTAAAAAATTGTGATATGAACAGATTGGAAAATAAAGTGGCTGTCATTACAGGCGGTACTGCCGGTATAGGAGCCGCAACGGCCCTGCTTTTTGCGAAAGAGGGAGCCAAGGTCACCGTTTGGGGACGCAGTGAGAAACGCGGCGAAGAATTTGTCCGTTCAGCTGCCGGACAGGGACTTGAAATAGCCTATGACAAGGTGGATACAAGTGATTTCGAGGAAGTGAAGACCGGGATGAAAAAGGTTTATGACCGTTTCGGGAAAATAGACATCCTCATCAACAACGCCGGCATAACCCGCGACAGCACAATGAAGAAAATGACTGTAGAGCAGTGGCAGGAAGTGATAAATGTCAATCTTACCGGAGTGTTCTACTGCACGAAGGCCGTTTCCGAATACATGCTTGCAGCCGGTTACGGAAGGATAGTAAACGCATCATCGGTCGTAGGACTTTACGGCAACTTCGGACAGACCAACTACGTGGCCACAAAGGCCGGCATCATCGGCATGACAAAGACACTTGCACGCGAATTCGGACGTAAGGGCATCACCGTGAATGCCGTAGCCCCTGGTTTCATCGCTACCGACATGGTTGCAGCAATGCCTGAGGAAGTCCTTGCAGGTATGAAGGCGAAAGTGCCTGTCGGCCGTCTCGGGGATCCTATGGATATAGCATACGCCTACCTGTATCTCGCTTCCGACGAGGCTTCATACGTAAACGGGGCGACATTGAGCGTGGACGGCGGCATGACTGTATAGGACACAGGCATTTCCCGAAAACTTTACCAAGCTTTGAAGGCTTAATTTTTAACTTATAAACATTTTCAATATGAATTTTGACTTGACGAAGACAGAGGCGCTTTTCCTCCAGATGATCCGGGAATTTTCGGACAAGGAAGTCGCACCTCTCGCCGCAGAGATAGATGAGCAGGAAAGGTTTCCATTGGAAACTGTCGAAAAGATGAAAAGCATCGGCCTGTTCGGCATCCCTGTTCCTGTACAGTACGGCGGCGCCGGCGGTACCAATCTGATGTACACGATGGCTGTGGAAGAACTGTCCCGCAATTGCGCCACTACGGGTGTGATGCTTTCCGCGCACACTTCGCTTTGCGTTGCCCCTATACTGGAACAAGGCACCGAAGAGCAGAAAATGAAATATCTTCCCAAGCTATGCAGCGGGGAGTGGCTCGGCGCATTCGGACTTACCGAACCGAACGCCGGTACCGACGCTTCCGCACAGCAGACCACGGCCGTTCTTGACGGGGAAGAATGGGTGCTGAACGGAAACAAGATTTTCATCACCAATGCCGGTTACGCGCATGTTTACGTGATTTTCGCCATGACCGACAAATCCCTCGGGACAAAGGGCATTTCGGCATTCATCGTGGAAAAAGGCACTCCAGGGTTCTCTTTCGGCAAAAAAGAGAAAAAACTCGGCATCCGCGGTTCCGCCACATGCGAATTGATTTTCGAAAACTGCCGCATTCCAAAGGACAATCTTCTCGGTAAACTCGGCGGGGGCTTCGGAATCGCCATGAAAACCCTCGACGGAGGACGTATAGGCATTGCGGCACAGGCACTCGGAATCGCACAGGGAGCAATGGACGAGACCGTGAAATATACAAAAGAGCGCAAGCAGTTCGGAAAATCCATCTCGGCTTTCCAGAATACTCAGTTCCAGATGGCCGACCTTGAAACCAAGGTCCAGGCCGCACGCCTGCTCGTGCGCAGCGCGGCTTTCAAGAAAGACATGAAGGCTCCGTATTCGGCAGATGCGGCAATGGCCAAGCTGTTCGCGGCCGAGACCGCAATGGAAGTGACCACAAAGGCTGTACAATTCCACGGAGGATACGGTTATACAAGGGAATACCCGGTAGAACGCATGATGAGGGATGCAAAAATCACCGAGATTTACGAAGGAACTTCGGAAGTCCAGAGGATGGTCATCGCCGGAAAACTCTTCAAAAAATAGGATAAGTTTAACGATACTTAACAGAAAATACTTGAAATGAATATAGTAGTTTGTATAAAACAGGTTCCGGACACTACGGAGATAAAGATAAATCCTGTTACCGGAACGCTTATCCGTGACGGTGTTCCGAGCATAATGAATCCTGACGACAAGGGCGGACTGGAATTGGCTCTTCGCCTAAAGGACCGGTTCGGCGCGCATGTTACGGTGATAACGATGGGCCCGCCTCAGGCCGATGATATGCTCCGTGAAGCCCTCGCAATGGGTGCCGACAGAGCCATACTATTGACAGACAGGCGTTTTGCCGGTGCCGACACTCTTGCGACCTCAAATGCTCTGGCAGGTGCGCTCAGGATGCTGGACTATGATCTGATTATCACTGGCCGCCAGGCAATAGACGGGGATACGGCCCAAGTGGGACCTGAAATGTCGGAACACCTCGGGCTTCCGCACATTTCATACGTTGCCGGTCTGGAGTATGACGGAAACAAGACACTCCGCATAAAAAAGGAAACAGAAGAAGGGTACATGCTTCTCGAAACGGAGATGCCTATACTTCTTACTGTCCTGGCATCGGCATTCAAACCGAGATACATGTCCGTTCACGGTATCGTGGAAGCATACAGCCGCGAAGTCGAGATATGGACTGCCGACAAGATCGATGTAGACGAATCCAAACTCGGACTGAAAGGCTCTCCGACAAAGGTCTTCAAGGCTTTTGCCAAAGGTCTCAAACAAGCCGGCGAGGTATATGAAGTCACTCCGGAAGAAGCTGTCGATTTGATTGTGTCGAAACTAAAAGAGAAATATATTCTTTAACGATTGGAAAAACAGTAAGAAAATGGATAAGACTTTATATAAAGACGTTTATGTTTTTGCAGAGCAGAGGGAAGGAGTGATCCAGCCTGTGGCAATGGAACTTCTCGGCAAGGCAAGGGATCTTGCAGCGGCCCTCGGCGAGAAGGTCGTGGCCATATTGGCCGGCAGCGGTATAGAATCCAAGGCACAGGCTCTGATCGAAGGCGGCGCCGACAAGGTCATCGTTGTAGACGAGCCGGAACTGGAAGAATACCTTACAGAGCAATACTCGCAGGCTGTTTCTCAGGTAATCAACGCCGAAAAGCCCAACATCGTGCTTTTCGGAGCCACTACGATAGGCCGTGACCTTGCGCCGAAATTGGCGGCAAGGCTTTGCACCGGTCTGACTGCCGACTGTACCAAACTTGAAATCTCGGAAGAGACCAAGGACCTAATGATGACCCGTCCTGCTTTCGGAGGAAATCTGATGGCTACCATCATGTCACCTGAAACAAGGCCGCAGATGTCCACGGTAAGGCCGGGAGTGATGCAGAAGACAGCACCGCAACCGGGGCGTCAAGGCACCGTAGAACGTTTCAGGCCGGTATTCGACCCGTCCAAGTTCAAGGTACGCCTGCTTGAAAACGTGAAGATAAACAAAGGCGCCGTAGATATTTCCGAGGCGAAGATCCTCGTGTCCGGAGGCCGCGGGGTAGGGTGCAAGGAAGGTTTTGAAAAACTCCGTGCCCTTGCGGATACCCTTGACGCGGAAGTTTCTTCTTCAAGGTCAATGGTGGATGCCGGAATCATGGATCATGACCGTCAGGTAGGCCAGACCGGAAAGACCGTGCGCCCTGACGTGTATTTCGCGCTCGGTATTTCAGGAGCCATCCAGCACCTTGCCGGCATGGAAGAGTCCGACCTCATCATTGCAGTGAACAAGGACAAGTCCGCACCTATCTTCAACGTGGCCGACCTCGGCATAGTGGGCGACCTTAACAAGATAGTTCCCCTGCTTACCGAAAGGCTGAAGAAAGAGCGCACACAGAAATAAGAAGCTGTTTAAAAGTTGTCCGGTCTGGGCTTTCAAGGTTGTCCGCTTTTGAGACCAGGCCACGCAAGTTTATTGGCTAAGTGATATTAATCACCAACTTATACTAAGATTATATAAGAAGCACTGTGGCCTGAGGGCTGTATAAAACATGCCTCAGGCCACAGTGCTTCTTACATTAGCGGCTGACTACCAACATATTGGCATCTAACATGCGTGGCCGCTACTACAAAAGGGAAAAGGTAACACAGTTCAAAATAACCCGTTAAAACAGGTATTGCAGTGAAACACTACCCTGCACCCGCTGCCTCAGATTGTCCTGGACGTTAAGGAAGTACAGGTTTAGTTCCTGGATATGGTAGTTGCCTTTAGGGAAGATGGAGGATACGCTCTCGACAAAGTAATCGTCATCATTTAGCCCGTCTATTATCAGGGATTTCAGTTGCTCGTCGAGCTTTGCGCCGACTTGGTTGAAGAGGGTGTCCGATGTGCGGTCGGAGTTGAAGAAAACACTTCCGGCGTTCATGGAAGCAGGGGCGTAGGTCGAATCGGTCTTCCAGTTCAAAGGATTGATGCATACGGCATTGCCTTCAAACATTGCCGAAGTGGCCTCAGGCTTTGATATAGAGTTGAAAGCTATTGTCACTCCAGTATCGGAAGAGCCTTGTGCGGGTTTCAGGAAAGGATATCCATCCGCTTCTTCCTGCGAAATCGGATAACCGAACACATACGCCGCTACAAGCTTGCCGTATGTCCGAGAGTCAAAACTGTTTTTCAGGAGTTCTATCACGCATTTCGCCCCCTGGCTGTGGCCGGCTATGACAAAAGGCCTGTCGCCGTTTATGTTTACGATGAAATATTCAAAGGCATCGTAAATGTCATCCATCGCGTAGGAGAACCTCTCGGATATGGTTTTCTCATCCTCCATCCATGTGTCCATCGTAAGCTGGCGGTAGAACGGTGCATAAAAGTCGCAGTCTTTGCCGAGCAGCATCGAAGCGAGGAAAAGAGAATTGTCCGTGACAAGTTTCCTTTGTCCCTCATTGGATATGTCCATGAAATGGCATAGCCCTCCCGTGCTGTCCTCCCAGTCCCAGATACATGTAGGGGCTATGTAAAATACATTCGCGATCGCTTCGCCTTCGCCGTATGCCGGGGCGGAAAACCATGAATCTTCTTCGGTATAATCCGGCTTGGATGGCAGATAGCCTATGATGTCCTTGTTTTTGATGTCCCCGTCCTTGCAGGCGGACATGCAGGTGATCAGGAAAAATGCGGATATGATTCTCAGTAAAAGGATTTTTGTATTTCTCATTTTCATCAATAGTTCAAATTTCAACAAGATAGATTACTTTCCATAAACCTGTTTTCCGCCTACGAATGTCGCCAGAATTTCTCCCCGGAGGATTTCCCCTTCAATAGGGGACCAGCCGCATTTGTAAGCTATCACCGAATAACCGAGATCGTTCTCTGGGATTTGAGGCAACTGTCTGACAACCCTGACGTACCGGTCCGGATCCATGAGCACGAAATCCGCACGGAACCCTTTTGCGATACGTCCTCTGTCATGCAATGAAAATATTTCGGCGGGACGGCCGCACATCGAGTCTACGATCCTCCCGACAGTCAGTTCCGGGACATTTTCGGAAATGCTGAGCATCATCTGCAACGAGTGCTGTATGGACGGCATCCCCGACGGGGCTTTGGCGTATGGCCTGTCTTTTTCAGATTCAAGGTGAGGGGCGTGGTCCGTGGCAATGGTATCTATCGTGCCGTCCGTCACGGCTTTCAAAAGCGCTTTCCTGTCTTTGGCCGTCTTGATGGCGGGATTGCATTTGACAAAAGCCTTTTTGATGTCATAAATATTTTCATTTCCGGAATCGAGGGCGGAATCGTCGAACCATAGATAATTGACGCTGGTTTCCGCCGTAATGTCAGGATTGTGCCGCTTGGCACGGGCTATCATTTTCACTTCTTCGGCTGTGCTTACGTGGGCGATGTGGAGCCTTGTGCCGTATTTTACCGCAAGATCAAGGGCATAGCCTGTGGATTTTATGCATGCCTCGCGGCTTCGTATGTACGGATGCATCCTGAAAGGAATGTCGTCACCGTATTTTTCCACGGCCTTGTGCATGTTTTCCGAAATGATCCCGTCATCTTCGCAATGCACGACTACCACATGTTCCCTCTGACGGAAAACTTTTTCAATGGATTCCTGCCGTTCAAGAACCATATTGCCTGTGGTAGATCCGAGAAACAGTTTGATGCCGCATGCATTCGGAAAACCGTTGAGACGTCCTGCATTCTCCTCCGTGGCACCGATGAAGAAACCGCAGCGGATACAGGATTTTTCAGCCGCCTCCCTTATTTTATCATCAAGATCCTTTTCGGTTACAGTAGGCGGGAGGGTATTCGGCATGTCGAACACGGTAGTCACTCCGCCCGCCGCTGCAGCCCGGCTTTCGGTAAATATGTCGCCTTTGTGTGTGAGACCCGGGTCGCGGAAATGCACATGCGTGTCGATAATCCCAGGCATGAGCAGCATTCCCCTGCCGTCATAAACCGTATCGGCCTCTATGTCCGATGGCTGTCTGGCATAAATGACATCAGTTATGAATCCGTTGCCGTCCGCAAGAACCTGCCCGCGATGGATACCGTCAGGGGAGACTATCCTGACGTTCTTTATCAATATCATCATTTTATCCTTAAAAGGTTACAACTGTTTCTTAGGCCTGATTTTCCTGAATCTCATGGCTATCACGCCCCAGAACGCCTCTCCGAAAATACCGCTGCTCATCTTGGATGTGCCTTCTTTGCGGTCCATGAATATGATAGGTACTTCTTTTATATTGAACCCGAGCCTGTATGCATTGTACTTCATTTCTATCTGAAAACCGTAGCCTTTGCAGCGGATATTGTCAAGGTCGATGGTTTCAAGCACCTTGCGACGATAACACTTGAAGCCTGCCGTGGTATCGTATATCTTCATTCCGAGTACGGTACGCACGTATGCAGATGCGTAGTAAGACATTATCACCCTTCCGATCGGCCAGTTGATGACACTGATGCCGTTGCAGTACCTCGACCCGATGGCCAAATCCGCCCCTCCGTCATGGCATGCTTCGTACAGCCTCGACAAATCGTCGGGGTTGTGCGAGAAATCCGCATCCATCTCGAAAACATATTCATATCCATGAGCCAGAGCCCATTTGAAACCTGTGATGTAAGCCGTACCCAAACCGAGCTTGCCTTTTCTTTCCACGATGAAAAGCGATTCGGGAAATTCGCCCTGAAGCCTTTTCACTATGTCCGAGGTCCCGTCCGGAGAACCATCGTCTATGATCAATATATGGTACCCGCCTTCAAGCGAGAAAATCTTGCGGATTATTTTCTCGATATTCTCCTTCTCATTATAAGTAGGAATAATAATGACTTTGTCGCTCATATTTTTCAATTATTTGCCCAAAGATAAATATTTTCTATAAAAAATCCCGGCGAAAATCATTTTTCTCGCCGGGACGGTCAAAAACTGTTAAAAATTTCAAGCAGTCTCTTAGAACGCCAGTATCGGTCTTGCTATATAATCACCGTCTTGGTATTCCTCATACAGTTCAATAGTCCCGTTGTCGCCTAAATTAATTACGCAGGCCGTTTCTCCCAGACTTCGAGGGGTAGAGGCCCAAATTGTAGCAGTTCTATAATAATCGTGTGTCACGAATATTTCTTCTTTTTGATCCGCAGGAATCATTGACATTACAGAATTGAACTGTGCCACGACATCATAGCTGACAGTCTCGCTTGCATAGCCGTATGCGGCATTAAGATCTTGCGTAGACCACTCCTTCATGACTTCGGCAACTTCATGTCCAGAGAAGTTGGCTATCATATCCCAAAGTTGTCCTGTACTCGGCAGGAACCAACCGCTCGTTCCCTCAGGTGCCGGAAGTGAAAAAGCATTGAGTGTCCAATCGAAAGCCGGCATCTGCGACAGATTGTCTCCGTACGTTTCTTTTATTGTCATAGTCTCATAATAGCCATTGACATTCTGATACCATGAACTTGAAAGGGTCATGCCGTCAAGACAGTCGAAAGAATAGTCCAATGACCACATTGTCGTATTTTTGTCCGGACCGTGAGCATTACGTATGGCCATCACATATCCATGGGTATACCCCGCTTCATAGTCTGAGTCGGCAATCCTTTCACGGAAAGTCTGGCAGACGATGCCAATCACCTGTTTGCCATCGACAGGGGCGGGTTTAGTTTCCGCCCATACAGGATTGAGCCCGTCCAAGTCTATGGAAATCAAGCCTCCGTCGCTCCATGTGCCATCAGAATAATAGTAATCGCCGATTTTCGGTGCCTGAACTTCCTGAGACGAGCCTATGGCTACCTGCTGCTCGGCCATGAAACTCTGTCCGTTTGCAGAGATGAGTATCACGCTGATAACGCCCTCGGTCTCGGCAAATTCGTTTTCAGCGACAGGGGCGGTGATTACAAGGCCTTCGGCCTCTATCGAAGCACGCCAGCCGTCAGGCTTGGTTATGGTGACGCTTTCCTGTCCGCTCATGGTGTAGTCCAGTGTCTTGC
>JADIME010000038.1 GCA_017694935.1 Candidatus Merdivivens pullistercoris
TGGCATCCTTCCGGCACGTTTTCGCCGTTTTTATCGTAAAATAGCGCTGCTATTCTCCTCAAAAAACGACAAAAACCTGCGCGGAAGCCTGTCTCAAATGTTCTGAGAAAAAATTTTAAACAGCTTCTTAACGCCATCTGAAGTTTTTCAGGCGGATGAAATCTTCGGGAACCGTCCGTGTCATCAGGCGCGGCGCAGCAGTTCGTCACGGTATTTCCCTGGGGCAAGGCCTGTCTCTTTGGAAAATGCCTTGTAGAAAACCGGTACCGAATTGTACCCGACGGCCTCGGCGATTTGTTTGAATACCGCTTCTTTCGGAGACTCCTCGATGATTCTTACAGCCTCCCGGATGCGGTAACTGTCCACGTAACTGTTGAAATTCTTGCCTGAAAACGAGTTTACGGTTTTGGAAAGGTATGTGCGGTTTGTGCCGGCCTCGGTTGCCATGCTTTCGAGTGTCAGGTTCTTTCTCAGGAAGATTTTTTCTTCTTTCATCATCTTTTCAATGGTTTCACACAAAGCCGTGTCGCCCTCTTGCGATTGCGCGGCGGTCTTGTCGGAGGTTTTTTGAAGGTATGCCTGATATTGGTCCACAAGGATCCTGTATGTCTTGCGCTGTTTCCCGTACAGTGCAATCAGCGAAGCGCACAATATGGCGAATATGACTAATCCTGAAGCGATGAAAAGCGTGCGGCGGTTGGCTTTCAACAAGGCAAGTTCTTTGGACTGGATTTCGTGCTCGTGGGAAATCCGCTGGTAAGACATGCGCAGGTCGTTAAGTTCCCATTCCCTGCTCATGTCGGAGGATACGAAATATTTCCTGTAATTTTCCAATGCGCTTTCCCCGTTCCCGAGGCTGTCCTCTACCGTCGCGAGCCTCAGGAAAAGCTCGCTCCTCAGTTCCATGTTCCCGTTTTCAATGGAAGTCCTGATACCTTTCCCGTAAAGGCAAGAGGCTTTTTCGTAGAGTCCTTTTTCTTCGCAGAGTCTGCCGTACCTCAAACATATAAGCGAAACGACGGCCGGTTCCGCATACCTTTCGTAAGACAATGCGGTCCTGTACGATTCTTCGGCATTGTCCGATTGCCCGAGATTTGAATAAATGTCGGCTTTTATCGTAGATATGATGGGTCTATATGATATATGGTTCTCGGAGATTATGATTGACTCTGCTTCGTTTGCGTAAGGAATGGCTTTTTCCCGGCTCATCCGACAGGGACAGCATTTCCAATGTGTCTTTATTTTTCCCGTTGTCAGATAGTATAGGATAAGTGGTATTGAAAAGTGAGTCCCAGTCGTTCTTGCGAGCGAGATAATCAAGTCTGTTTATCAGAGAGTCTATGCCGGAACTTTCACCGGCGGTTACGAACCTGCCCGAGCAGGAGATGAGGGAACAGCATATAAAAAGGACAGGAACGAGTGTGTTCCAGCCGTTCCTGCCTTTAATTATGTGTTTTCTAATCCTCATCGGTTAGAAATCCTACCTGTACTGTGCAAATTCGATGTCCTTTGCAGCCCTTGCAGCGAGTTTTTCGTTATTTTCTACTTTTGCAAGATTTGCCTTTACAGCCTCAGCATCACCCTTGCGTGCGGCGATGATAGCTTTCAGGTATGATGAATAAGGGCATTCGCATGTGATGGCCTTTGAAGCGTCGTCCAGCCTGTTGTTGAGGATGTAAGCTATCTTCAGGTTGTGGTTGTCAGTGCCTTCGAGTTTGGCGAGGGCAGCTGCATAGTCACCCGAGTAGATGTCGATGATAGCGAGGTTCTCTTTTGAAGTCTGGTTGTTTGCAGCCTTGAACATTTCTGCGGCTTCTTCGCAGTTGCCGTCAGCAAGTGCGAGGGCGCCTTTGAAGTTCTTCACGTAGCAGCAGTTCTGGTTCTCGACTTTTGCAAGTTCGTTTGCTGCTGCATCCATGTTGCCCTCATAGTACCTTACGACAGCGAGGTTGTATTGTGCGCGCTGGCTGTCGTATTTTTCAATAGCCTGCTCATAGATGGTGGCCTTGTCGGCGAGTTCTCCGCTGATGGAAGCCGCACGAAGGAGTGCTTCCTCGTCAAGTATGTCGATATTGTCATTTATAAGGGCGATGAGCTCGTCATTGCTATAGTTGGTGAACTCAATGTTTGCAATGAGCCTTGCGCGGCGGAGCTGTGGAAGGATGTCGTGTGCAAGAGTTTTGTAAACAGCGGACATGTTCTTGATTTCACGCTCGCGGACAGCAGGGTCGCTGTACATGGAGAGGACGCGGAGGATAAGATCCTTGTCTTCGATGTTGGAAGCCGAAACGAGTTCCTGGAAGCCTTCCCAGTCCTCGGAAACGTTCTGTACGTTTACAGGAGCGTCGATAGGGTTCTTCTTGGTTATCTTTTCGTATGCCTTGTCAGCGGTCTTTGCGCGTTTTTCTGCAAGTGTGCTGTTGAAGTCTTCCGGTCCGTCAGGAGAAGCGTAAGCTATGATGTCTGTTCCGGTGATTTCCCTGCGCTCGTCGGATTTGATGGCTTCGAGGGCTGCGTTCCAGTCTTTCACTTCCTGTTTCCTGAGCTCGGAGTTACGTACGACCGAATTGTTTATGGTGTACATGATCTGAGTCTCTTCGGTCTCTTCTATGATTTCCTTGTATGCGTCAGGCATGTAGTCCACTTTCGCCAGCTTGCTTGCAAGCATGTAGGTGGTATTGGCGCCTTCGGCCACTTTGATCACAGGAGTCTCGTAAGCTTTCTTCTTGAATTTCACAACGCCCCTGAGTTCGAGGTGGCTCTGCTCCATTCCCGGTACATAGTCGAAAGATACATGCTCTTTTACAGTTGCGCCGTCCTTTGCAACGACTTTCCAGTTGTCCTCTACTTTTTCACCCTGGTATGTGAAAGGCTTCATGGCAACTTCACCGCCTTCGTAAACGATGACAGGGGTTACTTCAAGGATAGCTTTAGGGTTAAAATAATCTGCAGGGCAGACTACCGTGATTTCAGCATCGATTTTCCCGCCTTTTACCTCAAGTACCTGAGGATCGCAGGTAACAACAACGTTAGCAGCTTCTTCAGCCATCTTCTTTGGAGAGCTGCAAGCGATCATGCTTGCTCCAGCCAGAGCAAGCACCAACATTTTAAATACTCTGTTCATAATAATAAAAATCGTTATGGTTTATAATTGTCAAATCCATTTTCCATTTCCCTTTCCCGAGGGAGCTTTTACAACAATTTACAAAGATATATAATTATTTGTTTTTTCATCCAAATGCATCTTTTTTGATTTAAATATTTTTAACTTTGCGTTATGTTGAGTCAGGAAGAATTACAAAGGATAAAAAGCGGATTCGATATCGTAGGCAACGATGCGATGCTTAATTATGCCGTCGAGCTTGCATACAAGGCCGCTTCGACAGATCTGACCGTCTTGGTAACGGGAGAGAGCGGAGTGGGCAAGGAGTCCATTCCTAAAATCATACACCAGTACAGTGCGCGCAAGCATGCGAAGTATTTTGCCGTGAACTGCGGCGGCATTCCCGAGGGCACGATAGATTCGGAACTTTTCGGGCATGAGAAAGGCGCGTTTACCGGAGCCGCCGAGAAACGCAAAGGCTATTTCGAGGAAGCCGACGGCGGGACCCTGTTTCTGGACGAGGTGGCTGAACTGCCGCTTCCTTCCCAGGCCAAGCTGCTCAGGGTGCTCCAGTCGGGAGAGTTCATCAGGGTAGGCGCATCGCAGGTGCTCAAGTGCGATGTGAGGGTGATTGCCGCCACCAACGTGCATCTCGAAGACGCTGTGGCGAAAGGGAAGTTCCGTGCCGACCTGTATTACCGCCTCAATGCGATACCTATATATATACCGGCGTTGAGGGAACGTCCGGGCGACATAGACCTGCTTTTCCGGAAGTTTTTGGCGGATTTTTCGGAAAAATACCGTACTTCCCGCATAAGACTTTCGCCTCAGGCTAAACAGATGCTTGTAGAGTACAGGTGGCCCGGCAATATAAGGCAGCTGAAAAATGTCGCCGAACAGCTTTCGGCTTTCGAGTCGGTTCCAGACCCGAGGCAGACAGTGGAGATTTCGGGCGATGAAATGAAGCGGTATATCCCGAAAGACCGCGGAGCCCTGATCCCGGTAGCGGGCGCGAATGAAAATGACAGTGTTTTTTCTCCTTCCGACAAAGAGATGATATACAGGATACTGTATCAGCTCAAAGCCGATGTGGATCACCTCAAGTCGGCTGTATTCGGGGACGGGGGGACGGCTTTGCCTGCAAGGGTACTGCCTGCCCCGCATAACGACGAGCCGATCGTGACGCCGCCGCGGATGGACTATGACGGGAAAGATTCGGGCAACGGGACAATCAATGTGGAAGATTACGGTTTTGCGGAGGAAAGCCACGCCCAGAAGAGGCCTATGTCCATACAGGAAGTAAACGAAGAGCTGATAAAGGCGGCATTGAAACGGAACGGAGGCAAAAGGAGCGCGGCTGCAAACGAACTCGGCATCTCGGAAAGGACATTGTATAGGAAAATCAAGGAATTTAATATTAAATTGTAGTGATGAAGACATTTTTGAAATGGCTCGTGCGTGTGTCAGCATTTTCATTCATGTATGTTTGCGCGACATCATGCGGCATATATTCGTTTTCGGGTACGTCCATACAGCCGGACGTGCATTCGATAACGGTCAATTTTATTGAAAACAAGGCTTTGCTTGTCAATCCGGAGCTCAGTAACCTGCTTACCGAGGAGCTGATAGACAAGTACCGCAAGCTGACTTCCCTTGAAATGCTCGACGAGGGCGGCGATCTGGAAGTAGGCGGCGAGATAACAGGTTATGATGTCCGTGCCACAGCCGTGACCGCCGATGAGGTCGCGGCGCAGAACAGGCTTACGATAACTGTCAAGATGTATTACATCAACAATAAGCATCCCGAGGAAAATTTCGAGGCCAAGTCGTTCACGGCTTACGAGGACTATGATTCCACGCAGTCATTGGACGCGGTACAGAGCTCTCTTTGCCAGACTATAGTTGAAACGATAGTCGAAGATATTTTCAATGCCACTGTGGCCAACTGGTAAAAGTTCCCGGGAGATTTGTCATGAAGATTCTGAACGATATGCCGTTGCAGCAGCTCAGGGAACTTCTTTCCGAAGTCCCGTGGTTCTCCTTGGCATATATCGAACTCGCGAAACGTGTTTCCCCTGTGGGGTCGGAGTCGGTGCCGGAGATGGAGAAGGCCGCGCTTAATGTCTGGTCGAGGGCTGTCCTGTATGAGATAACCCGTGCTTCCGCCGGAAAAAAGGATTTTGCGGATGCGGACATTACGGAAAGCATCAGGGAGGAGCTTTCGCGGGCTATGCAGGCTACGGAAATGGAAGCCAGGCATCGGGACGGACAGGAAAAGAACGCCCCGGCGGGCAGTGACAGGAAGGTCGTCGTGATAGGCGGGGACTATTTCAGCAGGGAGGATTTGGATTCGCTCCGTCCGGAAGACAGGATATTTTCATTCCTCGGCAGGAACGGGGCGGAAAGCGGGGATGAAGACGATGGCGGCACGCGGGCGGTGGCGGACAAGCCTTTTGACGACATGCGTTTTTATACCGAGACTTTGGCGGAAATTTATGCCGATCAAGGCTATTTTGACAGGGCTGAAGACGTTTATAGTAAACTTATTTTGCTATATCCGGAAAAAAGTGCTTACTTTGCATCCCTTATTGAAAAATTGAAACAATAAAAATAATTAATTATGTATATAGCTTTATCAATTGTAATTGTTATCGCGTGCGTCCTGCTTACACTCGTAGTGTTAGCCCAGAACAGCAAAGGGGGCGGACTTGCTGCCAATTTCGGTGCCGGCAACCAGACTTTCGGCGTGCGCCAGACGGCGGATCTTCTTGAAAAACTGACTTGGATATTGGCCGCTGTGGTTTTGGTTTTGTCTATCGTTTGCTCTTTCTTCACTTCCGACAGGAACAGCGCATCGGTTGATGTCACAAAGAAGATAGAGTCGGTCAATACGACCCCGGCCGTGCCTGATTTCCCTGCTACCTTCGATGCAGGCGGAGCGGCTCCGGCTACCAATGCAGCGGACAGCACTGCAAACTGATTTCAATAAGCGGAAAGGATTTTCAACGACTTTTATATATTATAAGGTGAGGGGCTGTGTCAATTTGGCACGGCCCCTTCTCTTATGGAAAAAATATGCGGGAAGGTTTGCCCTCGCTCATGTGTCCTACAGTTTTAAAATTTTTAAAATTTTACTACTTTGCGATACAAGGTATTCAAAATTATTTATATATTTGCAGCACCAAATATTTTGAAAACTAAAAGGACGTTGGATAGAACATGAAAAGAACATTGAACATTGGAATCGGTAAGCGGAGTTTTGTGATGGACGAAGATGCTTACCAACGGCTGAACGGATATTTGGGCGCGTTCAGGAAAGAATTGGGCGGGGCGTACGGCTCCGACGAGGTCATGGACGACCTGGAAATGCGGATTGCCGACATATTCGCGGACCGTCTTGCGGGCACTGGAAACGTAGTGGATATAAGGCTTGTGAATGAAGTGATTTCCCAGCTCGGGATGCCTAACGGGCCGTATCGCGGCTATGACGGGGCTTCCGATGGCGGCGACGGGGAAGAGGGCCGTTGGGAATACCGTATGGACAAACCGAGAAGAAGGCTGTACAGGAATCCTGACGACAAGATCCTGTTCGGCGTATGCGGCGGCCTCGGAGCCTATCTGGACATAGATTCGGCCATCATCAGGCTGTTGATGGTGATCTTGCTTTTCCTGGGTTCCGCAGGCTTCTGGATTTACCTGGTTCTGCTGATTATCGCTCCGGTGGCGAGGACGCCCGTGCAGAAGTGCGAGATGATGGGTATCGCCCCGACCGCTGAAAACTTGAATAGGTTCAGGAACAATAAAAACAATTGATCATGGCTGTGAATAGTGAAAATACGAAGATACAGATGCGCCGGGGAGTTCTGGAATATTGTATACTCCTGATACTCAGCAAAGGTGATGAGTACGCATCTTCGATTATCAACGAATTGAAAAATGTCGATATGATAGTCGTTGAGGGGACATTGTACCCCCTTCTGATAAGGCAGAAGAACCTTGGCCTGCTTTCCTACCGCTGGGAGGAGTCGCCGCAGGGGCCGCCCCGCAAATATTACAGCATTACCGACAAGGGTCGGGAGTATTTGGAGGAGTTGGACGGAGCGTGGAACGGAATAGTGGCTTCGATAGACTCAATAAAGAACAGATGAAAAAACACGGATATTGTTAAAACGTAAGAATCATGAAACAAGTGGAGAAAATAAGCCTTTCCAGTGTGCCGTTCTCAATAGAGAAGGATGCATACGACAGGCTGTGCGCTTATCTGGCCGATATCAATGCCCATTACAAAGATTCGGAAGGAGGGGATGAAGTGGTGGACGGCATCGAGGAAAGGATGGCCGAGCTGTTCAAGGAAAAGACATTGGATGACGGAGTAATAAACATAGGTCTGGTGGAAGAGGTGATAGGCCGCCTTGGAAGCCCAGCCGATATAGATTCCGGCTCGCCGGAGGAAGCTGACGGGCAGCCGCGGAAAAAGCCCCGCGGTTCCGTCTCAAGGAGGCTTTACCGTGACAGGGACAACAAAGTGCTGTTCGGCGTGTGCAGCGGCCTTGGTGCGTACTTTGACATAGACAGGGTATATATCCGTTTGCTTTTCTTTATACTGTTTGCCATGGGATTTTTCACGGAAGGTATCTTTTTCGTGGTAGTCATCGCATTGTATCTGGCGTTGGCCATATCCATGCCTGCCGCCGTCACGGTGGAGGACAAGTGCCGCATGTATGGCAGCGGGGTGGACATATCGGGGATAGAGGAGCGTATCAGATACAGGTCGGCGGCAGGTACCGGCAAGGCCGTGCGCGATTCCGGCGTTCGTTCCCGGCATTCGTCCTCGGTAGCAGCCTCGGTCATCACCAAGGTCTTCGGCTGCATCGTATTGATCACGGGTATTTCAGGACTGATATTCGGGTCTTTGACAGCGTTGTGGGTCAGGATGTTCAACGATTATGTGGCTTTTGAGACGGATTTTGAATTCATGCAGCTTTACAATGCCTATGTCCTTCCGTTCACACATAGTGTGTTGTTCATGATACTGTTGTATCTGATAGTGCTGATCCCGTTTATATGGATGATTTACTGCGGAATCAAATTGATGTTCTCTTTCAAGTCCCCGAAATGGCATCCCGGCATAGTGATGTTGTTTGCGTGGCTGATACTGGTGATAGTCGCGCTTGTGGTCGTTTCATTCAGATTCTATGATTTGTGGTACATTTACAGCATGTAGGGACTTGTTTTGGCGCTTCATGCCGGTGAAAGATAGATAAATACGGTTGATCTTTTATAATTTTAAGGCCGGGGGCGGTGCTTGAATGTTCAGGCATCGCTCCCCTTTTATTCTGCAAATATCCCGTACAACGCAGAGCCTGAACCGGACATGGAGGCGTACACGGCTCCAGCCTCATAAAGCGAGTCTTTGATTGCCTTCAATGCGGGGTGCTTTTTGAATACGCTGTTTTCGAAGTCGTTGATGATGCGCCCTTTCCATTGTTCCAAGGGTAGGGTTTCAATCAGGTCGCGAAGCCTCGTTTCCGGCATGGACGGGACGGCTCCGGAATATGCTTCCGCCGTCGATACCGGTATTCCCGGCGTTACAACTCCTATCTTGAAACCTTCCGGGACAGGATTTTCGATGGGGGCGAGTATTTCCCCGCGCCCTGTTGCCAGCATAGGCCTGTTGTATATGAAAAAAGGCACGTCGCTGCCTATGCGCGCCGCATGTTCCGCAAGCTGTTCCTGACCGAGCCCGAGGGAAAATATTTCATTCAGCATTTTCAGCGTGAATGCCGCATCGGCCGACCCGCCTCCGAGGCCTGCCCCGGTGGGGATGCGTTTTGTCAATCTTATGTCGGCACCAGTGAGGGGATAATGTGCGTTTAATTCATTATACGCCTTGATGCACAGGTCTTTATCCTTTGGCCAGATGTCGTCCGTGCCTTTGTCTCCAGTGGCCGGGATTAGTTTCAATGTGGTCTCTCCGTCGGTGCGTGCGGTAATTTCAAGTCGGTCATGCAGTCCCCCGTCAAGATAGCCGTATTCTTCGGTGAGGGGCAAGAAAACAGTCTCGATATCATGAAAACCGTCATCCCGGCGTTTCAGGATATTGAGACCTATGTTTATTTTCGGATTCGGAAAAGTTATCATCCGCACTTGGAATATCCGCAGTCCATGCAAACCAGACAGCCTTCCTGATAGACAAGGTTCTGTGATCCGCACTGGCCGCATTTCTTTCCTGTTTCGTCTTTTGTCCCGTTAGGAATGTATCTCTTCAAGGCGCGTTCAACCCCGTTTTTCCATGTATTGATGGAGTCCGAGTCGAGTTCGAGGCCTTGCACGAGGTTGAGTATGTCCACTATAGGCATTCCGTTGCGGATGACCCCGGAGATGAGCTTCGCGTAGTTCCAGAACTCTTTGTTGAACATGTGCGATATTCCTCCGACTACGTTTTCATATCCGTATTTGTCCATATAGTGGAAGTCGTAACGCGATTTTCCTCCGTTAGGGTTTTTCTTCTTGACTATCCAGCCGTGGTCTATGGCTGCCGGGATATGGCGGCTGTCGTCGTCCACGAGACCGGTGAATATTTCGTAAGGACGGCCTTCCATGAGACCTACGAGGGCTATCCAGTTTTCCTTGCCGTTGCGGAACCTTATGACGTCCGCTTCAAGGGAGATAGGCCTCTTGCGCGGGTGACGGTAAGTATCCTTGTCCTTTTCTTTGTTGGAAACGAGTACGCCGGAACGGGAGCCTTCACGGTAAACGGTGATGCCTTTGCAGCCCGACTCCCAGGCCGTCTGGTAGACTTTGGATACCATTTCTTCCGTTATGTCCGAAGGAAGATTGACTGTGACGCTTATCGAGTGGTCCACCCATTTCTGTATCTGTCCCTGCATCCTCACTTTGGCCACCCAGTCAATGTCCGCGCTCGTGGCCTTGTTGTAAGGCGATTCGGCTACGAGGTCAGCGAGTTCCTCAGGTGTCATGTTCTTGACCTGCTCTATGTTGTAACCCGCGATCTCACACCAGGTGAGGAATTTGTGATGGAATACATAGTATTCTTCAAAGCAGTCTCCCTGTTCGTCTTTGTATGATATCTTTACATTCTTGTCGTTGGGATTGACTTTCTTGCGGCGCGTGTAGAACGGGAGGAAAACCGGTTCTATTCCGGAAGTCGTCTGGCTCATCAGGCTTGTCGTGCCGGTAGGGGCTATCGTCAGCATCGAGATGTTGCGCCTTCCGTATTTTACCATGTCTTCATATAGTTTGCCGTCCGCTTCCTTGATCCGGAGTATCATAGGATTGTCGGCTTCCCTGCGGTAGTCGAAGATAGGGAATGCCCCCCTTTCCTTCGCCATCTCCACAGAGCATCTGTACGCTTCGACGGCAAGTGTTTTCTGTACTTTCACGGCAAAATCTATGGCCTCGTCGCTTCCGTACCTTATTCCAAGGGCTGCAAGCATGTCGCCTTCTGCCGTGATGCCGAGGCCCGTACGTCGTCCGCCGGCGGATTTTTTACGTATTTTTTCCCAAAGTTCAAGCTCCGTCCTCTTTATGTCCATGCTTTCCGGATCTTCATTGATCTTTTTTATGATCAGGTCGATCTTTTCCATTTCGAGGTCAATGAGGTCGTCCATCATTCGCATGGCTTTCCTTACATGGGCCTTGAAGAGGCCGAAGTCGAAATGCGCGTCTTCGGTGAACGGATTGACCACGTATGAGTAAAGGTTGATGGCTATCAGCCGGCAGCTGTCGTACGGGCATAAAGGAATCTCTCCGCACGGGTTGGTGCTGACGGTGCGGTATCCGAGGTCGGCATAGCAGTCCGCCACTGATTCGCGTATCACGGTGTCCCAGAAAAGCACTCCCGGTTCTGCGGATTTCCATGCGTTGTGGATGATTTTCTCCCACAGCGCGGCCGCGTCTATGTCCTGCCCGTATTTTTCGGGAACATCGGGGCTGATAGGGAAACGCTGGTGGTACTCCTTGTGTCCGAGCGCCGCTTTCATGAATTCGTCATCGACTTTTATGGATACGTTCGCTCCGGTGATTTTCCCCGGCTGCATCTTGGCGTCAATGAACCTTTCGGCATCAGGATGCTTGATTGAAAGGGTGAGCATGAGCGCCCCGCGCCTTCCGTCCTGGGCCACTTCGCGGGTGGAATTGGAATATCTTTCCATGAACGGGACTATCCCGGTGGAAGTCAGCGCGCTGTTCATCACAGGGGAACCGGTAGGCCTGATATGCGAAAGGTCATGTCCCACTCCTCCGCGGCGTTTCATGAGCTGTACCTGCTCTTCGTCTATCTTCATGATGCCGCCGTACGAGTCGGCAGGATTCTCGGAACCGATTACGAAGCAGTTCGAAAGGGAAGCCACCTGATGGCTGTTTCCGATACCTGCCATAGGCCCGCCCTGAGGAATGATGTATTTGAAATGGTCGAGCAATTCGAATATCTCTTCCTCTGAAAGAGGATTCGGATAATTGTTTTCTATCCGTGCGAACTCCCGCGCCAGCCTGTGGTGCATTTCTTCCGGATTCTTTTCATAGATATGCCCGAAAGAATCCTTCTGTGCGTATTTGTTAATCCATACCGATGCGGCTAATTCATCTCCCTTGAAGTATTTCCTGCTACTTTCAAGGGCTTCCTCGTAAGCGACTGTCTTCTCCATACCGTGATGTAATTGTTAAAAGGAATACAAAGATATATCATATCCCGACATGTAGTAGAAGAAGATTCAAAAAGTTATCAACAATTTGTCTATGTATGATATAACTCTTTCTTGTTCAGTATTTTCCTTGATCATGGACACAATCGGCGACACAAATGCCTTCAGCATGATTTCCCGGGCGGTCTTTTCGGAAATCCCGCGCGAACGCATATAGAAAATCTGGTTCTCGTCCAATTTCCCGACAGTCGCCCCGTGTGAACATTTTACGTCGTCGGCGTATATTTCGAGTTGCGGCAAGGTCTCGACTTTCGCGTTTTCGCTTAACAGTATGCTGTGGCTTTCCTGATACGCTTCCGTCTTTTGCGCTCCGGGGCTTACTATGATTTTCCCGTGGAAAGAACATTTTGAGTTTCCGGAAGCAATGGTTCTGAATGACTGGGAACTTTTGCATTCAGGGACGAGATGCCTGATATCCAACTCTATGTCACTTCGGTCGTTTCCTTTGCATATCACGGCACCGCAGATATCGCAGTTTGCCCCTTCGCCGGCAAGTGATATTTCGCATTTGAGTTTGAAATCCCCCTCTGTGTCTTTATGGTTCTTTTCATCCCCGCTCTCGGGAATTGCGGAAAGGAGGAGGACGATTATTTCGAGTCTGGCATTCTTGCCTACCGAAATTTTTCCGGGCATGCTGTCTCCATGGTACCCGTCGCCGTCATGGATTAGTGTAAGGAGCAGTTCTTTCCCGTCTTCCACTTTCAGGCAGTCGCTTTTTATATCATTGTCTGTCATTGCGCTCATCTGTTAATGATCCAATCGTATCCTCGCTGTTCTATCTCTTTGGCCAGTTCCCTTCCCGCTTCGTGGACTATGCGTCCTCCGGCAAGCACGTGTACCCTGTCCGGTACAATCATGTCAAGAAGCCGTTCATAGTGAGTGATTACTATGGCGGATGTGTCTTCGTGCCTGAGACTATTGACTCCGGCCGCGACGATTTTCATTGCATCCACATCCAGACCGCTGTCGGTCTCGTCGAGTATCGCGAGTGTCGGTTCAAGCATGGCCATCTGGAATACTTCGTTCCTTTTCTTTTCCCCTCCGGAGAATCCCACGTTCACGTCCCTCTTGGCGAAATCGCTTTTCATCTGCACGAGCTGCATCTTCTCTTTCATGAGTTTAAGGAATTCGCCTCCGGTCAGCGGTTCCATGCCTTTGGCTTTCCGGTGTGCGTTCACTGCCGCTTTCATGAAATTGGCGTTTGACACTCCGGGTATTTCTACCGGGTACTGGAAGCTGAGGAATATCCCTTCGCGGCTTCTTTCTTCCGGGGACATTGCCAGAAGGTCCTTTCCCTTGAAAATGATTTCTCCTTCAGTGACTTCGTATCTGTCCCTGCCGGTGAGTACCGCCGACAAGGTACTCTTGCCGGCTCCGTTGGGGCCCATGATGGCGTGTATTTCTCCTTCGCCGATTGTAAGATCTATGCCTTTCAGTATTTCTTTGCCGTCTATGGCGGCATGAAGATTCCGTATTTCAAGCAATTTTTTCATAATCCTATTTTTATCTGTTTGTTTATCCCACGCTTCCTTCGAGCGATACCGACAATAGTTTCTGGGCCTCCATGGCGAATTCCATCGGAAGTTTGGCGAGGACTTCTTTCGCGTATCCGTTTACTATCAATCCGACAGCGTCTTCTTCACTTATTCCTCTCTGGCGTGCATAAAACAGCTGGTCTTCACTGATCTTGGATGTGGTGGCCTCGTGTTCCACTATCGCGTTCGGGCAGCTGCTTTGTATTACCGGGAATGTATGCGCCCCGCAGCGGTCGCCGATTAGCAGACTGTCGCACTGCGAGAAATTCCTCGCATTCTCCGCCGTTTTCGTGAACCTCACAAGGCCACGGTAACTGTTTTGGCTCCTTCCTGCAGAAATCCCTTTGCTGACTATCCTGCTGCGGGTGTTCCGGCCGATGTGTATCATCTTCGTGCCAGTGTCCGCCTGTTGGAAATTATTGGTCAGGGCCACCGAGTAGAACTCCGAAACAGAGTCGTCTCCTTTTAATATTGTACTTGGATATTTCCATGTTATGGCGGAACCGGTTTCCACCTGAGTCCAGAACAGGCGGCTGCGGTCTCCCTTGCAGATACCTCTCTTTGTCACGAAGTTGTATATGCCGCCGCGTCCCTGTTTGTCGCCCGGATACCAGTTCTGTACGGTGGAGTATTTTACTTCGGCGTCTTCCAGTACGACTATTTCCACGACGGCTGCATGCAACTGGTTCTCGTCCCTCATGGGGGCGGTACAGCCTTCGAGGTAGCTTACATAAGAGCCTTCGTCGGCAACGATGAGAGTTCTTTCGAACTGCCCCGTGCCTCTCGCGTTTATCCTGAAATAGCTCGACAGTTCCATCGGGCATCTTACTCCTTTGGGTATATATACAAACGACCCGTCGCTGAACACTGCAGAGTTCAAGGCGGCGAAATAGTTGTCTCCGGCAGGGACTACGCTTGCAAGGTATTTCCGCACCAGATCAGGATGTTCTCTGACCGCTTCCGAGAAAGAGCAGAATATGATGCCTTTTTCCGAGAGTACCTGCCTGTATGTGGTAGTGACGGAAACGGAGTCGAAAACAGCATCTACGGCCACTCCTGCAAGTACTTCCCTTTCATGAAGCGGAATGCCGAGCTTTTCAAAAGTCTCGGCAAGGGCCGGGTCTATCTCTTTCGGCCTGTCCTTGTCGCTCTTCGGCGCGGCGTAATATACAATATCCTGATAGTCGATGGGCGGTATGTCCAGATGCGCCCAAGAAGGCATCTTCATGTTGCACCATCGCCTGTAGGCGTCAAGGCGGAACTCCAACAGCCACTGCGGTTCCTGCTTTTTCGCCGATATGAGACGGATGATATCTTCGTTAAGTCCTTTGGGGATGAACTCCTGTTCCACATCGGTGGTAAAACCGTGTTCGTATTCGTTCTCGGTTATATTTTTGATTATATCGTCTTCGTTCTCTTTCATAATAGTGCAAAATTACTAAGTTTTTCGACACTCAGGCATCATGTAGTCATTTTTCGGTCCGGACCGGATTTGTCTGATTGCCGTATTCATGTTTTTCCATTGTTATTCGGAATTTTCTTCGTAAATTGCGTTTTTTCCGGTTTTGCCGTAATCGCTCTAAGACTGGTTGTAGATTAATATTAATAATATAAAAACATGAAGAAATTATTTTTGATTTTTGCCGTGTCGATGTTGTCTGTCTTGCATGTGACTGTATCATGTACTCCGGAAGGCGGCGGTGACAGCCATGTGGACAAGGTCCCTTTGCCTTCTCCATCCGTTGTGGTGCAGCATGTCGATGATAGGTCTTTTTCGCTTGCGTGGGAACCGGTTGTCGGAGCGGTTTCCTATAAATACGCAAGCGATTGTCCCGTGAACACGGAAGGCATGACATCGGATACATTGCTGTCGTTTTCCGGACTTGCCGCCGGTTCCACGTACACCGTATCCTTGTCCGCCGTGCCTGCTTCAGATGCAGTGATGTTTGAAGAGTCTCCCGCGTCCGAAGTCACGGTGACTCTTAAAGACGGCGATACGCCGGAACCGGAAGACGAGATGTTCACCATAGAAATACAGGACGACCCGGATATGATGGTAGTGACCTATACGGTCACGCCGAAAGACTTATCGATGCTTTTTTACCGGGATTGTTTTACCGACAGCCAATGGCTGGAGATGGGAGGTAATTCGGAAGACGTATGGACCAATGCTTTACAGGGATATTTGGAATTGTTCGGCACTTCATGGCTATACATGGTGGCGGAGAGCGGAGTGGTCGAATCTTTTTTTGACTATGCCTATGACCAACATACATACATATTGGTGGCCGGTCTGGATTCTCTCGCCAACCGCATTACATCGGTAACGGATACAGTGTTTTATTCAGGCCCGGTCCCTCCTTCGGACATTACTTTTAAAGTTACCGTAGAAGATATAGGTACTTCCAGCGCTGTCGTGTCGGTGGAACCGTCCAACAATGATCCATATTCCATGCTGCTTGTCGAAAGTGCCTCCCTTGAGGGGTTTTCCGAAGCCGAGGTGGAAGATCTGATACGCATAAGTTATGGGGAATATATCAATGACGGGCATGTCTACCAAGGAAGCATGACCATGACCTACCGTGAAGGAAAGCTGGACCCTGACACGGAATACACGGTTCTCGTGTTCGGATGGAATACCACGCTCAGTACGGATGTGTCATTCCATACATTCAGGACGAAAGAGGCTTCAAGCAGTTCGGATCTTACTTTCGACTGGTTGATAGAAGTGTCCGGGCCTACGGAGATTCATGCAGTAGTAACACCGTCGGACATGGATGCACAGTATATAGTAGTTCCTATGCCGGATTACGATTATGAAGAATTCGGCAGTGACATCGAGGCGTATATAGAATATGTTACCATGGGAATTATAACGCCTTATGATTATGCGTACATGTTTGCGACTACCGGGGTTACGGACAGGATATTCGATGAATTTAACGACGGGATATATCCCGGAAGTTCATATATGTTCTTCGCCGTGGGATTGGATATGGACAATTCTGAAAAAACGGTTTCTTTCTATGAACCGCAATTTTACGGGGATATGGTAACAACGCCCGACGAGTGAAAACGATACGGCGTTTTGCTCAAATGTAATAGCAATTGATAAAACTGTTTGATGATATGAAATTACGATCTTATTTCTTTGCCGGAGCCATCGTTGCGACGGCCTTTGTCTCATGCAACCGGGACGAATTGAAAGATACAGTGCTCGATGCTCCGGTGCTTGAGGTTTCAGAAACATCCCCAACTTCGTTTACGGTGGCATGGAAGGAAGTCAGTGGAGCCGATATGTATACGTATGAATTTAAGGAAGAGCAGGCAAGCACGGAAAGCCTGTCGGTGACTTTCAACGGTCTGGAAACCGATACTACGTACACTCTCAGGGTAAGGGCCGTATCTACCGTGGCCTCTGTCGTGTCCGACTGGTCTGAGATAAGCGTGGATCTGGTTTCCGGAGGTGGATCCGAAGACCCTGTGTTCAGCGTAAATCTGAGTACGCAGATGAAACCGGGATACATACTGAACGTAAAGACGTCTCCTGCAGACAAGGAATATCCTTATTATTTCGAGCCTGTCCCGGGTTCCGTCTACGAAACTTTCGGCAATGATCCGGAAGCCATGTTCGCGGATATCATCAGTACATATTTATTGTATTATCAGGGTGACAAAGCCAACGCATTCGAAAACCTCCACATGACGGGGGACAAGGATGTGGATTACAATATATCCGGATATGCCGAGCCTGAGTTTCACGTATTTGCGGCAGGAATCGATGATGAAATGAATATAACTACGGAAGTGGAACATGTCCAAGTCGCCGTGGATCTGCCTGTGTCTGAAAATACCTTCCTGATAACCGTGGATATCTGCACCCAGTCTTTCATACAGGTTACGGTAGCGCCTTCGAACGGTGATCAGTATGCGCTCATACTTCAGGACAAGGAAACTGTTGATGCCATGTCGGAGGCCCAGTTGAGGAATTTCCTCCTTTCGCTGGTAAATGACAATTCTTTGTGTACGAACGAAGTCACAATGAAATACGAAAACGGCATCGTGCCTTCGCACGATTATTCCGTGTTGGTATTCGGCTGCGAGGATGGTGTCATGACTACGGAAATAAGCCGCAAGGATTTGAGGACTCCTGATCCTGAGGTAGTAGAGGATCTTACATTCGAGTTCAGCGTGGAAGTCCTCGGGCCGCAGGAAGCGGAAGTGGAGGTAGTGCCTTCGGATCAGCAGGCTTCGTATTTCTATGATGTGGTGAGCCTGTCCGACTGGGATGCGCACTATCGGAATGAACCGTCTTTGTATGTTGAAGAAATGGCTTCTTCCCAGGGCCGCAGCGTAGCCGAATATTTGGATAATTTCGGTTCAATCGGTACTGAAACGGCTTCTTATGATTCCTTTTATCTCTCTTCAGGGACTGACTATATTTTGTTTGCCATGGGGTATTATTTTGAAGGCGATGAGGTAGTATGGCTTGACGCGCAATCCACTGGCTTCAGCACGCCTGCCTATGGCGGCGGGGCAGGCGGGAACCTTACTTTCCAGTTACAGATAATGGCTGTGGAAATCGGGAGGTTCTATGTGGATGTGATACCTTCCGATGACACTTTCCCTTATGTGTACGCTGTTTTGACGGATGCTGAATATGATGAATATTATCCGGATGATGTTTATGGATATTTCTACGGGCAATATGAGAGTTCCGGTTTTGAAGGGACATTCGCGGACTATGTAGGGAGTATAAGCAGGACTGGGGAAACTTACGAGCTTTCGGATTATCATGCAAGCGATTCTTGCCGGTATTATAAACTGATCGCGGCGGAAGTATCCATGGAAGGGGGCAATGTCGTTTTTTATGAACCGGCAGAGACCGATGAGTTTTTTGAATATTAGGAGCCTGTCTCCGGTTTTTGAGCGATCACCACATCATCGTCCCTTGTTTTTTATTGTTTTTTAACACTTTGACTGTTAATGTTATGTATTCGGAAAAGGAAAAGGATGAAATCCAGCCTGAAGATACTTTTTCTTTGTTAGGCAAGCAGGAAGCGATAGATAAGTTGTATTCGATGAGTCCGTTTTCACGGTGCGGGACTGTTTTGATGCCGCTTTGCGGTGCTTCGGGCGCTGATGGCCTTGAAGGCAAACCTGATGGCAAGTCTGTCAACAAGGCTGACTGCAAGTCTGGCGGCAGGGCGGGCGTACATGGCCGTGGAAGTGTCATCGGGAGTGCAGCGGTATTGTTGTCGGAAGGTACTGATTTTGACTTGGTTTATACTCCCCTGAAACATCTGGGCTATAAAAGCGTGCTTTCGGTACTCGGTGAACTGTATGTCAGGATGACCGTGCCTTACGGGCTTTCGGTCAGGATAGGCGTCTCTTCAAAATTGGATTTTCCGCAGATAGCCGAACTATGGAGCGGAATGGTCGCGGCTTTAAAAGAACATGGAGTGTCGGCGGTCTCTTTGGACTTGCTCCCGTCCCTCAACGGTCTGGTCATTTCGCTGTCTGCCGTCGGTGCCGTGCCTGATACTCTTGCCAGGCCGGCGGAACCCAATTCCATGGATCTGATATGCGTGTCGGACAATCTCGGCTCAGCCTACATGGGGCTTCATGTCCTTGAGAGAGAAAAGGCTGCATTCAACGCCTCTGCCGCCGGTCTGCGTGAACGGGCGAAACCATCTGGCATGCAGACGGAAAAACCGGTGGAAAAGCAGCCTGATCCACAGCCCGATTTGAAGAAATATGAGTATCTGCTCGGTGCCTATCTCCGTCCGGAGATCCGTGGCGATATAGTAAAGGCCTTCGAGGATGCGGGCTTCGCTCCTTCGTGCGGGTATTTCGTTCGTAACGGACTTGCGGATGCGGTGAAAAGGCTTTCCCGCGATACCGGATTGGGCGCGAAAATATATGTGGACCGTATCCCTATAGCCGACAAGGTGTTTGACATGGCCGACGAGATAGGCATGGATCCTCTTGCTGCGGCCTTGAACGGCGGTGACGATTTCAGATACCTTTTTGTAATCCCGATAGGGCTTCACGACGTGTTCAGGCGCGATTTCCAGACTTTCGATATTATCGGCCACCTTGCACAAACCGATGTCGGTACGGTTGTCGTCACTCCCGAGGGCGCGGAACTGCCATTGAAGGCACAGGGCTGGTGACACAGGGCTGCTGGCTGCGGCTTTTGTATGCGCGAGGGCGTGGCAATTGTGTAGAAAATGTCAAAAATAATGTACCAGAAGAGACCAACCTCGATCTCTTCTGGCACATAGGTTTTTGATGAGTTTTTTCTTATGGCGAAACGATGCTTCTTGATTTTCGTATAATAAGTATAAACCACTAAATTTGTTATGTTATGAAAAACTATTTTAAAACCCTTAAAAGCAAGCGTTCGTTCCCGTTCCGGTTTATTGCTGTAAGCCTTGCTTTAGTCGTTTGTCTATTTGGACTGCTGTCAGTCCATTGCCCTGCATGGGCGCAGGAAGTCAGGGACGTTTCGAGAGGAAAGACCGGACCGATGTACATGGGTTCCGTGTCTGTGGGTACATACGGGTGGCTAGCCTGTCCTTTCATAGGACCTTATTTCGGGCCTACGGCATTGTCGGTATTTACTTCGCACGGGGTATATTTCCCTAAAGCGAGGGTTTATACCGGCATCAGTCTGGAATTGATCAATTTCAATTACGGGCTGGGATATGCCTCGCATACCAAATATTATTTCAAGTCTAATAAGATTGCCAAGCCGTTCATCGGGGTTGAGGTAGGAGGTTTCTCTGAGTTTTCCGCATTGGCAGACCATCGCCCTGCGGCATATATAGACGGGCAAAGGGCTTATTTTTATGCTGTCCCTTCGGTGGGCATCGCCAATTGTTTCCAGAAAGTCGTCTTTGAGGTAAGCATCAGGACGTTGATCATTCCGGACATTACAGTGGAAAAAAGTAGCTGGCAGAGCGGGATAGGAGTCGTACTCGGTTTGACATTTTAGAGCGTGCAAGGCGTGCTTTCTAAATGCAGAAAGCACACTGATATGCCCTACAGCGCATTTTGAGAAGGGTAAGCGTGCTTTCTCCACTTAGAACGCACACTGTGTATCTTATGGCATTGCCAAAATGAATCCGGCGATGTCGTCTATGACTTTTGCGGGTATCCTGCCTTGCACGGCGTATTCGGCAGGAGACGGTTCTCCCTCTCCTTCATGGAAGATATGGTTCAGACCGGGATATGAGATGAACGTCGCATTGGCATTGCCGCCCGCTTCATCCACCCAGGCTTTCCACAGGCCGAGTTCTTCGGGCAGCACCTGGTAGTCCCTTTCGCCTTGCAGGAGCAGCATGGGATACTGCTCTTTGCAGAGACCGGCTATTACCGCGCTTTTGTCGTAGTCAACGCCGTCGATATAGCATTGCGGTATATCATCGAAGGCGCGGCGCATCTTGTCGAGTTCCTCGGGAGGATTGAATCCCGACAGAGTTTCAAGTTGGTGTTCAATGGTTTCCCGCATAGTGGAGGCCGGTGCCGCGAGCATGATGATGCCGTCTATGAGGCGTTTCCCTTGTGCCGCTATGTACGGTGCCATCCCTGCCCCGAGAGAATGCCCGGCTATGAATATTTTCCTGAATCCCAATGAGTCGGCGAGGAGCGCGGCGGAAAGTGCGTCGTCGGTGCATTCTTCCTCGACGGTAGGCGCGGAAGGGTTTGCAAATGTGTCTTCGCCGTATGTATATGTGCGTTTGTCATAACGCAGGACAGCAATGCCTTTATGAGACAGGGCGGCGGCAAGTTCCTTGAACATTCTGTTCGGGCCGAGTGTCTCGTCCATGTCGTTCGGCCCGGAACCGTGTACCATGATCAGTACCGGAATCCCGGCAATTTCCCCGGATTCCACGGAGGAAGAAGGCAATGTTAGTTTTCCCGGCATACTGAACCTGCCGGTATGGACTGAGAGGACTTTTTCTTCCCAGCCGTCGGCAAGACGGTAGATGTCCGAAATGTTTTCAACCGGTTCGGGCAAAGGGGGTGCAATCTGCAATCCCGCTATTTTCCCTCCAGTTCCGTATACTATCACGAGTGCGGCCTTGCCGTTTCCAAACGAGAGGTTGCACCATTTCCCTCCGGGTATTCCGTCAAGGTCGTGCCATTCCCCGTTGGAACGGTATACGCCCATTTGGGATTCAAGCCCTTCCCACAAGGATGACAATTGTTCCACGCTTATGGCAGAGCGCACGGTTTCATCGCACATCAGATAAAGCATCCTTCCGTTTCCCCCGCGCAGCATGTCGAGTACGACTTGCGGGTCATTGTCCGCGTCCTGTGCAAAAGGAATGTCCCTGTCCTGTGCAATAGAAATATTGTTTGCGGTAAAAAGCAGCACCATGCAGAATATGGTTCTTGAAATAAAAGTCCTTGCAATAGTCATAATGCATAATTTTCCGCAAGTTACAAATAAGCGGGGAATCCGGCAAGCCGAATACGTGTGTCTCCGGCAAAGAAATTTTGCGTACCTTTGTTTCTTGCAAAATTTGATGATAAAATATGTCGTTCGTCCACCTTCATCTGCATACGCAATATTCGATACTTGACGGGGCGGCTTCGGTGCAGAAGCTGATTGACAAGGCCATCGCATACGGGCATCCCGCCATCTCCATCACCGACCACGGAAACATGTTCGGGGTCAAGGAGTTTTTTACATATATCAAAAAATACAATAAATCCGACAAGGCCAAGGAGACAGGACGTGCCATAAAGCCCATCATCGGGTGCGAAGTATATGTGGCAAAGGCCGACCGCAAGCTGAAAGACAAGGACCACAAGGGCTATTACCACCTGATTCTTCTGGCCAAGAACATGAACGGCTATCATAACCTCATGAGGCTGGTTTCCCTCGGACATATCGAGGGCTATTATTACAAGCCGAGGATAGACCATGAGCTTCTGGCCAAGTATCATGAAGATCTGATATGCTGCTCGGCATGTATCGCCGGTGAGGTACCCCGTCTGATACTTGAAGGGGACATCTCCAAGGCGGAAGAAGCGGTTAAGTGGCACAGGAAACTGTTCGGGGAAGACTATTATTTAGAGGTGCAGCTCCATAAGACGGAAGTTCCGGGGCAGAGTCTTGAAGTGTATGAAAGACAATCGGTGGTAAATGAACATATTTTCAGGATAGCTGAAAAATACGGCATAAAAGTAGTCGCAACTAATGACGTTCATTTTGCCGACAAGGAGGACGGGCCTGCGCACGACAGGCTAATATGCCTTACAACCAATGCCGACTACAATGATCCCGACAGGTTGAGATATACCCAGCAGGAGTATTTCAAGAGCGAGGCGGAGATGGCGGCACTGTTCCCAGACCATCCGGAAGCCATTGCTAATACACTCGAGGTTGCCGGAAAGGTGGAGTATTATGATATAGACTCAGGGCACATACTTCCTATTTTCCCTATACCGGAAGAGTTTCCGAATTCTGACGATTATCTCAGACACCTTACATATAAAGGTGCGGAAAAACGTTATCCCGAAATGACGGACGATGTGAGGGAGAGGATAGATTTCGAGTTGGAGACCATCAAGAGGATGGGTTTTCCGGACTATTTTCTCATAGTTCAGGATTTTATCAAGGGAGCGCGCAACATGGGCGTGTCGGTGGGCCCGGGCAGGGGTTCGGCTGCGGGTTCTGCTGTTGCCTACTGTTTGGGTATTACCAATGTAGACCCGATCAAGTACCAGTTGCTGTTCGAGCGTTTCCTTAATCCGGACCGTATCTCCATGCCGGATATAGACATAGATTTCGATGACGACGGGCGTTACAAGGTGTTCAGGTATGTGGAGGAAAAATACGGCAAAGACCACATATCGCATGTAGTGACTTTCGGCACGATGGCGGCCAAAAGCGCGATAAAGGATATCGCCCGTATCCACCAGTTGCCTCTTGCCGAGTCCAACCGGCTGGCCAAATTGGTGCCTGACAAGCCTTTCGATGTAGTCGAGACCGTGGAGAAGGATGTCGAGGAGGATGATCCTCAGCATCCTGGAGAAAAACGTACGGTCCGCAAGACAGTAAAGGAGACAAAATCGAAAAAGCCGACGCTTGCCAACTGTGTCAGGTATCTTGACGAGTTCAAGGCCGAAATGAACAACCCGGATCCTTTGGTAAGGGATACCCTGAAATATGCGGTCCAGCTCGAAGGCACTGTAAGGCAGACGGGCGTGCATGCCTGCGCCCTTATCATCGGCCGGGACAACCTCACCAAATACATCCCGATAAGCATAGCCCAGGACAAGGACACCGGTGAGGACGTGTGGGTTTCCCAATACGAAGGCAGTTTCATTGAAGAGGTGGGCATGCTGAAGATGGACTTTCTTGGCCTGAAGACATTGAGCATCATCAAGGAATGTTTGTCCAACATAAAGAAATCCAAGGGGATAGAGTTCGATATAGAACAGATACCGATTGATGATGAAGAAACATACAGGCTGTATAGCCGGGGAGATACGACAAGCGTGTTCCAATTCGAGTCCCCTGGTATGAAAAAATGGCTCAAGGAGTTGGTGCCTAACCGTTTCGAGGACCTTATCGCCATGAACGCCCTTTACCGTCCGGGGCCGATGGACTATATACCTTCTTTCGTTGCCCGCAAGCACGGCAGGGAACCCATTTCTTATGATCTTCCGGATATGGAAGAATTCCTTCAGGACACATATGGGGTGACGGTGTACCAGGAGCAGGTCATGCTGTTGTCGCAGAAACTGGCCGGTTTTACCAAAGGTCAGGCTGATAAATTGCGTAAGGCAATGGGAAAGAAGCAGATAGCCGTAATGAACGAACTTTACGGACTGTTTATATCCGGCGGTACTGCCAAAGGGCATCCTGAAGAGACACTCAATAAGATATGGAAAGACTGGGAGAAATTTGCCCAATATGCCTTCAACAAGTCCCATGCTACATGTTATGCTTGGGTAAGTTACCAGACAGCTTATCTTAAAGCGCATTATCCTGCCGAATTCCAGGCTGCCAACCTCAGCAAGCAGCTCGGCAATATCGACGAGATCAAGAAGATCATGGAGGACTGCAAGCTGTCCCGCATACCGGTGCTTGGCCCCGACATAAATGAATCGGAGACCCGTTTTACCGTAAACAAGGACGGGGCTGTGCGTTTCGGTCTCGGAGGAGTGAAAGGTTTCGGGGAAAAGGCCGTTGAAATGATTCTCAAAGAGAGGGAAAACGGGGCATTCAAGGATATTTACGATTTTATGGAACGTATCCCGCGCGGCATCCTGAACCGCAAGACCTTCGAATATCTGTTGCTTTCGGGGACATTCGACAGTCTGGGCATTAACCGGGCGCAGTACCTTGTGCCGAGCGGCAAGGATGAATGTTTCATCGATTCGCTATTGAAATATGCCGATCTGTACAAGCGCGGTGAAGAGGCCAATATAGGGTCTATTTTCGGCGATTCGGATGAGATAAAGCCAATGAGGCCTCCTGTTCCTGCCATGCCACGCGATACCAACGAAGACTATTTCCGCAACATGGAAAAAGAGCTTGTCGGGATGTATCTTTCCTCGCATCCTTTGGACAGGTATGCATTCGAAGTCAGGCAATTTGCCAGTCATAACCTCGGGGAAATAGACCGGCTTGTGGAGGACAGCCGCAATGATCCGAAGATTGAAGGCAAGGACGTGTCTGTGGCCGGTTATGTGACGAGTTTTACCGGGATGGTGTCATCGGCAAGCAACAAGCCATGGTGTAAATTCGTAATCGAGGATTTCGACGGTTCGAAGGAATTTGCCCTTTTCGGAAAGGAATACGAGGCTTTCGCTTCTAAGGTACAGCTTCACAATACAGTCCTGATTGAAGGTGTAATCGCACCGAGGTACTATGTCAATCCCAAGGACCCGAAAGCCCAGAAGCCTGAAAACACATTCAAAATCAAAAAGATTTCCCTTCTCGGCAATGTGTCGGAAGAACGTGTTAAAAGCCTGATGCTCGAAGTTGCGACCGACATGATTACACCGGAGTTCCGCAAGGAACTCGTATCCGTGCTGAAAAAGCATAAAGGCAAGAACCGTCTGAGCCTTAAGCTTGTGGACAGGGAGTCTAAATTCATGGTGGATTTCTTCTCGAAAAAATATACCGTTTCCGTGGACATGTTCCTTCTGGAAGAACTCAGGAAGATGTCCGTGCCGTATAACGTGATAGTGTAAGAATCCGTTTTATCGGAAAACGCACCTTTTTGGCACCTGATTTTATCAGAAAACGCACCTTTTTGATGCCTGATTTTATCGGAAAACGCACCTTTTTGGCAGAAATCCATTATCTTTGTGTCGTCAAATCAGTGAGATATGCTGTACAGGAAGATTGCTAAACGGATAGAGGATTATTTTTTGTCGGATTCGGACAGGCTGTTGGTCATAGACGGTGCGCGGCAAATCGGAAAATCGTATATAATACGCTATGTCGGGCAGCGCATGTTTCCCAATTATATTGAGATAAACATGGAGGAAGACAAATTGGGGAACAGGATTTTTGCCGAAGCGAGAACAACAAAGGAGTTTTATTTGGCCCTCAGTGTGATTGCCGGAGACAAGATGAAAGACAGGAAATCAACGTTGGTGTTTATCGATGAGATACAGGCATACGACCATCTTTTCACTCTTGTGAAATTCCTTATGCAGGAAGCCCGTTTTACTTATATCGCAAGCGGTTCACAACTTGGAATCGCATTGAAAAACACACAGTCGATACCTGTGGGAAGTCTCGACATGGCGCACATGTTTCCCATGGACTTCGAAGAGTTCCTGTATGCCAACGGCGTGGGTAGTGAGTTAATAGAAGCGATGAGGGACAATTTCAATAAAAACACGGCCTTGTCGGAGGCGTTGCATGAGAAGATGCTTGATTTCTTCAAAAAATACCTTCTCGTGGGAGGGCTTCCGCAGGCAGTTGATAAATATGTTAAGGAAAGAAATGTTGTCGAGTTCAGGAATATCCAAAGAGAAGTACATTCCATGTATGCTATAGATGCTTCCAAATATGAACAGGAACACAATCGGAGATTGAAGATCCGCCGTATTTTCGAGATGGTCCCGTCGAATCTTGAAAACAAGAAAAAAAGGCTTGTGATTAAAGACATAGAAAATAAATCATGGAAGCGCAGCAATGATTATTCTGACGAGTTCGAATATCTTGTTTCTGCCGGAGTGGTACTTGAGGCAAAGGCCATAAGCAAACCGTCTTATCCGTTGCTGGAAAACAGCGGCAAGAATCTGATGAAACTGTATCTGAATGATGTAGGCATGCTTTCGGGAATATTCTACCGAAATAATATTCTGGCGATCATGTCCGACATGAAAAGTATTAATCTTGGATCCGTATATGAAACCGTCGTTGCCCAGGAATTGCGGGCTCATGGTTATGATTTATATTATTATGACAATAAAAAGAACGGCGAGGTAGACTTCCTTATAGATGATCCGGACAATTTGTCCAATATCCCGATAGAAGTGAAATCGGGAAAGGATTATACCGTTCACAGTGCATTGGATAAGTTCCTGTCCGTAGACGAGTATGGTGTCAGGAGAGCATACGTGCTTTCAAATGAACGGGATGTCTATGTGAAAAACGGGATTACATATATCCCGATCTATTACATCATGTTTTTCGAGAATGTTTCGAATGTAGTGGAGTCATTATGAAGTGTATGATTGTCTATCTGTTATACTCTTATTCGCTATAAAGCCCGCTTACGCCGTTGCGGAGGTGGACACGAGGGCTTTGGAAATCTATCATGCCGCTTCGGACGGGTATCACGAAGCCCTGACGGAATACGGCCTTGCAAAACTTTACCTGAAGAAGGGCCAATACCACAAGACGTTGAGATATGCCAACAAGGCCGTTTCGTTTTTTGAAGACTCCGGCCATACTTCGGAGATGATGGAATGTTACCAGCTCCTCGGCATAGTGTATGAGACTTGCCGTGACTATGAAAAATCGGATGAATATTATCTGTCATACGTCAAGGCGGCAAGGATAGCCAATGACAGTGTACGTCTGGTAACTGGGCTTAACAATATCGCCGCCTTTGCCAGTTCGATTGGGGATACGGCAAAAACGATAAGGCTTCTGATGGAGTCCATAGCCTTGTCCGAGTCGGCCGGTGACAGTGCCCAGCTCTGCCAGCTTTATATCAATGCTGCTGCGGCCTATACTCAGGCAGGACGTTATGATGAAGCAGAGAAGTATCTCCTTTATGCGCGTCCGCTGCTTTCGAATATAGAGCGATGCGGCCATTTCTGGTTGCAGTATGCCACTTTGTACAATAGAAAGGGAGATGAGGACAGTGCGGTAATGGCATTGAAGAATGCCGCGTCTTATTATTCCCAGGGAGAATTCGATCTTATCCTGGAGGCCATTTATGCTACCCTTAACGAGATTTACCGGGACAGGGGCGATACCGTGACAGCATACCGTTATATGTCGGCGATGTATGACATATATCATAAATCAGGGCGTGAGGACATGCTGATAGAACTGTTCAAAGAGCAGAATGAAATAGAATTGTCCCGGGAACGGGAGCAAATGGAACTGGACAGGTCCCGCCAGAAAATGACAGTCTTGTCCGTGGTATTTGTCATTATAGCCGTTACGTTGTCTGTCGCTTTGATTCTTAGAAAGAGAGCCTTTGAAATAAAGAAAAAAGAGTTGCAGATAGAAAACGACAGGGAAATATCCGAAGTAAAGAAAAACCAGCAGTTCCGTACGGACATGATACTTCGCGGGGCTATCGAAAAATTGCAGGAACTGTCCGTTGAGGCGAAGACATCCGCCGTGCGGGCCAGGATAAATGCGATTATAGGCGAGTTGCGCAATTCGAAAGATGAAGATTCGTGGAAAGAGGTAGAGCAATATGTCCCTGAGTTCAACAGTGCCTTTTTCAAGAATCTCATAAAGGATTTCCCGGATCTTACGGTAAACGAAAGCCGTCTCTGTGTTTTCCTTAACCGGAATCTTTCCACAAAACAGATTTCGGAGATTACACGGCAGTCTCCCGAAAGCATCAATGTCGCCCGTACCCGTTTGCGCAAGAAGCTCGGGCTGACAGGCTCCGACATGAGTATCCAGGAGTTTTTGAGAAAATACGACTGATTTCGCTGATTCCCGTCAAATCATTATGTAATCCGGCAGGCGGTTATTGGTTAGTAAGGTAAATCCCTCCTACCGCTTCGCAGTAGGTACCTCCCGTTCACGAGGCCACGGGCGGCCACGCCTTACTAACCAATAACTGCCTGCTGGATTACCCTGTTTCCCGTCAAATAGCCGAACGGATTTCCGTCAAATGGCCGAACAAATTTGCGTCAAATGGCCGAACAAATTTGCGTCAAATGGCCGAATAAATAACCTTGTTTTTGGAAAATCAATGAATTAGGATTATCTTTGCGGTGGATAAAATCGATAGGATATGGCAACGAATTACAGACCGAGGATCGCAGACCGTCTTCTTGCGCGTAAATTGGCAGGGAAAGGAGCTGTTCTTGTAGAAGGGGCCAAGTGGTGCGGAAAAACGACGACGGCGGAGCAGATCGCCAAAAGCGTACTGTATATGTCCGAAACAGGGAAAATGGAGCAGAACCGCCAATTGGCAAAGATAAATCCTTCATTGTTGCTGAAAGGAGAGAAACCGAGGCTTATCGATGAGTGGCAGATTGCCCCGGCATTGTGGGATAGCATAAGGTTTGATGTCGATCATGCGCCTGACGCTTTGGGGAGGTTTATCCTTACCGGATCGTCTGTTCCGGCCGATATGAGCGAAGTAGTGCATTCAGGAACAGGCAGGATGGGGTGGTTGCGGATGCGTCCGATGTCTTTGTGGGAGTCGGGTGATTCTACCGGGGAGGTGTCTTTGGAGAACCTTTTCAAGACTCCGCTATCCATTGAAGGAGTATCTGTGGCCGATTTTGGGAAAATAGCCTTTCTGGCTTGTCGCGGAGGGTGGCCGCTGGCTGTGGATATGGATGGAGAAATAGCTTTGGATCAGGCATTTGATTATATAGAAGCTGTAGAGAAGCGGGATATTTCACAAGCGGACGGGATCAATAGGGATCCCTCTCGCACGCATAGGCTTTTACGTTCTTATGCACGGCACCAAGGAACTCAGGCTTCCTACGGTACTATCAGGGCGGATCTTGTTGCAAATGAATCGGACGACCTGAGTGAGGATACCATAGCTTCCTATATATCGGCATTGAAGAAGATATTCGTCATAGAAGATTCCGAGGCATGGAATCCTAATCTGCGTTCCAGATCCGCCATAAGGACATCCGATACCCGGTATTTTACCGATCCGTCCATTGCTACGGCTGTATTGGGACTGGGGCCGGCAGACCTGATTAATGATTTGGAAACGTTCGGCCTTGTGTTCGAGACACTTTGTGTCAGGGATCTCCGGGTGTATGCCGAGGCATTGAACGGGAAAGTCTATCATTTCAGGGACAGGAACGGTTTGGAATGCGATGCTGTGATTCATCTCAGGAACGGCTCTTACGGTTTGGTGGAAGTGAAACTTGGGGGCGATGAGCTGATTGATGCCGGAGTAAAGACATTGAAGGAACTTTCCGGCAAGATTGATACAGGACGTATGAAGCAGCCGTCGTTCCTTATGGTGCTTACGGCATCCGGCCCGTATGCCTACAGGCGTGAAGACGGGGTTTATGTCGTGCCTGCAGGATGTCTGAAAGATTAGCCGTATCAGGTACGATGGAGTTTTACCGGGTAGTCAATAGAGTGATATTGTGTAAATTGATAGCTTTTGTAGTAACAATGTATCAATACATCGGGCTGTAAGCATTTGTTATGTTTGCAGCCCGGATTTTGTCGGTATGCGGCAGACTTTACTTTTGTGACAAAAAATATTTGTCATGAGCAACCTGTTGTTTTTGTCATTGTTCTTGCCGTTCTTGTCTGCCGGTTGCTCCAGCAGTCATGAAAATACATGCTTGCTGGAGCATCCAGACTTAATTTTTCTTTGTTTAATATATTGATTTGCAATATATTGTGTGGAATAAGACAATTTGTGACTGCTCCAGCAAATTCCGTTTCAGCAAGACTACTTTCCAAAACTGCTATAACGTGTATTCCATTTTTGGGGAGACGCATCTTATTTTCCCCGGAAAACACGCCTTTTTGACTTAAAACACTTAACTTTGGCGGAATAATGGCTCTAAATATGACCCGACCATGAAACACGACTCAAAACATTTGGCAGGCCTCGGCTTCGGAATAGCCGCGGGCATCCTTGTGGTTCCGGCAGCATGCGCTCCGGGTGCCGACAAAGGGAAAAAGGACGACAGGCAGATGAACATCCTGTATATCATGTGCGATGACCATTCTTATCAGACAATCAGCGCATACGGCGGCAGTCTGATAGAAACGCCCAACATAGACAGGATTGCCGATTCAGGAATGATCTTTACCAACAGTTTCGTAGCAAATTCGGTAAGTGCGCCGAGCCGGGCCTGCCTGCTGACAGGAAAACACAGCCATAAGAACGGCATGACCGACAATACCAAGATTTTCGACGGCTCGCAGCAGACTTTTCCCAAACTTCTCAGACAGGCGGGATACCAGACTGCCATAGTGGGTAAATGGCACCTTGTTTCAGAGCCTACCGGTTTCGACTATTGGAATATACTCATAGGCCAGGGCGAATATTATAACCCTACTTTCATTGACAACGGGGAAAAGAAGGTTGTAAAAGGCTATGCGACCGAAGTGACCACGGATCTTGCGTTGGAGTGGCTTGAAAGCGGACGCGACACTACAAAGCCGTTCTGCCTGCTGCTCCATCACAAGGCACCTCACCGTACCTGGATGCCGGACACGACAGACCTCGGGGCTTTCGACGATGCAGTCATACCTTTGCCGGAAAATTTTTACGATGATTACGAAGGACGTCCGGCAGCTGCCGCACAGGAAATGGAAATAGACCGCCACATGGACTTGGTATATGATTTGAAGATGGCCGACAAGGAAGGGGAAATCCATACCGATACCGGCCTTGAAGAGTACGGACGTGCCATGTATTCGCGTATGGACCCTGACCAGAAGAAAGCATGGGATGCCTACTATGACCCTATCATAGAGGAATTCAAGAAAAGCGGCCTTGACGGGGACAGGCTGGCGGAATGGAAATACCGGCGTTACATGCTCGACTATCTTAGCGTTATCCGTTCGGTGGACAGGAACGTCGGAAGGGTCATAGACTATCTGCAGGAGAACGGTTTGTGGGACAATACCATCATAGTCTATACATCCGACCAGGGCTTCTATATGGGCGAGCACGGATGGTTTGACAAGCGTTTCATGTACGAAGAATCGTTCCGTACGCCGTTGCTTGTGCGTTATCCGGGCGGATACCGTGGCGAGGTGGACGCGTTTGTGCAGAATATCGACCATGCCCCTACTTTCCTTGAAGCGGCTGGGGCTCAGATTCCTGAGGACATACAGGGCGAATCCTACCTTTCATTCCTTGAAGACGGGAAGGTCCCGGACGGCGGAGAATGGAGGGATGCCTTGTACTATCATTATTACGAGTATCCGGGAGAACATGCGGTGCGCCGTCATTACGGGGTGCGTACCGACCGTTACAAACTGATGCATTTTTACGGGGACATCGATTCCTGGGAACTGTATGATCTGGAAAAGGACCCGCACGAGATGCACAATGTCTATGAGGAAAAAGGATACGGGAAAATCCGGAAAAACCTGTATGAAAAACTGGTGGAATTGCAGAAGCAGTACGATGATACCGCGGCTTTAAAGGAAAATGCTTCATTCAAGGAAAACCGATGATGAAAAAGGCTTTGATATTGTTGATGGCGTTGGCAGCCGTAGTCGCTATTTTCCCGGATAATGCAACGGGACAAAACAGGAAAAAAATGAATACACGGAAAAACGAAGAAAAAACCTTGGCGGACTGGGTCAATCCCATGATAGGGACATCGAAGATGGGACATACCTTTCCAGGGGCCTGCTATCCATTCGGAGGCGTACAGTTAAGTCCCGATACCGATATCGTGCCGCACAATATCGGCGGGGTCTACCAGCCGGAAGCATACAGGTACTGTGCTGGTTATCAATATTCTGACAGTACGATAGTCGGTTTCAGCCATACCCATTTCAGCGGCACGGGCCACTCCGACCTCGGGGACGTGCTGATAATGCCTGTCACGGGGCCGCTGAAACTCAGGCCGGGCACGAAAGATGATCCTGACAGCGGTTACAGGTCGCGTTTCTCGCATGACAACGAGGTGGCGAGTCCGGGGTATTACGAGGCTTTCCTCGATGACTATGGCATCCGCGCAAGGCTTACCGCTACTCCGAGGACAGGAGTGCATCACTATACTTATCCGTCAGGGGATTCCGTTCAGCGTGTGATACTTGACCTTATCCACGGGATATACAATTATGACGGAAAAACCCTCTGGGCGCAGATACGTGTAGAGAACGATACCCTGATTACCGGCTACAGGATTACGAACGGCTGGGCAAGGACCAATTATGTGTATTTTGCGATAGAATTTTCCCGCCCTATCCGCAATTACGGTTACGAGGAGTTTGCAAAAGTCCTGTATAACGGCTTTTACAGGCGTTTCGACACGAAACACAATTTTCCTGAAATCGGCGGCAGGAAAATAGTCGCCTGGTTTGAATTCGACCCTTCGGAATCCCGGGAACTTGAGATTAAAGTCGCCCTTTCCGCCACTGGCACGGACGGTGCCTTGAAGAATCTCCGTGCCGAGACTTCAGGCAAGGACTTCGAGACACTTGCTTCCGAAGCCCGTGATGCGTGGAATGAAGCTCTTTCGGTAATGGAAGTTGATGGCAGTGATGACGAAAAGTCCATGTTCTACACGTCATTGTACCATACGATGATAAATCCTTCGGTCTATATGGATGTGGACGGGCGTTACCGTGGTGTGGACGGAAACATACATCAGGCCGACGGATTCACGAATTACACAGTTTTCTCGACATGGGACACTTTCCGTGCCCTGCACCCGCTTTACAATCTGATTCAGCGGGAACGCAGCCGCGACATGATGGAGTCTTTGCTCGCCCATTCCGAGCAGAGCGTTCATGGGGCATTGCCGGTATGGAGCCACTGTGCCAATGAAAACTGGTGCATGATCGGCTATCACAGCGTGCCGATCCTTGCCGATGCCATTGCCACGGGAATCCCGGTAGACCGGCAAAGGGTGTTGGCCGCAATGGTGCGCAGTTCGAATGTGCCTTATTATGAAGGCATTGCCGATATGCTTGAACTTGGTTATGTGCCGATAGAGGCCTCGGCAAGCTCGGCATCGGTCACTTTGGAATATGCCTACGATGACTGGACGATTTACCGTACCGCCCTTGCCGCCGGTGATACGGCCACGGCTGAAGCCTACCGGTTGCGGTCGGAAAATTACAGGAACATCTTCGATCCCGAGACGCTTCATGCCCGTCCCCGTTACAGAGACGGACGTTTCAAGGAGGATTTCGATTTGCAGAGTACCCACGGGCAGGGTTTCATAGAAGGCAATTCCCTCAACTACTCGTTTTTCGTGCCTCACAATGTCCCGGAACTCATCAGGCTCATGGGAGGGGAGGACCGCTTCCTGACCAACCTTGACTCGCTTTTCACCATGCACCTTCCAGACAGCTTCTTTGCGGAAACCGAGGATGTGACACGCGAGGGCATTCTCGGCGGGTACGTACACGGTAACGAGCCGAGCCATCATATCGCCTTTCTTTACACATGGACTTCACAGCCGTGGAAGACACAATATTGGCAAAGGGAGATAATGGACAGGATGTATGTCAATAAGATAGACGGGCTGTGCGGCAATGACGACTGCGGCCAGATGTCGGCGTGGTACATCTTCTCGGCCATGGGATTCTATCCCGTATGCCCCGGTGCGGGCGAATATGTGCTTGGAGCCCCGTACCTGCCATACGTCAGGCTGAACCTTGAAAACGGGAAAACATTCGAGATCAAGGCTCCGCGTGTGAGTTCCAGGAACCGATATGTCAAGTCGGTACGCCTCAACGGGAAAAAATATGAGGGACGAATCATCAAGTATTCCGACATCCTTGCCGGCGGTGTTCTGGAATTTGAGATGACTTCATCTCCGGGAAAGTGAACACTTTTTCCGTGTTTCCGCTTCACTTTCCCCGAGGTATGCATTCCTCGCTCGTCATTTTCGGGGTCTTCTCGGGGGAAAGTGAACAAGTTTGCTACGAAATCGTTCCACTTTCCCCCGGTGTCACGAACATTTTGCCTTTTTGGATATGATGTTTGAAAACAATATAGTACATTTGCCTACGATTCGTTGATTCATTAATGGTAATTGGTAATGTGCTGGAGATTATGAGAAGAAGATTGTACCATATCTGTTACACCTCTCATCGGGAGGTGTTCTGCCGGAGTTACAAAGATTATTGCATGATGTTCAACTGCATAGCGCAGGCAGTGTTTAAGACCCAAAGCAACCTGCTTGCTTACAGTATCATGTCTACTCATACCCATATTATTTGCGAATGCTTTAGTCCTTCGGATTTAGTCAAGCGTATACGTAGCTCATATGCGCAGATGTTCAATCACAGGTATTGTCGCAGGGGGTCGCTTGGCGATGAATCGTTTTTCTGTGACCGCTTGGAAGGCAGGTGCCATGTGACCACGGCAATCAGTTATGTTGTGCGGAATCCGCTGCATCATGAGGTATGTGCCAATCCGTATGCTTACCCGTTTTCTTCCGTAGGCCAGTATTTTAAAAGTAAGTTGGACAGGTTTTCTCTATCCGGTGACGATAAGGACTATCGAGCCGTTTTTGTCGGATGACGAGGTGGCTTCTATCCTGAAGCAAAATCACCATTGGCTCAAAGAAAAACGTATCACGGATGTCGAACTTTGTGATATTATCGACAGTACTTATGTCCCGCATCTGGGGAAATCAGGCTATGCGCAATTGACAACCAAAGAAGCGGATGTAATTCGCAAGCAGCTTTTGCAGGCATTTCAATTCAGGATATCTTCCAAGCAGTTGGATCGCTGCCTGTATATCCCGTAAGGGGAAAGTGTTCGTAATTAAGGCAAAATCGGTACACTTTCCCCGTAGTATATGGAGGGTAGTGCGGCAGGAATGGTTTGTAGGGGCGGTGGTATGGGAAACCATTGGGGAAAGTGCCGTGATTTTGTTGAAATACGGTTCACTTTCCCTCCACTTACACTAGGCTTTCCCCTGTCATCGCGGCAGGCTGTGGAATGCCCATCAATTTCAGCACCGTAGGGGCTACATCCGCCAACTTGCCGTCACGAACCGATTTGATGTCCTTGTCTATGACGATGAACGGTACAGGATTCAGCGAGTGCGCGGTATTGGGTGTGCCGTCTTCGTTTATGGCATGGTCGGCATTGCCGTGGTCGGCTGTGAGCAATACCGTGTAACCGTTCCTGACAGCCGCGTCTACGACTTTCTCAACGCATGTGTCCACCGTGCGTACCGCCTTGCATATCGCATCATATACTCCGGTGTGCCCTACCATGTCCCCGTTGGCAAAGTTGAGCACTATCAGGTCCTGTTCTCCGGTGTCCAGCTCTTGTACAAGCGCATCCGCGACTTCGGGAGCGCTCATCTCCGGTTTTAAATCGTATGTGGCGACTTTCGGAGAAGGCACGAGTATCCGTTTTTCCCCGTCGAACTCTTTTTCCCGTCCTCCGGAGAAGAAGAACGTGACGTGGGCGTATTTTTCTGTTTCCGCAATGCGTAGCTGTCTGCGGCCTGCCTTTGAGACGACTTCTCCCAGGGTCTCCTGTACGTTTTCCTTGTCGAACAGGATGTGCAGCCCCTTGAACTTGTCGTCGTATGGAGTGAGGCAGCAGTAATACAGCGGGATGGTCTTCATGCCGTATTCCGGCATGTCTTCCTGTGTCAGCACCTGGGTTATCTCGCGAGCCCTGTCGTTGCGGAAGTTGAAGAATACAACCGCATCGCCTTCATCGATGGTGCCTTCAGGCTTTCCGTCCTCGTCCACTATCACGATAGGCTTTATGAACTCATCGGTCACGTCGTTGTCGTAAGATGCCTGTATGCCTTCGGCAGCCGAGCGGAATGCCTCTCCCTTGCCGGCTGTCAGCAAGTCGTAGGCGAGTTTTATGCGGTCCCATCTCTTGTCCCTGTCCATGGCATAATAACGTCCGCATACCGAAGCGATTTTCCCGGTCGTCCCGCGCATCTTGTCTTCAAGGTCTTCTATGAACCCTTTTCCGCTTTTCGGGTCGCAGTCACGCCCGTCCATGAAGCAGTGTACATATACGTCTTTCAGCCCGTATGACGCCGCTACAGAAAGGAATTCATAAAGATGGGACAGGGAACTGTGTACTCCTCCCATAGAAGCGAGCCCCATGAAATGCAGCTTATGCCCGCCTTCGGATACGTAGTCGTAAACCGCCTTGATTTCGGGATTGTCCAAAAAGGCATGTTCCCGGCATGCCATGTTTATTTTTACAAGGTCCTGATACACGACTCTTCCGGCGCCGAGGTTAAGGTGCCCCACTTCAGAGTTCCCCATTTGTCCTTCAGGCAGCCCGACGTATTCCCCGCAGGCCATCAGGTGCGAAACAGGATAATTTTTTCTCAGACTGTCTATATAAGGTGTACCGGCAGCATGTATTGCATCCGATTTGTCTTTTTTCCCTTCTCCCCATCCGTCGAGGATCATCAATAATACTTTTTTATTCATAAATTTTCTGCCTTTTTGAAAAATAAGGCGCAAATTTACGGATTTGCCGTCAAAAATGGTAATTTTGCACACGTTATAAAATCCAGAGTATGTCTAAAAGAAAAGAACGCAGATCATCCAAGGCTCCTGTGGCCGAGTTTACAGGCAAAGTGCAGATGACCCGTGAGGGCAATGCGTACATAGTCCTTGATGCCGGAGATGAGGCAAATGGCAGTTTCAACGAGGATATTTTCGTGAGGGCGGCAAAGATGCGCGGCGCCCTTAACGGCGATACGGTCAAGGTAATAGTCAGGAAAAGCCATGACAAAGATAAATCCCGCCGTGGCAGAGCGCGGAAACCGCAGCGGGTCGAAGGTGAAGTCACGGAGATCGTGGAGCGTTCGCGCCGGCCTTTCATAGGAGTGCTGCAGATTGCCGGAGGCAAGGCATGGGTGCTTATGGAAAGCCGTGTGATGCCTTACGACATTTCAGTGTCCTTGGACAATGTGAGGAAGAGCGGGGCCAGACAGGGAGAGAAGGTCGCCGTGCGTATCGTGCGTTGGGACAGGCGCGATCCCGAGCCTGTGGGCGAGATTGTCGATGTGCTGGGCCTGCCGGGTGAGAACGACACTGAAATGCATGCGATTCTGGCCGAATATGAATTGCCGTACCGTTTTACAAAAGAAGTAGAGGCCGCTGCCGATGAAATTCCGGACGATCTGAATGAAAAAGAGTTCTCGAAAAGACGGGATTTCCGCGATACTCTGACCTTTACGATCGACCCTTCCGATGCGAAGGATTTCGATGACGCCCTGTCTGTCTGCAAAAAGGGGAAACTTTGGGAAATAGGAGTGCATATTGCAGATGTGACACATTATGTCCGGAGAGGTTCCATAGTGGACAAGGAGGCCTTGAAGAGAGGCACTTCCGTGTATCTTGTGGACAGGACAGTGCCTATGCTGCCGGAAATGCTGTCCAATAAACTGTGTTCCCTGCGTCCCGGTGAAGAGAAACTCTGCTTCTCGGTGGTGTTTACTATTTCGGAGTCGGGAGAAATAAAGTCGAGATGGATAGGCAGGACGGTCATAAAGTCCGATTACAGATTCGATTATGATGCCGCCCAGAATGTCATAGAGGGAAAAATTCCTCAAACTCCTTCCGAATACGACCTGAGGGAGTCGGATCCTTTGTACGGGGAGCTGAAAGAAGCGATACTCGCATCCTGGTCCATAGCCGGGAAATTGCGCGAGGCCCGTTTCCGTGCCGGGGCGATCAGTTTCGAAAGGCCGGAAATGAAGGTTATTGTGGATGAAAAAGGACGTCCGGTGGATGTGCGCCAGAAAATTTCGAAAGAGGCGAACTGGCTGATAGAGGAATTCATGCTGCTTGCCAACAGGTCGGTGGCCGAAGCCGTGGCGAAAATAAAGAAAACCTTTGTTTACCGTGTGCATGAAGAGCCTGTAAAGGAAAAACTGGACTCCCTGAGGACCTTCGTGAAGAATTTCGGTTATAAATTAGGCCCTACGGAAAACGGCAAAGAGATAGCGAGGTCTCTGAACAAACTTTTCAAAGCCTCGTCGGGAAAACCCGAATTCGATGTGATAGAACTGCTGGCTCTCAGATGTATGGCAAGGGCGCATTATACTACCGACAATTGCGGCCATTACGGACTTGCCTTCGATTACTACACCCATTTTACTTCCCCGATAAGACGTTATCCGGACATGATGGTACACCGGCTTCTGGAAAAATACATGGACGGCGGACGTTCGCAGAACAAGAAGCATTACGAGGATTTGTGCGAATATTGTTCTCAGCGCGAGCAGGTTGCGACCGATGCGGAAAGGGCGAGCATCAAATACAAGCTCGTCGAGTTCATGAAAGACAAAGAGGGTTTTGAATACGACGGGTTTATTTCGGGACTTACCGATTGGGGAATGTATGTGGAAATCGAGCCTACGAAGATAGAAGGCATGGTGGCGTTGAGGGACATCGCCGGGGACTATTACGAATTCGACGAGAAGAATTACCGCATAGTCGGGAAAAGCACGCGCAGGACATTCACTCTCGGAGACAAGGTGCGGATAAGGGTACGGCGTGCAAGCCTTGAACAGAAACTGCTCGATTTCGACCTTGTCATGCTCGAAGACGACGGCGCTAAATCCCGCAGGCGTTGAAATCGGAGCTTACGATATTGCCGCAGGCCTCTTCAAGCAGATCCAATACGTACTCGAATCCGTCCGCTCCCGAATAATACGGGTCGGGTACGTATGTGTCATTGCGCTCCTTGTTGAAAAAATCCCTGATTCTTACGACCTTATCCTCGCTTTTGATATCCGGGGCCATCTTCCGGAGTGTTTCATAGTTGTCATCGTCCATGGCCATGATAATGTCGAAATCAATGAAATCGGCGATGCTTACAGGCCTTGCCCTGTGGGTGAGGTTGTAGCCTCTCTTTCTGGCGGCCGCATACATCCTCCTGTCCGGAAGCTCCCCTTTGTGCCCGGAATATGTGCCTGCCGAGTCTATTTCCCAGTTTTTGCCTGATTCACGTGCGATTACACGCAGTATCTCTTCCGCGGCCGGTGAGCGGCAGATGTTTCCCAGGCAGACGAAAAGTATTTTATGTTTTTTGTCAGTATTCATCATTCGTGCCTGCAAAGATACGGTTTTATCTGTCACGAAAATCTTAAAATGGCATTGAAAACCGAAATAAATCCCTATATTTGTTCTTTTGTAGCAGGAAGATTTTTGAAATTTTCCCGTTGGGGTGTATAGTTCAATTTTAATTTTAGATATTATGAAGAAGATGATTTTTATTGCGGCGGCTCTGCTTTTATGCATCCCTGCAATTTCAAATGCCCAGCCTAAGGCTATCGGAGGCAGGCTTGGAAGCAATTTCGAGTTCAGTTACCAGCATTCGCTTGCAGCGGGACAGAACGGTTATCCTAATTTCATACAGGTGGATTTTGGAGCCGCTTTCCCATTTGCCCCGAGTGATTATTTCGGTGCATTGGCTACGGGAACTTATAACTTCGTTTTTGCCAAACCGAATTGGACATCACGCGGTGAATGGGAATGGTTTGCCGGTCCCGGTCTTTCATTAGGATTTCAGAACGGCTTTGTCATGGGTGTCACGGGACATGTCGGGCTTCACTATACTTTTGATTTCGGACTTCAGCTCGGTGCCAGTTTCAGGCCGAGTTTCGGTTTCGGTGTGAACAGTTACGAGGCACGGTTCTGGGAGACTGGAGTTTACGCCGGTTTGGTGCCTACCATATCCGTAAGGTATGCTTTCAGGTAGGATAGCCGGGTTTTGATTTATGAATTAAAGAGTCCGAATGCGCCGCAATGATCTGCAATCGCTGCGGCGCATATTTTTGCTTTGACTATGCGTTTGAACAGGTATGACATGTTGTTTGCGGCTGTGTTGGTGTTGATCTTCCTGCCGTTCTTTTTGATAAGACCTCTGTACGAGGCTTATGAAAGTTTCAATTCCGCTCATGGGATGCTGATGAGTTTCATCAAGTTCGCTGTGTTGTCCACGCTCGGGGAGATGCTCGGGGCGAGGATAAGCCGCGGCCGTTACTGTCCTCCGGGATTCGGCGTGGTTCCGAAGATGATAGTGTGGGGGATACTCGGCATGGGGATAAATATGGCCATGATAATATTTTCCAATGGAGTTCCCGCGTTTTTGGAATATATGGGGTACGGCAGTGCCGGAGCGGATTTCGCCGGCAACCTTTCATGGGGCAAGGTTCTTGTCGCTTTCTGCGTGTCGGTGGCAATGAACTCGATTTTCGCCCCGGTTTTCATGACATTGCACAAAATCACCGATATACACATATCGGACAATGGCGGCTCGTTGAAGGCTTTGGCGCGTCCCATACCTATGGCTAAAGTATTTTCACGGATAGACTGGAATGCGCAATGGGGCTTCGTATTCAAAAAGACCATACCGTTTTTCTGGTTTCCGGCGCATACGGTGACATTCCTTTTGCCTCAGAGCGCAAGGCCGTTGTTTGCCGCATTGCTCGGCGTGGTACTCGGGGTATTGCTTGCCGTTGCAGGAAGGAAAAAATGATTCAGCTTCTCAATTCCGGGAAAGTTTCAGTTCACTTCTCCGGTAAGTATGAAAAAAGGGCCGTGTCCTGTATGGACCCGACCCTTTTCCCGTGTTTAACAATTTAGTATTTTAGAAGCGTTTTTATTCCCACCACAAAGCCGGGTAGTCCTGGGAGCCTTCGGTCCCGAGGTCTTTCCACCAAAGGCCGTTCTGTCCGTCGTTGCCCGGAGTGTTGATTCCCCAGTTTTCTGCTGTCGAGGACGGCCATCCGGTCTCTGCTCCTTCAGGTGCGGCAGTGCCGTCCGAGAAGTACAGGCATTCCCCGTTCCCGCTTCCGAAAGCAGGACCGTCGAATCCAGCATAGAAGCAGGATGTCATTGCAGAGTATTCGTCTATCATGCCGCATGCACCGCCGAAATACTCGTCGGCAGCTATGTCGGCTACTGAATAGCTGGCTACTACGAGGCCGTCGTTTTCGATGCTTCCTGTTATCCCTCCTGCTATGGATGAGGCTGTTACATTGCCGGTGTTGTAATCTGCCAAAACATAGCTGTAAGGTCCTGAAACAGCCCCGACGATGCCGCCTACGTATGTCCCGCCGTTGATCTCGCTCCTGTTAGCGCATGCTGAAATGGTGCTGTATGTGACACCTGCAATGCCGCCGACGAAATCGGTTCCGGAAATATTGCCTTTATTTTCGCACATGCGGATCTTGGAAATGTCTCCGTTGTATCCGATGATTCCTCCGGTGTTCTGCCCTGCGCTGATATCAGCGTGGTTTGTGCAGAAATTCAGGTTTGCATTGCAGTTCCCGACTATGCCGCCGACATCGGATACATTGTCCTGTTGTATTGTTGCAAAGTTTTCGCAGTGTTCGATGGTGGCTTTCCTTGCGGTGCCCGCAATGCCTCCCACGGCGCTGGATATGCCAGTGAATGTAGCTCCTTCCTGATTGATGCAGTTGGTTATCACACTGTTCTCCGATGCTGTCCCGACGATCCCGCCAGCTGAATTTATCGCCGTTCCGCCGTCAGGTTTTCCGGTAATCCTGCCTTTGTTCTGACATCCGTCAATGGTTCCTCCCATCGATATGCCGCCGGCAATTCCTCCTGCGCCGTTAAGGCTGACTATTATTTCACCTTCGTTGATACATTCTTTTACGGTAAAGCCGCTGCCGATTACGCTGCATATTCCACCTACGCTAGTGCGGCTTTCCGCGATCCCGTAATTCACGCAATCCGATACTGTGCCATTGCCGTTTCCGTTATAGAATATCCCTCCGATTCCGCTCGTTGTGGCCTTTACGTGTCCATAATTGCCGCATCCTTCCATGTTGGAAGCGGTTACATATGAGGTAAGTCCCCCAACTTCATTGAGTCCTGTCACTGTACCGTAGTTGTTGCAATCTTTCATGCTGGACATCCCGTATAGCTGGGCAACAAGTCCTGCTGTGGAGTTCTTGGTCCCGGTAATATTTGCATGATTGGTGCAGTTTTCCACTGTGCCTGATCCATTGACTCTTGATGCTATGGCCGATGTGTAACGTCCTCCGGTGATTTCCCCGGATGCGATAGTGATGTTACGGAATGACGCGCCGTCAGTAATGCCGAACAATGCGACATATTCCGCATCAGGGAGATTTATGTTGAGGTTTTCGATCTTGAATCCTTTACCGTCGAAAGAACCTTTGAACGGTGCAGAATAGCTTGCCTTTGCAGGGGTGTATTCTACTCCGGCCATGTCGATGTCGGCTCCGAGTGCGTAATGCGCGGAAATGTAACCTTCTTCTGCAAGGTTTATCTTTTCAGCCATAAGCAACATGCCCTCGGCGGAAGTAATTATATATGGATTGTCTATGCTGCCGTCTCCGCCTGCAAATGCCGCCCCGATGGCTACGTTTTGCTCGGCCATGAAGCTCAGTCCGTTTGAGGCGAACAGTATCACGCTTACCACGCCCTCGGTTTCTGCATAGACGTTTTCTTCAACAGGGGCGGTGATTACAAGGCCTTCGCCCTCTATCGAGGCGCGCCAGCCGTCAGGCTTGGTTATAGTGTAGGTCTCCGCTCCGCTCATGGTGTAATCCAATGTCTTGCTCTCGCCTGCAGCAAAGTAAAGCACGCTCTCGCCTGTGCCGAAGTCGAAGGCAAGTTCCGCCGTCAAAGGAATCCTGATTTCGGTGCCGTC
>JADIME010000039.1 GCA_017694935.1 Candidatus Merdivivens pullistercoris
TGGCATCCTTCCGGCACGTTTTCGCCGTTTTTATCGTAAAATAGCGCTGCTATTCTCCTCAAAAAACGACAAAAACCTGCGCGGAAGCCTGTCTCAAATGTTCTGAGAAAAAATTTTAAACAGCTTCTAAACAGTTTCTAAAGTCTTCTGATTTTTATTAATTTTGTAAATTGTTTTGAATAAAAAGTTTTTTATAATGATACGTAACAGATTTACAATCGTTTTATTAATGGCGTTTTCACTGTCGCTTTCGCTGACTTCGTGCGGCGGAATATCTTTCAGACTGGACGGAGATACGGTATATACCGTGGACCGTGGCGATACTTCGTATGTGACGGCCTCCGATTCGTCGCAGACACGGATATTGGCGATAGATGATTTCGATGCCGTGGATGTTTCCCATTCTTTTGAAATAATCTTTTCCCCGCAGGTGGCGGAAGGGACCGCCGAGCTTACCGCCCCGGTGAACCTTTTCGATTGCATCGGGAGCGAGGTTAAAGACGGTTGCCTGAAAGTCAGGTACATACGCAATGTGAAAATAGGGATTGACATAGACAGGCCGGTACTCAGGCTTTCTTCTCTTGAAACGTTCAAGAGCCTTGATGTAAGCGGGGCTTCCAGGGTCGTTTCCGAAGATACTCTGAGGTTGGCGGACGTGGAGATAGATATTTCCGGGGCGAGCGGCTTCGATGTGGATCTGACGGCGGACAGACTGTTTTTCGACATATCCGGTGCATCCGGCGTTACTGTCGGAGGGACATGCCGTGAACTCGGGATGGATGTGTCGGGAGCCAGCCATGTGGATATGGAAGCGTTGAAAGCCGGTTACTGTGATGTAGAGTGCAGCGGGGCTTCAAAACTTTCGGTCTGGTGTGAAAAGGAAATCGCCCTTGATTGTTCCGGGGCATCGAAAATCAATGTTTACGGCCCGGGGACGATAACAAGACAGGATGTCTCGGGCGCATCGGCCATTTCCAAGAAATAATGAAACTTTCAGGTTCCATACTCGTGGTGGACGACAATGAGGGCATCATAAGCGCCCTCAGGCTGTTGTTGCCACAGTATTTCTCAAAAGTAAAATGCATCGACTCTCCCAAAAGCATCATGTCTTCCTTGGGAGAGGATGCTTTTAATGTCGTCCTGCTGGACATGAATTTCACCTCCGAAGTGAACAACGGAAACGAAGGGCTGTTCTGGCTGACTGAAATCAAGAAGTCCCATCCCCGTACCGAAGTCGTGCTTTTTACCGCGTACGCCGACATCGACCTTGCCATCGAGGGTATGAAACGCGGGGCTTTCGATTTCATAGTGAAGCCTTGGGACAATGAAAAGTTGGTTTCCACCCTCAAGGCGGCATATACCCTCTCCTCCGGGAAAGACATGCCCAAGAAACAGAGTGCCCCGGATAAAAAGAACGGCATGTATTGGGGTGTCTCCGAGAGCATGGCAAGGCTCAAAGAACAGGTGTCGCGGATTGCCGCAACGGATGCGTCAGTGCTGATTACCGGAGAGAACGGGACAGGCAAGGACATGCTGGCCAAAGAGATACACAGGCTTTCTGCACGCCGGGGAGGACCTATGGTGTCCGTGGACATGGGGGCGATACCCGAAACCCTGTTTGAAAGTGAATTGTTCGGTCATGTCAAAGGGGCTTTTACCGATGCCCGGAGCGACCGTACGGGCAAGTTCGAAGAGGCGGACGGAGGCACCCTGTTTCTTGACGAGATAGGGAATATTCCCCTGCATCTTCAGGCAAAACTGCTCCGTGTATTGCAGGACAGGGCTGTCGTGCGTGTGGGGAGCAACAAACCTCTTCCGGTAAATATCAGGCTTGTCTGTGCCACCAACAGCGATATAGAAAGGCTCGTTTCGGAAGGGGCGTTCAGGGAAGACCTGTATTACAGGATTAATACCCTGCATCTGCATCTGCCTCCTCTCAGGGAGCGCAAGGACGAGATAATCCCGCTTGCCGAAATGTTCATTTCCGAATTTTCCGGAAAATATTCCCGTGACGGGCTGCACCTTGGCGAGGATTCTCGTGAAGCCCTTTGCAACCATGATTGGTCCGGGAATATAAGGGAATTGCGCAATTGCATAGAAAAGGCCGTGATACTCTCCGTCGGTGACATGATTACTCCCAATGACCTTCAGCTTTCGGAAAAATACCGCAGGGTACCAGAGACAAAATCCGGTGATGAGGATGCGTCGGTGAACGGCACTTTGGAAGACATGGAGATAAAGATGATAACCCATGCCCTGAAAAAATACGAGGGAAACATGTCCCTTGTGGCAAAATCTCTCGGCATCACGCGCCAGACCCTGTACAACAAGATGAAACGTTACAATCTATAGTCAGATGAGGCTCCGCACCGTCCTTTGCATAATCTCCGTAATCGTTTTCTCGGCAACTTCGGCCGTGCTTCTTTTTACAGGCCATTATATAGCCGGAGGAATTTCCCTGGCGGCATTGCTGTTGGCGGCGGCAGTCTGTTACAGAGAGTATTTCCGCAATCTGAGAAAACTGGTTTTCATGCTCGATGCCTTTGAGGCCAACGACTTCATGGTCAGGCTGCAAGAAACAGGCAGCAGGCCGGACAGGCTTTTCATAAGGCTTCTTAACAGGATAAAGCACAAACTCGACACTGAAAAGGCCGGAATCCGCGAAAAGGAAATGTTTTACGGAAAGATGCTCGAGAACGTGACATCGGGCGTGATGGCGGCGGATGGATACGGGGCGGTAGTGTTTTCCAATCCCGAGGCTACCGCGCTTTTCGGCAAGGAGGTGATGAATCTCAGGCAGCTTGACAATATCCGTCCCGGGCTCAGTGACGAATTCCTGTCCATAGGCAAGGATGACAATGCAAGGATTTCGTTCTTCAATGAAAGCCGGGAAGTCGTGTTGCGGGTCATGGAAAGCGAAACGACCGTGACTGATTCGCACTCGGGACGGCAGGAAAGGTTGAAAATATTTACTTTCAATGATATAGAACATGAAATGGAAGTCAGGGAGACAGAGTCGTGGGACAGGCTTATCAGAGTCCTCACTCATGAGATAATGAACAACCTCAGCCCGATTTCGTCCATCAGCGAAACGCTTTATGCCCTGTCTTCCGAGCCCGGCCGCCATGACAGGGAGATTTCCGACGGGCTGCGTACAATCAATGCCACGTCCAAGGGACTGATGTCTTTCGTCGAGGCTTACCGTAAGGTCACGAGGATTCCCGAGCCGGTCAAGAAGATATGCAATGTGACCGATCTGATTGAAAGGGACATTTCTCTGGTTTCCCATGAATTTTCTTCCGCCGGCATAGCATGTTCTTTCACTACGGAGGACAGGGGAATCCTGATTCATGCCGACGAGGATATGATTTCACAGGTGATAGTGAACCTGCTCCGCAATGCCGTCCAGTCTTTCGACATGGAAGAGCCTCCTGCCGACAAGAGGATTTCCGTCCGTTGCCGCATGGACAAATCCGAAAATGTCATAATAGAAGTGGCGGATAACGGCAGGCCGATACCTCCTGAAAGCGTCGAGCAGATATTCGTGCCGTTCTTTACCACCAAGAAGAAAGGGACGGGCATCGGGCTCAGCCTTGCCCGGCAGATAATGCTGCGCCACAACGGCTCTATCAGGCTTGTCAGGTCGGATGCCTCATCGACCGTGTTCGCGCTGGTGTTCGGGTAGAACTTCTATTCTGTCAGCCATTCCAATGCATATATTTGTTTGATACCGTTGTGTGAAATCACAGGATCGTTGTCAAGTGTAAGCAGGTATTTCGGATAGTTGTCGGACAAATTTTCCAAAGGTGCGAGTTCCCTTTTCATCGTATTTTCATCGCGCACGCTCAATGCTACTTGATAATATTCTTTGCCGCCGTTTTTTATTACAACGAAATCTATTTCCGAGGTGCCGTTTTTCCCGATGTAGACTTCTCCTCCGCGGCGTAAAAGTTCCAAATAGATTATGTTTTCAAGGATGCGCCCCAAGTCTCCGGTTTTAGTTCCTATTATGGCATTGCGCAAGCCTATGTCCGCCATATAGTATTTTTGTCCGGTTTTCAGGTGTTGCATTCCTTTTGTGTCATACCTGTTTACGGGATAGAACACGTAGCAGTCGGTTAATGCGGAAATATAATTTTCCACCGTATGTACTGATATTTTCCTTTTGGCGGAGGCCATCGTGTCACTTATGCGTTTGATTGCGGTGAGATTCCCGATGTTGTCAGCGAGGAACTTGACCACGCTTTCCAGCATCATTGTATCCGATATTTTTTTTCGTGTTATTACATCTTTCAGAATAATGGTGCTGTACAGTCCGTTCAGGTAATCTTTTACCAGGCTTTTGTCTTCCTGTAATTGCAATGTGTAAGGGAATGAGCCTGTCTCGATGTATTTGCGGTATAGGATATCCAATGAAAATGAGCGGGAATATGCGGAAACGAATTCTTTGAATGATAGCGGTTGCATCTTGATTTCCACGTATCTTCCTGACAGCAGCGTAGCTATTTCGCTTGAAAGCAGATAGGCATTGGATCCGGTTGCGTAAATATCCGTATTGTCCAAAAGGAACAGGCTGTCTATTGTCTTTTGAAAATCCCGGACGAGCTGTACTTCATCGAAGAAGATGTAATTCATCTTCCCCGGGTTCAATCTTGGTTTCACGTAATCGTATAATGACCTGTAATCCAAATATTGCTCGTTTTCCAGATCCTCGAAATTCAGATATATTATTTGGCTTTCATCTGTGCCGGTGGAAATAAGTTTTTCACGGTACATTTTAAGCACGGTCGATTTCCCGCATCTTCTTATTCCTGTTATTATTTTTATTACTTGTTTGTCTTTCCATTTTTCCAATATGGAAATGTAGTTTTCGCGTTCAATCATATCCGATAAATTTGCATTTCACTGCAAATTTATGATTTATTTTAACAATAAATGCAATACGATGCATTTGTTGTTAAAAATATTTTTTCGCGCCTTTCCTTTCATGTGTTTTACGGATTCATCAGGTCCGTGTTTACAAACCCCCTTATGTCATCGATGAACTCAATGGCCGCCGTGGCCTTTTCCCTCAGCCTGAATGCCTCGGCCTGTTCTTCTTCAACCTCTGAAACGAAGCCGTCAAGGGCATGGATGCAGTCCATGTAGAGGTTTATGGCTTCTCCCCACATCTGTTCCGCGCGTTTTTGAGTGCCGGAATCGTATAGGCTTTGCGCCTTTATTATTATTTCGTGCATATTTTCATCAGTTTTTAAACAGCTTCTTAAATCCGGCGCAATATCGGAAAAATTTTTGAAAAAACGGACGGCGGCCTCTTGCCCGGTTCCCTGTCCTGTGCCGTCAAATTTCTTTACAGGTGTGTCAAAAATTTTTACACCCATATTGCCCCCCCCCTATTCATTTTTCACAGTATCAGAGCATTGTGCGTTTTGGCACGGAAGATGTTCAATCTTTGGCCGAAGATTTGAATGTTATGGATACTAAAACAAAAACTTTTTTCATACTGTTGATAATGATATTGGGCGGTGCCTTTTCTGCTTCCGTGGCGGAAGGAAAGGGCGCCGATTCCGTATCTGTAATGTCCGGCCCTGCCGGGGACACGGCAAGGATGAACCTGAAAGAATGCGTGGACTATGCGATGGAGCATTCCTACAAGATGATGATCCAGCGGCTTGCCAATGATGACAGACGGCTCGATGAAAGGGATGCATACCTTAGTTTTCTGCCGTCGATTTCCGCATCCATAGGAGGGCAGGCAAGTTTCGGACGAAACATCGACCCGGAAACAAATATTTATACTACAACCACAAGTTTCAGCAATTCGTATGGCGTAAGCGGCGGCATGTATGTTTTCAACGGATTCAAGATAGTGAACAACTACAAGATAGCCAAGACCGCCCGCGCCCTCGGTTATGAAGAGACCCAGCAACTCAAGGACGAGATAGCACTTGCCGTGATACAAGCGTACTACAATGTGCTTTACAATGAAAAGATGCTCGCCCTTACTCAGGCCCAGCTTGACGCTTCGCAGGCCAATCTTGAACTCGTCGCCAAAGAGTACGAACTCGGGCGTAAAAGCCTTGCCGACAAGTCGGACATCGAAGCCGAGGTGGCAGAGTATTCCTATAATCTTGTAAAACAGCGCAATGCCCTTGAAAGCAGTTATATAACGCTCCGTGAAGCGATGCAGTACCCTTACTCCGAGCCGTTGGCGATAGAGACCGGGACTGGGGACGATGCGGAGCTGAACCTCATGGCCGACAAAGAAAGCATAGTTTCTACGGCAAAGGACAGGCTCCCGGCGGCGAGGATAGCGGAGTACAATATAAGGACGGCAAAGGCGTCGTTCAATTCGGCCAAGTGGTCATTGCTTCCGTCGATAAGCCTTAGCGGCGGGTATTCCACGGGCTATAATGCCCTGGCTGGTGCCGGCGCGGCCAACTCCCCGTTCTGGGCACAGATGAAAAACCTTCAGGGACAATATGTCGGGGTATCCATCTCGATTCCGGTGTTCAACGGACTTTACCAACAGTCGGAAATAGGGCGCAAGCGCAATGCATGGCGCAAGGCCCAATGGGAATACGAGGCGAAGATGCTTGAAATAGAGTCTGAAGTGACAAGGGCGGTCGCTGACATGGAAGGAGCGGCGAAAGAATGGCTCTCGGCTCAGAAACGTCTCGAAGCGAGGAAGATTTCTCATGCGCAGAGCGAAAAGCGTTTTGCCAACGGGATGATTTCCGCCATAGAGCTGCAGACCAACACCAATCTGCTTCTCGAAGCGCAGGCCACCCTTCTGAATGCGCTTTACCAATACAATATCAAAAGCATGGTTGTGAGATATTACAGCGGCATCCCTTATGCCGACCAGTTGAATCAAGAATAGAAATAAAAAGTTAAGATAATATGGATCGCGAGTTAGAGAAAAAGAAAGGCCTGAAGGCCGTGTTCAGGAAGAAAAACATACCTTATTTCGCAGGGGCACTGTTTCTTGTGTTTGTATTGTGGTTGATATTCAGGGACAACAGTTCCGCGTACAGGGCAGACAAGGACATGCTTAACATAGTGGAGGTCAAGCAGGACCAGTTCCACGACTATATCCGCCTGAACGGGCAGGTCCAGCCTATTACTACTATCCAGGTTACACCGCTCGAAGGTGGCATAGTGGAGGAAATAAGGCTTGAGGAAGGCAGTCAGGTGAAACGCGGGGATGTGATAGCAGTCCTGAGCAACAACAACCTCACGCTTTCGATACTTGACAGCGAAGCACAGTTGGCCGAGAAAGAGAACATACTCCGCAACACCATGATTTCCATGGAACAGCAGAAACTCGAACTCCAGCGCGAGCGCAACGAGTTCACCATGCAGGTGAACCGCAACAGGAGGCTTTTCGAGCAGAACGACAAACTGTACAAGGAGGGCCTGATATCCCACGAAGAATGGCTTAAATCCAAGGAGGACTATGAACTCTCGCTTTCACAGAAGACCCTTATAGAGGAAAGGCAGGTGCAGGATTCGCTTTACCGTTCTGTGGAAATAGAACAGTTGGAAAATTCCCTTGAAAGCATGCGTCGCAACATGGAACTCATCCGCCAGAGGATTGACAACCTCAACATCAAGGCCAACATCGACGGCGAACTCGGGCTTCTCGATCTTGTTCTCGGCCAGTCCGTGGGTACGGGCGAGAAGATAGGGCAGATAAACGACCTTTCAAACTACAAGATAGTGGCCCAGATAGACGAACACTATATCGACCGCGTGATAAACGGCCTGAGCGCGACATTCGAGCGTCAGGGAGTGACTTACAACGCGCAGGTGCGCAAGGTATATCCAGAGGTGCGTGAAGGGAAATTCCAGGCGGATTTCAAACTGGTGGGCGAGCGGCCCGACAACATCCGTACAGGCCAGACCTATTATCTCAATCTCGAACTCGGCCAGCCCGAGGAGGCCATAATCATTTCCAAAGGCACGTTTTTCCAGAAAACAGGAGGGGCGTGGATATATGTCCTGACAGAGGACGGTACTCAGGCCGTGCGCCGTGAAATCAGGATAGGCCGTCAGAACCCTCAGTATTATGAGGTGCTCGAAGGGCTTGAACCTGGTGAAAAGGTGGTGGTTTCGGGTTATGATTCCTTCGGCGATGCCGAGAGGCTGATTTTTTAAGAATGAAAATTTTCCAAATTGAAAAATTGACTGAAAACCTATGATTACAGGCAATAAAATATTCAAAAAGGCCGTCAAGATCGTATCCCTGACAATCGGGCTCACAGCCGGGCTTGTGCTGCTTGCGAAGTTCTGGCTGGATGGTCGGTACGACAGATGGATGACCGATTCGGACAGGGTATATGCCATCGTATCCAAATACTCGGAAGGCGAGGGCGAGGAACCGACTCTTGGTTCGAATGTGTCCGGAGGCGTTGCCCCGTTGTTGAAGACCTATTCTCCCGATGTGGAGGTGGCTTCGCGCCTGACCCTGACAGGCTGGGGAAGCGGCATCAAGGTCTTTGCGGAAGGGCGGGACGAGCCGGTGGAGGCTTCCGAAGCGGCCTTGTCGGATGAATACTGGTTCGATGTTTTCGATACGGACATATTGGCCGGCGACCCGAAACAGATTCTGACCGAGATCGGCAGCGCGATGGTCAGCCGCTCCTTCAACGAGAGGGCGGGAGGAGATTTGGTGGGAAAACAGATCTGGTGGGACGAAATGCCCGACTTGAAGTTTACGGTAAAGGGAATATATGAGGATTTTCCTCTTACCACTTCGGCGCGTTTCGACATCATGATTTCCCTTCCTTCGATTTCGCTGGTCATGTTTGACGGTTCCATGAACCTTTTTGGCAATGACCGTTATATGGGTGTCGTGAAGCTCCGCGACGGGGCTTCTCCCGATGAGCTGAACGAACTGATATTGTCTTTGGAGAAAAGGATTCCCGAGTATCAGGAACTGCTCGATGCCGGCATCGATTTTACATATGCCGTGACCCCTTTGAAGGACCTGCACCTTTCGGACAGTTCGCTTCGTTCCACAAGGCTCGTGATATTGCTTTTGGGGATAGTCTTGGTGCTTGTGGGCACGCTGAACTACATCCTCGTGATGATTTCCTCCTATATGGACCGTTCCAAGGGCATGGCGATGCGCAAATGTTTCGGTGCCGGGAAAGGCAACATAGTATCGCTGATGATGAAAGAGGTGTCGGCGGACATAATCGTGTCCCTGCTGCTCGGCGCCCTGCTCGTGTTTTCCTTCATGCCGCAGATAGAGGCTCTGATGTCGTTGCCGGTAAGTTCCATGGCCGAACCTACTACCATTGCGGTTTTGGCGGCGGTGGTTATAGGAGTGATACTGCTTTGCAGCGTGATACCGGGAATGATTTATGCCAATGTGCCGCTCAATATGGCGTTTCGGATGATAAAGGAACAGAAGGCGGTGTGGAAACAGACGATACTTTTCTTCGAGTTTCTGCTTATGGCGGCCGTAATGTCGCTGCTGATAGTGATAACACTGCAATACCGTCATCTCAACAAGGAGGATTTAGGCTACAATACCGAAGACATAGTATATGTGCAGATGCCTTTCAGCGACAGTTACGGGCAGGGGCGCTCGGCTGTACTTATGTCTGAACTCGGCAGTCTTACCTGTGTGGAGGCTGTAGCCGGAGGGCCTGTGCCTTTGAACATGGGCTACGGGAACAATATAACCATACCGGGACATGAAGATGAGGTTATGAACATTTCGGATCTGTATTATGCCACTCCGGGCTGGTTCGGGATGATGGGCGTGGAGATACTTGAAGGGGAGGATTTTTCCGTATCTGCATCCGTCCCGGAGGATGTGATGGTGGATGAGACCATTGCGGAGCAGATAAGGCGGATTACCGGATGGGAGGACATACTTGGCCGCACGGTGAATATCAGCGAACACGGGACTTGCAGGATAACCGGGGTCTTCAGGCACATCACCGTTGGTAACGGACTCTGGCAGGACAGACGGGGACAGATTGTGACTTATTATCCCAATCCTACGGAAATCATCAATATCAAGGTTACGGAAATCACGCCTGAAAACCTTGCCGCAATCAAGGATGTCGCCGACAAGGTATATCCTGACAAGGACAATGCCGTCCATGTGCTTCCGATGGCGGTCAGGGACTCTTATATGCCGGTGCTGAGGTATCGCAATACCGCTTTGGCCGGTGTGCTGATACTGCTTCTGATAACCCTTGCCGGGCTTATAGGCTATGTGAGCGATGAGAGCAACCGCCGCCGTGGGGAACTGGCAATACGCAAGGTTTATGGGGCTTCGGAAGGCAGCCTGCAATCGCTGTTCATCGTGAAAATCATGAAACTCGCAGGGCCGGCGGTGCTTGTGGGGGCCTGTGCGGTGTTCCCGTTGGAAAAGATGTTGCTAACCATGGTGATGAACCCTATAAGGCTCGGTGTGCAGCACGTGATATATCCGATGATTGCCGTCTTGCTGATTGTCGCTGCCGTCTGCTGGTTGCAGACCTACAGGGCTTCAAGGCGCAATCCGTCGGACAACCTGCATAACGCACAGTGATTTTCAATCGAGGTCGGGAGGAAATGGAATGAAATCGTATTTCAGGTTTTTGGAGAGGAACAAGGCTTATACGGCAGTCCAGTTCATAGGGCTGGCCGTTTCCTTGGGTTTCGTGATAATCGTTTTCGCATATCTCGTGCAGGAACTCGGGAAAAAATATGAATTTCCATACGAGGATACATATGCGGTGGGCTGCGACGGAGGGACTGGGCTCGGAATGAGTTATGGGACGAAGGATGCCCTGGATGCCGCCATGCCTGAAATAGCCCTTTCGTCCAAATTTTCTTTGTGGAATGAGTCCGTGGCCGAGGTCGGGGGGAAGGAACTGAAGATTGAAAGGCATTCGGCCGACAAGGAGTTTTTCGGGATTTTCCCTTTAAAATTCCTTTCAGGTTCCCCTGATGTCCTCGATGACTACTCCAATGTGCTGCTTTCTTCGCGTTTTGCGGCGGAGACCTTTCCCGAAGGAGATGCGGAAGGGCGTACCTTGCTGATAGACGGGCAGGCGTTTACGGTAGCCGGAGTATTTGAAATGGACGGGGACAGGGGCGTGCTGCCTTATGCGGATGTGATTGTGAGCATAGACCACCCCGTCATGTATGCCGACTATATCAAGAATCCCAACAACAATTTCGGGCCTTTCTCTGTCGCTGTCAGACTTGCTCCTGGTACGGATCCTGAGGATTTCACGGCAAAGGCGACTAAAGTCTATGAGAAGACCTTTGATCTGGCTTTCGGCCTGTTTTTCAATTCAGCGAGGGTTATAAGGCTTGATAAACTTTATTTCAGCGATTCGGGCGGCAATTATGTGTCCGGAAACAGGAACATGCTATTGCTGCTTTCGCTTGCTGGGGCGGCGCTGCTCATCTCTGCGGTGTTCAACTATGTGAACCTGAATACCGCACTTTCCGGGAAACGTGCAAAGGAAATGGCTGTGCGCGAGATATACGGTATGGGCGGCAATGGGCTTTACCGGACTTGGATTAAAGAGTCTTTTCTCTTCACTTCGATATGTTTTGCCGCCGGAATAATCATAGCCGTGGCATGCGCTCCTTATATGGAACAATTGTCGGGGATACACATAGACCTTTCCCGGTCGTTGGTTCCGGCCGGAATCCTCGGTTATTTGGCCATAATAGCGATTGTTTCCTGTATTTCAGGGCTGATTCCGGCATTTTCCCTTTCGCGGATTTCGGCGGTGGCTATTACCAAAGGTGAGTTCCGTTTCCGGAACAAGATGGTGTTTTCGCGGTTGCTGATTGTCATCCAGAACATCATATCGATAGTCCTGATATGTCTTGCGATTACCATGTCGCGGCAGATGAGGCATCTGATGGATATGCCTGTCGGCGCGGATACGGAAGACCTGTACTTCTTTACTGATTTCGGAGAAAACAATCTGAGCCAGGTGCTTTATGACGGTTTCAGGGCTCTGCCTTGCGTTGAGGAGGTGGGGCTGGCTTCCGGCTTTCCGGGTTTTGTGAGAGGGGGCCAGTACGGTACTACTGCCGACAGGAAAGACCTGCTGTATATGAACCTGAATCTCGACACCGTGGCGTTCAGGATGTTCGGCTTCGATGTCCTGCAGGAATATTCGGCAGTGTCCGACCGCTCGGTATGGTTTTCCGAAGCGGCCATGCGGATGGCGGGGCTTGACAATGAAACGCATGATATTTCACTTACATCCCTTGACAGCCGCGGGGGCTATGCGGACATTTGCGGCGTGGTTTCGGACTTTGCCGTCGCTGATGCACAAAGAAGGAGCGCGGCCGATTTCTGCATACTCGTAATCCGTAAGACGGAAGATATGCTGCGCTGGGGCGGTTTCGTGTTGAAAACAGTTCCGGATCATGAAAATGCCGGGAAAATGATAGAGGATTTCTGGAGGAAAACACTTTCGGATGCCGGCCTGCCGGACTTTACGGAGGCATTCAATCATTATATCGACGATTATCTGTCGGATTGCATGGATACGGCACGGGACAATGGGCGTCTTGTTACGATGTTCATGGTGCTGGCCGTGATGATTTCGATGCTCGGCATGGTTTCGATGAGTGCGTTTTACATTTCGGAAAGGGCCAAGGACATAGCCCTGAGGCGCATTTACGGTTCGACGGTCGGAGAGGAGATGTGGCATGACATGAGAGGCTTCATGGCAGTGGTGCTTGTCGCGGATGCGGTGGCTGTTCCGCTGGCATGGTGGCTTTGCGGAAGGTATCTGGAGCAGTTTTACTATCGTGTGGATGTCGGCGCATGGGTGTTGGCGGCAGTGGTCTTGATTTCACTTGCACTTACAGCCGTTTCAGTGGTGTTGCAGACTTACAGGGCGGTGACTGCCAATCCGGTGGATGCCTTGAGGAAAGAATAATTAATTAAAGGAGAATAAGATATGAATTTCAGGTTTTTCAATCACAGGCTGTTTTCGGCGCTTCTGAACTTTATCGGTCTTACGCTGGCTTTTTCGGCCTTCCTCGTAATCATGGTGCAGGTCGTGTATGATTATGGCTACGACAGGAATTATGAGGATGCGGAGCGGATTTTCAGGGTGGAAAACAAGTTCATGAGCAGGACGGGTTATTCTACGGTGCTGTCACGTCCGATGATAGAAGCGATGAAGTCGGCTTCGCCGGAGATAGAGGCCGGGGGCTGTTACAATTACTCGAAAGGGTGGAATGTGACGGTGTCACTTGCCGATGATGTGCAGCATAATGAATATAGGATAAGTTACGGAGTAATTGAAAAATCCATACTGAATGTCTTTCCTTTCGATTTCATCGTGGGGGATACCTCGAGATTCGAGCCGTTTACCGTCATAATATCCGAGTCCACGGCAAAATTGTTGTTCGGCGATGAAAGCGCGGTGGGCAAGAATATGTATATTCTTGATAAGGGCGAACAGCCATATATGGTGGCGGCGGTGTATAAGGATTTTCCTGAAAATTCGAGCGCGGATTGCGGTATTTTCGGGAATATGGGTGATTCCCAGCTTGACGACTGGAGCGAATGGAATATGTCGTTTTATGTCAAACTCCGCTCTCCGCAGGCGGCCGGCGATGTGGCTGCGGCCATGCTCCAGTCTTTGATGTCCTACTATGATGCGGAAAGCTGGACGGAGGAAGAGATGTCGGAATACATGTCGTCTTTGAGGCTTGTCAATCTGCATGATGCCTATTATTCGACCGATGTCGAGTACGACAACATGGGAAAAGGTAACCGTTTTACCACGATAACCTGTTTTACCGTTTCGCTGCTCATCATCATAGTGGCCATCATCAATTTCATCAATTTCTCGATGGCTTCGGTGCCGTTCATGATAAAGGGCATCAATACGCGCAGGGTGTT
>JADIME010000040.1 GCA_017694935.1 Candidatus Merdivivens pullistercoris
TGGCATCCTTCCGGCACGTTTTCGCCGTTTTTATCGTAAAATAGCGCTGCTATTCTCCTCAAAAAACGACAAAAACCTGCGCGGAAGCCTGTCTCAAATGTTCTGAGAAAAAATTTTAAACAGCTTCTAAAAAGTCTTGACTTCTCCCTGAGAATAGAATATTCAAAAGAGGAGCCGTGAATGACTTCACGGGAACACAAGGAAAAGGGGATGACTTTTATTTTTCATCCCCTTTTAATCCGTGTAAGAATTATAAAACGACATGCTCCTATTCTGCGGTACGTGTCACAGTGTGAAGTACTTTGCCGTATTTGTCAAGCATATAGAGATTCAGGGCCTTGTCATCGGCAGTGATAAGCGACCAGCCTGTCTCTCCGCTGCAATACACTGTCCCTTCTATAGGCTCTACATCCCTGCCGAGCGAACCGGAAGCATTGACTACATAGTCTATGTCGCAATCATTCATGCGAATGTGCTGGAAAGTATGGATGTGGCCGCATACGTACATGTCCACATTACCGTATTTCCTGAGGATAGTATCTACCCTTTGCTGCATGTCGCTCCTTTCAGACTCCGATTTGTCTGTATAAGCGTATACAGGATGGTGTCCGACTACGATTACCCACTCTTCATCAGCCGCTGCAAGAGTACTGTCAAGCCACGAAAGCTGCTCCCTGTAGTCAGATTTTGAAGCATCGGCGTATTTTTCCGTATCTTCACGGTACTTGTCGATAAGAGGAGTGGTGTCTATCATGACGATACGCACTTCGGTCCCGTCCTCCTCCTTTACAAAAGTATAATACCGCGACGGCATGTTCCAACGGCCGCTGATATCGCTATAGTCAATGACCGCCTGAGTATTGCCACGATACTCGTGGTTTCCGCAGATGGCATACCAGGGCATCATCAGATCAGGATGTGTATAAATCAACTCGTAGTTTGTCATCCACAACGGATCGCTAACGCTCCTTACGCCTTCGAAATGGTGTACATCGCCTGCCGCCACTACAAACTCGACATCTATGGTTTCGGCCATCCTGCCCATGGTTTCTGCAACTGTTTTCTGGTCGTAGTAGCCGTTTCGGCCCAAATCGTTGGCGATATAGAAATTGAGAGGTTTTTCCATCGTCTTCCAGCTTTCCGAATAGTCAGGGGTCTTCCCTGTACCGGCCGTATTTACGCAGGAAACAACTGAAAGAACAAGAAATGCAGCCAGTAATATGTCGTTTATCTTCATATCTATATACTTAAAATCAATAAAACGTTTGTCTGATTAATTTACACCGTAAGCGCCGAACCACGGCTGAACCGAAGGCGAAGTATAAGTGACCCCGTTTACTACAAGTCCGTCCACAGAGAAATAAGGCTGACGGTCGGCACCTGAATAAGCGCCGCTCAAAGCAGGAGAACCAGCCTGCAAATGAAAATCCCAGCTTTCATCGTAAGTGCATGCCGCAGGATCGGAATCTATATTATAATTTACGAACAGAGGGTTCAGTTCCTCGGCTTCGTCCGCCGTTTTCGCTATGATACTGTTCACATCAACTTTTTCAGTATCATACTCATCGTGTGCAAAAGCATACCCCTCGTATGCGAATCTCACGCCCGAATACATAAGAATTTCCCCGTCATCCTCGTATTCGCCGTCCCAAATCTTCGAACTTTCGACAGTTCCGGACGCATAGAAATTATAATCTATCATTGAATTTTCCCTGTCATAGCAATCCTCGGAACCCTCTTCGTCGTATGCGGGGGTGATTGCCCTGAACTTGCAGTTCACCATCAAGTTGTTGAATACGCTCACATTCGCGTTTTCCTCCACATAGATTCCGCCGCCCTTTTCACCATCGCGTCTCCAGCCTGAATTGATGATAGTGTTATTGTAAGCCTGTATGCGGGCCTGAAGACGCACTTCGCTCTGGTCGGAACTTGAAAGCTTGAGCCCGTTCGTATTAGGAGAATACATGACATTGCCGGCAACATCCACCTTGCAGCCGGACTTTACATTGACAGCCTCGGCACCGTCATAACCGGTAGCGGAAAAAATATTGTTGGCGATAATCGCATTTCCGCCCATCATGTATATGCCGTCTGACCAGCCGTTACGGATAACAGAGTTGGTAATCACATAGTTTCCTTCAGGATTGTTTGTCGTGATCTGAGGATAGGCATCATCGCCGGCCGTGTAATAACCATTTTCGGCAGCAGGAGAGCCTTCGATTACCTGACCCCCGCAATATTCGATAATAGTATGGTCTATCAGCATCTCTTCGCATGTGGCTCCAGCAACTATGCCGCCCCAAAGACCGGCAAATTTATTCGCTTCCGTCCTAAGGCTCTCGGCTACCGTAAGGCGCACAGGGTTTTCTTCCGTACCCATGCAGTATAGGTTTCCATCGACGCTGAATTCTATTTTGACGTTATTCACGCCCACTCCCTGTTCGCTGAAAATCACGGTAACGCCTTCTTCGATTGTGAGGCTCTCACCCTCGGGGACTATGATATGCCCCGCGACATTGACCGTGCTTCCGGCTTCCCATACTCCCGAGACCTCTCCGGAAATCCCGGTTGTCTGTGTGCTGTCCGCAGGCGTATCCGGAATATCCGGCCTGTCCTGATTTTCTGGTTTTTCGCAAGCGGCGAACATCGATGCGGCAAGTGCCGCCAATAACAAAAACTTTGTTTTCATACTATTTGTTGAATTAAACATTTTATGTTGTTTTTCTTATTTTTCCTTGAATGAGTATCTCAGCCCCAACATTATGGATTGGCCGTGCCATTCGCGCCTTTCGATTACACCGCCGTGATACCTCTCATAGTCTTTCAGGTTCTCTGTCCTCGGATTGTCCATGATGAAACGCAGCACCGGAGTATCCAACAGATTGTTTGCTTTCGCAAAAATCGTAAGCCCGCATTTGAAAGTCTTTTCAATGGATGCATCGAGCTGCACAAAACCGGCCTCCCATATGTCGTTGTCCACCCAGTTTGAAATCTCGCTCAGCCGCCTGCCTGTATAGCTTCCTGAAACCTGGGCTTCCAAGCCGGCTTTGGCAAACCTAAACAGCAAGGAAAGATTTGCCACATGTGCAGCCTGCCCGTACAGAGGTCTTGTCTGCGACACGTTTACCACTTCATTGTCCACCATTGATTTTTTAGTCGTGGTGATTGCCGAATGCGTGTACGTGTAATTTGCCTTGATGCCGAACCAATTGAAATATTTCATCATGTCTACTTCGACACCTGCGTTGGTGGCATTCCCCATATTGACAGGAGTAAGATATGTCGCCTGGCCTTCGGTAATAAGACCGTATTCAATAGGATTGTATAGCCTCTTCCAAAACAGTCCCACCATGAACTGCTCCGAAGAGCGCGGAAAAAGCTCATATCTCAAATCTATGTTGTCAGCCACAGTGTGTACCAAATCCGGATTGCCTTTTTCATCATAATCTTCGTTGAGGATGGTATAAGGCACAATTTCAAAAAAGCCCGGACGGTTGATCGCTCTTGCGTAAGAAAAATGCAGGCTGGCATTGCGGTGTACACCGTATTTGACATGCAGGCTCGGAAGCCAGTCAGTATAGACCTGATGTCCCTCGGAATCCTCTTTTCTCGGAAACAGCAACACATATCCCTGATCTGTATGTTCGGCACGAAGACCGGCGATTATTTCCAGCTTTTCCCAATCGTAAGTCGCCATGATATATCCTGCCCCTATCTTTTCTGAAGCATCATAGTTCAACGGATCCCCTACATTACCGTAAGGCCTCGGTTTCAGTATGAGCTGGTCGAAATTGTTCCATTGGCCTTCGCCGTCCCCGTAATATTGCGGGTCGTCCGTGCCGGAATCAAAAGTATATTTGTTGAAAAGGCTGCTTCTTGATTTGTCCCTGTACATCCCGCCGGCCTGCAAAAGAAGAGTCGAAGCATTGGCAAATTCAAATCTGTAGGAAATATTGAGATAACCGGCAAAATCCATGTCCGAATTGTGTTCCCAGCGTCTTTCAGCCGCATCAGTATTATAAAGGTGGTTGCCGTTAATATTAATCTTCGTATTGTCCGGCGTAGTACTGAACGCCTTTGAAAAGACTCCCGTCCAATCCAATTTCAATCTATTGCCTTCGAGAAAATAATGCTCTCCCTTAAGGGTAGTGTTCAGGATATACTGCCAGTTCCATTTCATCCTTACTATCCTCTCCTGATCGTTGCGCCCGTCACGCACTTCGCTCTCACGAAGATCCATGTACCCTGCATAAAGCATCAGTTTGTGCCTGTCCGAAAAACGGTAATCCAGTTTAAGGTGCGCGCCGAGCCTGTTCTGTTCATCCGAATACGCCCTTGCCTCAGTCCCTTTGGAAGAAGAGCCGGCTATATAATAAAGGTCGGCATCTTTTCCCCTGAACAGATTCTGGTAGCTGAAAGCCGCCATCACGCCTAACCTGCCATTGAAAAATCTGTCCCCATACGAAAAACCGCCAACGATATCAGGCCTTGGACGCGCCCATTTCATGTGCAGGTTCTCAGTCGTAAAATCATCGGCAGTCACGGAATAGTTTCCTCCGTGCAACTCCGGACGTCCGCGTCTTTCATTGGGAGACTGCATCTGTATCGCCTTGTGATTGAAAGACTGGAAATCCCTGTCGAAAAACAAGGCGTTATAACCCGTGGAAAGGTTTGCCGTGATCTCCATTTTTTCCGGAGCGTCTTTCATTATAAGATTGACCGCGCCTCCTATGCCGTCGCCTTCCATGGAAGCAGTAAGCGATTTGGAAACCTCTATACGGTCAAGCATTTCGGATGGGAAAATATCAAGAGGGACAAAACGGTTTTTGTTGTCGGGGGAAGGTATCTTTATCCCGTTCACCAAAGTATAATTGTAACGTTTATCCATGCCTCGCAGGATTGCGTACTGTCCCTCTCCGCTACTGTTACGCTCTACGGTAACACCTGACATCCTTTTGATGACATTGGCCACAGTAATATCCGGCGACAGCTGGATCGCTTTGGCGCTCATCACATTGACGACATTCACCGAGTTTTTCTCTATATTGCGTGCAGCTATTTCCGTCCTCCCGCGGCCTTCTCCCGTCACAACGGCGGAACTTAAAGATTCGATATCCGGTTCCATCCTGACAAGGAGTTCATCATCCAAGGATTTGTTATTTACTTCCGTGTCTTTGTAACCTATGCAATTGAAAAGCAATGTGGCTCCCGTTCCGGTAATGTCTATCGAGAAACTCCCGTCAAGTCCGGTTACAGTATAATTTTCCGGAGAATCTTTGATAAAAACCGTGACTCCGACTATTTCTTCACCGGTGACAGCATCTACGACTTTGCCTTTTATCGTGAATGCCAGCAAATCCACACATGGAAAAAGCAATAAAGACAACAAGATTAATCCTTTCATACTAACTTCTGGCATTAAAAACGGCGCAAAAGTATGGGGAGCTGGTTGCAGGATTATTGCACGGATATTAAATATATGTTACACGCGCAAATGACATAAAAGAGGGCAACCCAAAAGGGGAATTTCTACGTTACGCTTGAAATTCCTCCTTTTGGGCCGCCTCAGTTTCTATTATGCTCTTTTAACGTACCGGTGTAAATTCCTCAGAAAGCCAGCACAGGACGTACTTTGAATTCTTCCGTCGCCTTGTTTGTCGATGAAACGCTCCCGTCCATGAAACTTACGTACCATGCATAATCCTGTTCATCGGCATCCTCGGTACTTGACCAGTATTGTCCTGAAAGGGCCGTACCTGCCGCTTTTTCTATCTTTGGATTCACCTGCTGCATGATTTCCGTCATGTCGTATATGAAAAATATGTCATCATCATACTCGCCGCTGCACAACAGAGAAAGTTCCTTGGCCGAAGGCAGATACCAGCCTGAGGTGTTTTCTGGAGCCGGAACGGAAGCTGCATACTCTTCCACCGCCTCGACAGCCGTCACCGGCCATGAAGAATTTTCTGTAGCCGCGTTGAATTCCTGTATCGCTTTGGTATTGTTATAACCCATTATCCTGTTCAAAGCGTTTTCAAACCCCCAACTCGATGCAACCGTTTCATAATCTGTTACATTCCCCTTAATCCAATCTCCGACAAGCGCCCCTTGCTGTGCGTAAGACGGCTGCCACGCTGACATCGTCTCGCCGAGGGCGACCACCAGTCCATTGACACATTCAGGATGTTCACGGGCAAGAGCGGCATCGTCCGCCGCCGGATTACCTATATAAAAGACTATCCCTACCGCGGTTTTCGACGGATCCAGCTCGGCAGACCATGTGCCGTCGGAATAATAGTAATCGCCTGTTGCCGCAGGAAGAGGCTTGGCCACCGTAACGCTGCAAGAAGCCGAAACGCCATCCACGGAAACAACGACTTCCGCCGTGCCTTCCGCCAGACCTGTCACCTTACCGTCTTCCACGGAAGCCACTGTTTCATCGGAAGAAGTCCATATTATTTCAGAATAATCGGCATCTTCAGGATATATCTGGAATGCGAGTTCTACGACATCGCCCACCTGTATCTCCATGGATGTCTCACTGATAACCACCGATTCGACAGGTACCGCAGGAACAGAGACAGAGACTTTGCATGCTCCTCTTTTCTCCCCTACGGCAGCATAAATCTCGGCATTGCCGGCTGACACGGCGGTAACAAGGCCGTCCTGAGCCACCGATGCGACCGCTTCATCGGAAGAAGTCCACACGATTTCAGAATAAACGGCATCGTCTGGAGAAACGACAGCAGACAGTTTACAGGTCTCGCCGACCATAAGGGATACTTCATCCGGAGATACAGACACGCCGGAGACCTCAACCGTGTCTTTCGTGCAGGAAAACAAAGACAACAACACGGCTGCCAAAGCCATAAATTTAAAAGTTTTCATGATGTAGATTTTATAAATTAACGAAAACGATTATCCGCAAAATTACCCCTATGAAGATGAAAGCAGTAATTGCCACGTGCAGTATATCCCTCAGGTCTCGTAAAATGCTGTTCACTTTCGAATGTCCACCGGACATTCTCATAAACCGTTCACGACCCGTTCACGAGGCCACGGGCGGCCACGCTGTCCGTGGCAATTACTGCATACACA
>JADIME010000041.1 GCA_017694935.1 Candidatus Merdivivens pullistercoris
CCGACAGAGGCAGTTCCTTTTGGCACAGGAGGTTCGCAATCTCATGCAGGGTGAAGCGGTCTATCCAGTAAGTGACCGGTATGCCGCAGGCTTTCCTGCAAATCTCGGAGAGGTAGTGGAGAGTGACACAGCGGCGGGAGTGACGAGCTTCAGCAACGAGCGCCTGCAGGATCTCTTCCTGCACAATGAGGTGAAACCGGCCGTCAATCAGCTGGAGACCCATCCGTTCTTTCAGCAGAAGGCAGCCAACGCATTCCTCTGTCAGGAAGGCATACAGCACGAGGCGTGGGCTCCATTTGCAGAAGGACAGAACGACATCTGGAACACCCCCGTCCTGAAAGCCATTGCCGCCCGGCACGGCAAGACGGTGGGCAATGTCGTCCTGCGCTGGCTGAACCAGCGGAATGTGGTGGTTATCCCCAAAACCGTGCACCGCGAACGCATGATAGAGAACCTGGACATTTTCGACTTCACCCTGACTGAAGAGGAGATGCGGGCCATTGCCGGACTGGATACCGGCCGCAGTCCTATCTATGACGATATGGACCTGCAGACAGTAAGAGGAATAGGAACATATAAAATACATGAATGATGAAGAAGAATACCATTACATTGAGCAACGGCGTGGAAATGCCGCTTTTAGGTTACGGTGTGTTCAAGGTCGCCCCGCAGGAATGTGAGCGGTGCGTTAGCGATGCACTGAACATAGGCTATCGCCTGATTGATACGGCTCAGGCCTATTTCAACGAAGAAGGGGTAGGAAATGCCATCAGCAAGAGCAGTGTCCCCCGGCAGGATATTTTCCTGGTGACGAAAGTATGGATTTCGAATGCCGGCGAGGAGAAAGCGGCGGCAAGTATAGAAGAGAGTCTACGCAAGTTGAAGACCGACTACATAGACCTGCTTCTCATCCATCAGGCATACGGCGACGTGTTCGGCTCGTGGAGGGCTATGGAGAAAGCCTACCGCGCAGGTAAGGTACGCGCCATCGGGGTAAGCAACTTCCAGGCTGGACGTTTCTTCGATTTCGCCCACTATGTGGACATCAAGCCGATGGTGAACCAGTTGCAATGCAATCCGCTTGTCCAGCAACAGGGTATAGGGCCGGTTCTTGCGGAACACGGCACGAAGATGATGGCCTGGGGACCGCTCGGCGGCGAAGGTGCCGAAGGCGTAATAAAGAACGAACTGCTTGCCTCCATCGGCAAAGGCTACGGGAAGACAGCCGCACAGGTGGCGCTGCGCTGGCTTACGCAACGGGGTATCGTTGCCATTCCTAAGAGTACGCATTTGGAGCGCATGCGGCAGAATCTGGACATCTTCGATTTTACACTGACCGACGATGAAATGAAACGCATTGCTACTCTCAACCTCCACGATGCGGGAACGGTGAACTTCGGCGACCCGCAGTTTGTGAAATACCTTATTGAGACTTACGGGTGATTTTGAACGCAACCCCTTTAAGGTGTGTAAGAATTAGCAAAATGCAAGGCATTGAGTGTGAGGGTGACAGGAGTTAACTGACATGGACAGGGAGTATATGACGACATTGGACAAGACACTTGCCCGTTATTTTTCCCTCAACGGGCAAAAATCCGTGGAAGGCAGCATCACCAGAGTTGAGTCAGCTTTGTCCTTCCTGTCGCCAGCTTACCTGAACGACCTTGTACGGGTAGAGACAGGGAAAGCACTTGCCGGGTATGTCCGTGTCAAAATGATGGAATTCATCAGGAAGCAAGTCCGCAAGGAAGGCTGTCCATTAGAGCAGATTGCCAGAGAGTTCGGTCTTTGCAAACCACGATTGTTGGATATCTTATATCGGCAGGTGTTCGGGCATCAGTCCGGAGACTATCAAGTGACTCCCGATTACAAACTTAATTGATAACTATATGTATCCGCAAATTATTTGTCACGTAATGAGTTCCGTGGATGGACGGCTGTTTGTTGACCGCTGGACGGAACCATTTAATGGAAAGAGCAAAGGCGAACTGATGGCGCCTATGCAGCCATTGGCCGCAAAATGGATACCGATGTCTGGATGTTCGGCAAGAGCCTCTTTGTGGTAGCCGACCCGATGCCGACATCCTCTATGAAGCCTCCACCGTAAGAGTGGACAACATCGTCACTATTTTGCCCGAAACGGCCCCCGCTTTATATTTGGAGTATCTCCAAAAGAAAGGCATATCCTATTTGTTTGCCGGAACAAAAGGTGATGATCTCCGTTCTGCGATGCAGACCTTGGCGGAAACCTTCGGTGTGGAGTCGCTCTCGCTGCAAGGCGGAGGCATCATAGACGGTGCGTTTCTACAAGCCGGACTGATTGACGAACTTAGCCTTGCGGCTTTTTCCACGGGCACATTCCTTCGCCTGATTCCATGACGCAGGGTCAATGCTCTTGCGAAAGCGGTCATATTCCGCTTTTTTGCGTCCTGCGGGAAAATAAAAAAACTCCCGATTCCGATAAATGCGGTTTTTTTATTCTGCAAAAATTTTCTCGTGACCTTGAAATTGGTGCTGAATTTATAGAACCGGTGTTGAATCTGCACAACGTGCATACGGAAGATTGCGCAAACATTACGAATCCTTATTGTAGGATAGACGGTCAAACGCGGCTTGTAACTCATCTTTAGGAAAATCCACAAACAATTTATTGACACAATAATCACGGCATTTGGAAAAGATTTCAGAACCGTATATTTCACATTCGACCTCATCCGGAAAAGTTTTGCCGACCTCTTCCTCAACTAACTTCTTAATATCAGTAAACACGATTCTGCTGTACTCTTTATTGACATAATGCCAATAATCGACTATGTCCATCTTACCATACTGCGCAAGAACCGTGTCGCACTGAATCTTTGACTCTGACAGGCATTTGCAGAGAACGCTGTCGTATTTTATCTGCACAGGATCCTTTACAGGAATCTCCACCGGGTCTCCTTCCGATAAAACTACAAGCGTGTCTTTCCTGCCCGCAAGAGAATCCAGCTTCGGGACATCACGGGGCTTCAACACAATTATTACCACGCAAGCTGCAGCCATGGCAACTGTACTGAAAAGTGCAATCATCCATATCGGCAAGCGCCTTCCGGTTCTTCCCTGAACTTTGCTGTCCTCCCCTGTGCGTTTTTCGCAGAAATCGCTCCAACCTGCATAGCCAACGTAACGGGAGAGAATAGAAAGTGTAGCCACACTGGGCTCTGCACCATACTTCACATAGCCGAAAATACGTTTCAGTGTCGAAGGGCTGACTGACTCGGAAGTCGTTTCCTGAATGGACAACGACAAGGCGCTGAAATCCGAGGACACCTCTACTGTTCTTCCGAATTTCTTACAGACTTCATTTTTGAGACACTCAATCTGTTCTTTTCTGTTCATCTTCCCGGCATTTGACGGAACAAAAGTAAGCAGAAACCGAGTGCAAAACAAATAAATTTGTTATGCCGAGGCGTGAACAGTATAAATGACGAAGTCAAACATAGGCAGAAGCCGAGAAAACGAGGAAGAAATCCGATTGAACAGGTTTGAACCAAAATGAATTTTGTGTGATTCTTACGGAGATATATTTTTGCGGCAGGATTTTGAAAAAATTTGAAAAAAAACGGCAGTCTGTCATTACGGATGAGGAAAAACCATTATCTTTGTCCAGTCGGCATAGAGGCCGACAGAATGATAATACTGATTAGTGAATCTTAGGATTCCCTGAACAACAAAACCGCCAATTTTGTCCCGGCCGTCATGGCCGGAAACCCAGGGGAGAACAAGAGCACGGTCTGCATACATCCGTAGTGCGGGCTGCTTGTTTTTCATTATGGGTAAGGTGCTTGGCGGTACCTGTTGTTCTGATGGAAGACGGCAGGTTCCGCACTTTTTGTTTTATGCATTTGTTAATACCTAATATATTAAAACACAATGAAAGCAAGCTTCTTAAAACTCCTGAAACTCTTCTGTGCATTCGCATTCTTATGTCTGTCGGGCGTGACGGCAACGGCGCAGATAAAAGTCGTCGGCGACGATTATAGAACAAACACGAAAGACATAAGCATAATGAGCATCCCTTTCAATCCGGATGAGACCCTGCCCGAATACTCCGGCAAGACACAGTATTTCGGCGATTATTCACGGCTTCCGGTAAATATTCTCGGTGAAAGGTTTTATCTGCCGGAATCGTCCGTAATGCTGTATCTTTATACGGATACGCTTGCTAATGAATACAGGATAGATACGCTTCCTGCCAATAAGTACTACACAGTAACGGCTCTCGATGTCAAATACTTTAAAGACAGCGGCCCGGACTCTTACAGTGACTTATACGGTAAATACAACAACGGATATTATACCACATTTGTCGATTTTGTCAAACTGGTGGAAGCGATACAATTGAAAGACGGTATTAACAGGGAAAACATCTATGCCGGATATTATCTGATGTCAATAAGGGCAACGGATGAAAACGGCAACAATTATATTATCCCTCCCACAATGATGTTCGGCAAAAGTGACCTGATACCCGTTTCGTTTTATGAAAATGTGGTCAGATCTCTAAAGAACAAGAAAATCGCACTGCTTGGAGAACATCGTCTTACTGACACGACAGGAGCAGCTTCAATCGTCATAAGGGATTGCATCTCGAACGATGAGATCATGATATACAATAGTGGAGAGTACGCATACGATAATGAATGTTATTTTTTCTTCAATTATACCTGTACGGATGTGATAGTCTATAAAAATTCAGTAATGGCCATAATCGAAGACCAACGGAGCAAAGGTACTTTCGCCGTTGGAGTCACAAAGTTGGATGAGACCAGACTGCCTTTGCGAATCGGCCGCAATGTTGACAATACCGATTTTCCGCTCGTATATGGCAGCAATATCAATATTATGGTCAAAGACGATTACGATTCGGTTGTGACTGAACAGAAACGGCTCTACTCCCTGAGTGAACAGCAGCGTTGGCAGGAGTACGAGAAATTGGAGATGGAAAATGAACTGAGACAACAGCAAAGACAACAGGAACTGACCGAAAAATACGGAAGCGAACGGGCGAAGGAAATCATATCAGGGAAGGTATCCGTCGGGATGACGAAAGAAATGTGCAATGATGCCTGGGGATATCCGTGGAACGGAAAGGAAACATTGGAAACCATCCTCGGTACGACGGAGAAATGGTACTATCCATACGCCACCCTGTCCTTTGTAGGAAACAAACTGATATCAATCCACAAGTCTTACTAAAAACACAAAATTATGTACAATGCTAATTTAATGAACAGTATCAATCTGGCATCTTTGAATAGGGAGTTGCAGGAATTCTGCGAAAATGCCGTCAAGTATTATGATTGCGGGTATCCCTACGGCCCTTTTATCCCATATGCGATGCCCGGGTATGCATCCGCAGCCGTGAAGATTTTCTATATCGGAAGGGACACATACGGCTGGGTGGACAAATCCGCGCTGACAGAGGCATTCGACAACGGTATCATGTCCGATTATCTGGCGGCCAATTCATGCATCGTAACTCCTGAAAAGCTGACCGGCAACACGAGTTGGACAAGCAACCCCACAAGTTTCTGGGGATTCGTAACCAGACTGCATTTGCTCATATCAACCGGGAAATACCGCGAACGCACGGACATGCTGGACGATGCCGGGAAAACCGCCTTGTCCCAAATAGGGTACGGAAACCTCAATTCCATAGAACTGCCGGAGACATTGGGGGATGCATGGAACACCATTTCCCCTGTGTCTTCTTACTGGAGTATCAGGAAAGAAGCCCGCAGGTTTGAAAAGATAAAGCTCATCCTCGATACTTTCGCGCCAGACTGTATCTTTATCTTATCATGGACAGACAGAGACGATATTTTCGATGGTCTCAATGTGGACTGGCATCAGGAATGGTACAAAGATGATTTACTTGCACTTTATACGGTAGAGGGTTACGATACAAAAATCATCTGGACGGCCCATCCTCGCCGCTTCGCATACCTCGGGCTCAAGGCAATGGATGCAGCGAAAGAGCTTGCCTGCTTATTCGACAAAACAAGAAAGATGTGATTTTCAATAAAAATTATCAATTTCAATAAAAATTATCAACAATGGAAAAGAAAAGTTTTTTAAGTGCGGCTTTCGTAGATTCGTTCACGAAGCATTATGCGGATTTCAAGGGAGAAATGCCGAGAAAGGCATTTTGGATGTTTTACCTGTACATGGTCTTTCTGAATATAGCGGCAATATCCCTTGATGCTTTATTGGGTACAGGTATAAATATACTGGGCATCCCGATTGGTTACGGATGGATAACGATGGCTGTGAGCATTCTGATAATATTGCCGGGACTTTCGGCCGCAATCAGAAGACTTCACGATACCGGAAAAAGCGGTTGGTGGATATTCATCGCCCTTGTCCCGCTCATAGGGCAGATATGGCTTATCGTGCTTTTGGCAAAAAAAGGCAAAAATTCGGCTGACGGCATCAAATGGAAAACAGCGGATACCCTTGCAGTGGCTGTAACTGCTGTAATAATGGTTTGCGGACTTGTTTTCGGCAGTGGCTTTTCATCTGATTACTCATCATACGATGACACTGATCTGGATTATTACGACTCGGAGTATGGGGAAACTGAGTATCTTGATGTGGACATGTTTTGGGATGCCTGGCTGGAAGCCGAGACTGAGGAAACCGAGATAATGTGCCTTGACAAGATCTACAAATACAGGGACAACATCTCACCGGACGATCTCATAGGATTAGGACAGGCATATCTGCTGTATCCAGACCATGCATTAAAGGGTATAGATTGCCTTAACAGGGCAAAGATGAATTTTCCTGAATATGCGGATATGATAGATGCTGTACTGGAGGAGTATTTTGAGAACTAAAAGAATATGTTGTCATGGGCGCAAAAGCAATCAGAATATTGAGTATTATCGGAACAATCCTTTTCGGAATATTGACAGCGGACTTGATTGCCGCCATCGGCATGGTGGATGAAGATACTTTGGAATCTATTACAGAAGTTGCTGATTTTGTGGGCGGTCTTGGAGTTCTTGCCGGAACGTCTGATACATCTGTTGAAGCCATGCAAAACTTAGAAGATGTCGTTTATGAGTTGGTCGGAGTATCTTTATTAAGTTGCGTTCTCGGACTCATACTGTCAATATGCGGATGCTTCGTAAAGGTCAGTAAACCGAAAGATGTCAATACGGAACTTCTGAAATTGGGAGAACTTAGAGACAAGGGTATTATCAGCAATGATGAATTAGAAGCCAAAAAACGGGAACTGCTGATGCGTTGATATGCTGAGCTACTGATATACTGAACAGCTGGTAGGCTGATAAACTTAGCTGCTGATGCGCTTATCCATATTAGCCAGATAGGACTGAACCGGTGGAGAGTAATCTAGAGGATACTTTCCGCCGGTTCTTTTTCGGAGACACAACATGACTTAGTTTGTATTGTTTTGCGTTTATATACAGGGTAGTGGCATGTTCTGCGATTTTTACCGTTTACAGTTCCGACGGAAGGTATAGCATACCCTTTGGAGAAGCAGCCAATGAAGCGAATTGCAGTTTTCCGGATGCAGCCCGACTTAACTCAATCCTCTATGTTGGCTACGAGGCTCTGGCCGCAGGGAGTGAGGATGGCGGAACGGAGTAAGCGGAGCGGAAGAAGGCCGCAAGTCTCACAGGTCGAAGTCTGATTTCCTCAGCAAATAAAACTCCTATGCGTAATAAGGCACATAAGAGGAATATTTCTTGGAATCAGGGGCTTTGTCTGAAAGTTTGATCAGACCTGCATCAACGGTGTCGGATATTATTCTTGAAGCTCCTGCCGAGTTATTCTTGTTCATATCCAGGCGCGATCTCAATGATGTGTTGGTCAACTCCATGCCATTCTCATAGAGCAGACAGGATGCTGATAGCATGCCTGTATCTTATCGGCTTTTGTCATCTCCGTATATTTCGACGCATCATCATATTCTCATTGATTATCAATGGTTTACATCTTAAAAGGTAGACTACTCAAAAATTTACTTGTTTTTTTGCGAAAAATCGAAGATTTAACGTTTTTTTTCATCGACTCTCTCCGAACAGAGGGGAAAAAGGCAAAAACGGCCCTTTGGGGCCCTGACAGACCCCATCTGCAAAGATAGGGCATGTCGGGGTTTATTTCGCCAAAATGGGCTGTAAAATAGAGGACGGAGTCACGGATATTTTCGGGTTCCGAGTAAGGTATTTTGTGCTTGATCGGAGTGGCCGCTGGGGACCGACCTTTGCCTCGGATCGTTTATAAGTTTTTGCAGCCAAAAGAAAAATGGCTGGAGCCATTTAGCCATGGCGCAGCCATATCTTTTCTTCCCTTATTTTGACTTTACTTTAATGAACGTATATATGAATACGGAGATAAAGTAAAGGTAGAACACAATTTATTTATGATTGTTTCCTATTTTGGAAACTTTGCTGTATATTTGTTGACGTATAAATATTATATCATATGGCAAATAGCTTGGAAAATATAGGTTCGATGATTCGCAATGAGCGTCTTCGCAAAGGGCTTACTCAGGAAGAACTAGGTGAACGTGTAGGAGTCGGGAAAGCCCAGATTTCTAAAATAGAGAGTGGAAAGGGGCTCACAATAAAG
>JADIME010000042.1 GCA_017694935.1 Candidatus Merdivivens pullistercoris
TCCGCCCGTCGTATCCGTGAGTCCAAGGCCTCCCGGTTTCTCCGGACGAAACATGCCATGCAAATTCATTTGCATGGCTCTCGGCTTCTCCGTATATTTGCCGACTGCAAAAATTAGTTTTGGTAAAAATAAGTCAGAGTAAATGGAAATAGATATAGTATATCTTTGGGTAAACGGCAATGATCCTCAGTGGAGGGCTAAACGTCGTGCATGTATAGGAGAGCCGGAAGGAAAATCAGATGTGAACTGCAAAGGACGTTATGCGGATAATGATGAATTGAAATACAGTCTGCGCTCGGTGGAGAAGTATGCACCATGGATACGTCGGATTTTTATAGTTACGGATAATCAGGTACCCGAGTGGCTTGACACATCTAATGAGCGCATCAGAATTGTCGATCATACTGAAATCATGCCGGCGGAAAGCCTTCCTTGTTTCAGCTCTACTCTGATAGAGCATTTTATTTGCAGAATTCCCGGGTTGTCGGAGCATTTTCTTTTTGCCAATGACGATACGTTTATCAACAAGCCGGTCACTCCGGATACATTTTTCGCTGAAGACGGATTGCCTGTAATACGCTTTATCCGCAGCCCGCTTAGAGATTTGTACCTGTCATTCAGAAAGAAAGTTCTAGGAATACCATTGGGAAACTATATTCAGATTGTACGGAATTCCGCAGAACTTGTGAAAAAGAGATACGGTATTTATTATCATGGAAGAGCCCATCACAATATAGACGCTTATCTTAAAAGCGATTATCTGCATACGGGAGAAATATTCGGACAAGAAATAAAGGGTATGCAGTACAATCATGTCCGCAGCGTGAATGATATTCACCGAAGCATATATGCTTATACGGCCTTGTCAGAACACCGCGGGCATTTGTGCTATGTGAATCAGCGGACTTCTTTCAGGTTCCTGATTTATAATGGCAGCCACTACGGAAAACTGAGAAGATACGACCCCGTGTTCTTCTGTATGAATGATTCGGAATACGCTACTGACAGTGACAGGCAGAGGATGACGGCATTTCTGGCCAAGCGTTTTCCTGAAAAATCCCGGTTTGAAAAATAGGTTTGCTAAGGAGCGTTTAACTTGGAATTCACCGCCACCTAAAGTTCAAAACCGGATTTTTCTGGCAGAATGTGTTCAAATGCGTTCTTTATGTTTTCCATCACCTGCCCGTAATTGCGGATGTGTATGTTGTCGTTAAGGCATACCAATGAATAGGACTGGTTGTATATAGCCCGTGCCGCCTGTTTCGGACGGACCATAAGAGGGAACATCTTGGTGTCCTTGTAGGTGTTGTACGGCTCGAAATAGCCTTTGCATATCTGCCATGTGCGGAAAAGTTCCGGCGTGTAATCGCTTGGAGAACGGAATTTGTTGGCGGATGCCGCAGTAAGTTCCTTTTCTGCAACATTCCATACCTCCTCGAAAGTGGTCTTCAGATAAGGTTGCGCGTTGTGCGGAGTCCGCAGGGTGATGAATTTTCCGTAAGGTTTCAGAATATAGTTCCAGCGGGCCCTTGAACCGTAGCTTTTGTCAAACCATTTGTCATGGTCGCGCGCCATTACCTCTTTCTTGTCGAAATGGCGGTTGATAATGTTTATGTTGTTTTTGAGTGTCTTGTACCACTGTGACCATGAGAGGTTGTAGAGAAACGCCGCAATGTCACGTGGCAGTCCGTTTTTGAAAAAACGTTCTGTCCCGATTGTGTTTATGATATGGACATCGTCATTGAAATAGACAAAATGTTCTGCAAGGCCCGGAATCCTGTGCAGATAGTATTCGATTACCACAGAATTGAAAGTCGGCAGGAACTGTTCGGGGATATAGTCCTTGTGGTTCACCAGATGAATCTTAGGATTGTTCTCGTCGAGCCATTCCGGCTTCTGCCCGCATGTCACGAAATGTATCTTACGCACCCATGGGGCGAATTTTTCCACTCCGCGGAACCAGTATCTTAAAAGTCCGTAATCGCGGAAACGGGCTTCAGAGACCCCGTTTTTAGTGTTGTCCCGGTTTCCGGAATATTTGGCGAAATCCTCCTGCCACTTCGGGTCGTTCAAGTCCACCCACGTGATTACAAAATCTATATCCATCCTTGTGCTATGTTAAATGAGCAAGTTCTTGTTCAAGGATACAAAGTTAGATTTTTTTGTGTGTATTCCGTGGAAATTCGGATAAATTTTAAAATGATTATCCGCAAGATTACCCCTATGAAGATGAAAACAGTAATTGTCACGGACAGTATATCCCTCCTACCGCTTCGCGGCAGGCACCACCCGTTCACGAGGCCACGGGCGGCCACGCTGTCCGTGGCAATTACTGCATACACCATGTTGGGGTAATTTTGCGGATAATCGTATTTTAAATAGCTTCTTATAGAGAGTAAATAATAAGATGAGGGTGCCCCAAAAGGTGGAATTTCAAGCGTAACGCAGAAATTACCCTTTTTGGGGCACCTTCACTTGTATCATTAGCCGGAACATCCGGCCCGAAAACTTCCTATTTCAATCCTAATCTCTTGGCGATCTTGCCTGTGATGGTCTTAGGCTCGCTTTCTGCCTTGATCGCTGCCTGGGCAGCTGCAAGGCGTGCGATAGGAACGCGGAACGGAGAGCAGGAAACATAGTTCATGCCGATTTCGTTGCAGAACTCTATCGATGCAGGATCCCCGCCATGTTCACCGCAGATGCCGACCTTGAGTTCAGGACGGGTAGAACGGCCGCCTTCGAGTCCCATCTTTACGAGCTTGCCTACTGCCGGGCGGTCGAGAGTCTGGAACGGGTCGTAAGGAAGTATCTTCTTGTCAAGGTAATCCTGCATGAAGCCTCCTATGTCGTCGCGGGAGAAGCCGAATGTCATCTGTGTGAGGTCATTGGTTCCGAATGAGAAGAACTGTGCGGATTTGGCCATCTTGTCTGCAAGGAGAGCCGCGCGAGGAATCTCGATCATGGTACCGTAAAGGTATTCGACTTTTACTCCGGTAGACGCTTCGACTTCCCTGTGAATCCTGTCGAGGATTGCTTTCTGGTATTTCAGCTCGTTTACCGATACGGTGACAGGAATCATGATTTCAGGCTTAGGAACGAAACCGTCCTTCTTCAGCTCTGCAGCGGCAGTGAGGATTGCCTCGAACTGCATTTCAGAGATTTCAGGGTAAGTGATGTGCAGGCGCACGCCCCTGTGCCCCATCATCGGATTGACTTCGTGGAGCCCTTCTCCGCGTTTCTTTATGTCTTCAGGGGTAACACCGAGTTCTTCGGCCAGTTCCTTTATCTTCTCGTCGGTCTGAGGTACGAATTCATGCAAAGGCGGGTCGAGCAGACGGAAAGTGACAGGTTTGCCGTCCATCACTTTCATGGTGCCCTTGACGGCTTCCTTTACATAAATCTTCAACTCGTCCAAAGCCTTGCGGCGTTCTTCCTCCGTCTTTGAAAGGATCATCTTGCGGAGTTTTGCCAAAGGAATTTCCGAATGTTTTCCATAGAACATGTGCTCTATGCGGAACAGTCCGATTCCTTCCGCTCCGAAGTTGAGAGCCTGCTGTGCATCGTCAGGAGTATCGGCATTGGTACGTACGCCGAGCTTGCGGTACCTGTCCACGATTTCCATGAAATGTACGAAGCGAGGATTCTCTGAAGCGTCCATCGTGTCTATCTTCGTGTCGTAAACGAGACCTTTTGTCCCGTTGAGGGAGAACATGTCGCCTTCCTTGTATGTCTTTCCGTTGATTGTCAGGCTCTTTTCGGCAAGGTTGATTTTAAGTGCGTCGCAACCTACGATGCAGCATTTGCCCCATCCGCGGGCGACGAGGGCGGCATGTGATGTCATGCCTCCGCGTGCGGTAAGGATACCGTCTGCCGCGCGCATGCCTTCAACGTCTTCAGGTGAGGTCTCCTCGCGTACAAGGATACATTTCCTTCCTGCAGCGGCGGCGGCCATTGCCGCTTCCGAGGTGAATACTATTTCTCCTACGGAACCTCCCGGGCCTGCCGGCAGACCTTTTGCTATCACCGTGGCCTTCTTCTCGGAAGCAGGGTCAAGGATAGGGTGGAGGAGTTCATCGAGCTGAGAAGGGGCGAGCCTTGTAACCGCTGTCTTTTCATCGATAAGACCTTCGGCAAGCATGTCCATCGCCATGTTCAATGCTGCAAGGCCGGTACGTTTGCCGACGCGGCACTGGAGCATCCAGAGTTTTCCTTCCTGTATGGTGAACTCTATGTCCTGCATGTCGCGGAAATGCTCTTCGAGCTTGTTCTGTATGGCATCGAGCTGTGCGTATACGTCAGGCATTGCCCTTTCCAATGAATCGAGATGCTCGTTATGTTCGTTTTTGGTGGCTTCGTTCAGCGGGTTAGGTGTACGGATGCCGGCAACGACGTCTTCGCCCTGTGCATTGATCAGCCATTCGCCGTAGAACTTGTTCTCGCCGTTTGCAGGGTTTCTTGAGAATGCCACTCCGGTAGCCGAGGTATTGCCCATGTTTCCGAATACCATGGACTGAACGTTTACGGCAGTTCCCCAGTCGTCAGGAATGCCTTCGATCTTTCTGTAGGCGATGGCCCTTTTTCCGTTCCATGATTTGAACACTCCGCCGATTGAACCCCAGAGCTGTGACTGGGCGTCGTCAGGAAACTCTACGCCCAGGACTTCTTTTACTTTGGCCTTGAATGCCTCGCAGAGTTCTTTCAATTCGATTGCCGTGATTTCAGTATCGGATTCGTATCCTTTTTTCTCCTTGAGCTCTTCCATCATTTTGTCGAGCTGCACTCTGATGCCCATTCCGTCTTCAGGCTCGATTCCTTCCGCCTTTTCCATCACGACATCCGAATACATCATGATGAGACGCCTGTAGGCATCGTAAACGAAACGTGGGTTTCCGGTCTTTTCAATCATTCCCGGTATGGTGGCTGAGCAAAGTCCGATATTCAATATTGTATCCATCATTCCCGGCATGGAACTGCGTGCGCCGGAACGGCAACTGATCAGAAGCGGGTTCTTAGGATCTCCGAATTTCATTCCCATGATTGCCTCGGTTTTCTTCATGGCCTCGGCAACCTCTTCCTTCAACTCTGGAGCGTATCCCCCGCCGAGTGCATAATATTCCGTACAACATTCGGTAGTGATTGTGAAACCGGCTGGTACAGGCATTCCCAATGTGCACATTTCAGCAAGATTGGCTCCTTTTCCTCCGAGGAGGTTTCTCATTGAACCGTTGCCTTCGGCAGACGTCCCGCCAAAGCAATAAACTCTTTTTTTCTGTTCTGACATAATATAAAAATTGAATTAAAAATAAGTTTTCCGTGTTTTTAAGGGTTCGGTTTCCTTTAAATTCAGTACTTAAATGCTTCAAGGTTGCAAATATAGTGAAAGTCGGGAGCAATGCAAAAAATCATAATAATTTTCCCGCCAATTCTGAAAGTCTGCTCCTTTCGCCTTTCTTCAGATTGACATGTTCAAACAGGGGTACTCCCGACATTTTCTCTTTCAGATGCGTAAGCCCGTTGGAATACATGTCCAGATAAGGCTGGTCTATCTGGAAAACATCCCCGGTGAAAACGATTTTCGTCCCTTCTCCGGCACGGGTTATGATGGTCTTTATCTCGTGCGGCGTGAGGTTCTGCGCCTCGTCTACTATGAAGTAGACCTTTGACAGCGAGCGTCCGCGTATGTATGCGAGCGGGCTTATTTCCAGTTTGCCGCTTTCTGACAGGCTTTCTATCTTTTTCACCTCTTTGGACATCGGGCCGAGCGCTTCTTTTATCACATTCAGATTGTCCATCAGCGGGAGCATGTACGGACCCACTTTCTTCTCGGCGTCTCCCGGAAGGAAACCTACGTCCTGATTCCCCATCGGGATTACCGGACGGGAGAGTATTATCTGGTCGTACCGTTTTTCCTGACCGATTGCGGCAGCGAGGGCTATGAGGGTCTTCCCCGTTCCCGGCCCGCCTGTGAGGGCGACCAGTTCTATTTCCGGGTTCAGGCAGGCGTCCATGGCGAATTTCTGCTCGTCATTGCGGGGGCTTATCCCCGCCGAGCGTTGTTTCTTGACAAAGACAAGCGATCGCGATGCTTCATCGTACCTTGCGCACACCGTTTCCTTCCCGGCTTCGTCGCCCCAGTGTATCCTGTAAAGCTGGTTCGCTTTCGGCGTATTCCAATGCAGGTCCTTGAGCGGGATATTCCCGGTATTGTAGACCATTTTCTGTATCAATCCCGGGGCCATGTCGTCGATGTCCACCACGTCCCTTTCTACCTCTGACAAACGTTCTTCGGCTATCCTGTCCGTAAGATAGTCTTCGGCATTCAATCCTATGGCCTTTGCCTTCATCCTCATGTTCAGGTCCTTTGTCACGAGGGCCACATATCTTTCAGGGTTGGTGTCCCTGACCCAGAGAGCCGTGGATATGATCCTGTGGTCCTGGATGTCGTCCATGAAGCATTTTTCCATGCCGTCCGGGAAAGGGTGGTTCATCTCGATCTTTATGTTCCCGAGGTTCTTCCCGAGAGGAATAGGTTTTGTGAACAGTCTCTTTTCGGCAAGTTTGTCCAGTTGGCGCACAAATTCCCTTGCGTGGTAATTGATTTCTTCATCGCCTTTCTTGAATTTGTCCAATTCCTCTATTACCGCGATGGGGATTACAAGGTCGTTTTCTTGAAAATGATATATCGCCCTGCTGTCGTGCAGGATGATATTGGTGTCGAGTACGAAAATCTTAGGAAGTTTTGACATGGTATGAAAATTAAGTTATTTATTCGGGTTCCTGTTCATTAGCGGCAACAGCAGGTCGGCGACGTTATAGTTCAGTTTGTGCCTTATCTTCAATGCATTTCCCCCGGTGGCGAACCCTACCGGATAATATGCCACGTCCTGCAGTACCATCTGTGTGTCTATGTAGCCGTAGTCTTCATCGCTTATGGCCAGCAGCACTCCCGGGATTTCATTGAAAAGTATCTTTGTCGCGTCTTCGCAGCGGAAGGCGTTCTGCAGAGGCAGGATGTCCACTTCAAGCCCGATGCCGCAGCTTTTGGCCAGTCCGGCAAGTGCGCAAAGCAGGCCTCCGCGGCCGATTTCCCTGCCGGCGAGTATTATCCCGTCATCTTTCAATTCCTTTACTACCTCGAAACTGTCTATAAAGTAGTCGGGATCGAGCATCATCGGCGTGCTTTCGCCCTTTCCTCCGAGCAGCGCGGCCAGTGCGGAGCCTCCGAGTTCCGCGTCCGATGTGTCAAAAGGTATGTAGAGTATTGTGGATTCGCCGATCTGTTCTTTCAGGCGCAGACTGTCGGCCATGTATCTTGTCCCGTCCTTTCCGTTGTCGCTGACGACAGGGACAGGAGGAACGGGATCGTCGCTTTCAGGAACGTACATGCAGCTTGCCGCAAGGCTGGAAGAACGCGGCTTTCCCGTGATTCTGCATGATGCTATCCTGATTCCGATTTCAAATGCATAGTCGGCCGCCGCCGCGACAGAACGGTACAGGGAAGCATAGCCCCCGATGGCCTCCGTGTCCCATGTCCATTCAAGGTTCACTGACATGGAATCCAGCATGTAAGGTGCTGGCACATACCATAATGCCTTCGCGAGCGCGTTTGCGATGCTTTGCCTTGCTTCCGCGCCGGGGTTAAGTCCCGTAATGCCGTGTATGTCGCTGTTCAATAACAGATTGATGTATTTTTCACTGTCATTGTCCACGTATTCCAGCGGGAACAGGTCGGGATCCGTGTTTTCATCTATTATGGTGCCGTTTTCCGGAACAGGAATATCGCAACTGTATGCCGCCGGGCTGCCGTATGGCCCGTTGCATGCTTCAACGAGCTCTCTCAGGCTCGATTCCTGTTCAACCCCGTCTATGACGAACTTTGTGTCGAAAAGATTCATATACATAAAAATCTGCGTAAAAATAGGAAAAAAACCATATCTTTGCCAAGAAACTGTTTAAAATTTTCTTCTCAGAGGAGATTCATGAAAATTATGACCGACGATTTTAATGAAAAATACGAAGCGGAAGTCTCCGCTATTTTTACGCGCTTCCCGTCTTTCCAGAAAGTGGGGGCGGCCGCATATAAACCCGGAATAGAAGGAATGCTCGCATGGGACGAAGCCGCCGGCCGTCCGCATGAAAGATACCGGTCCGTCCATGTGGCCGGCACTAACGGCAAAGGCTCTGTTTCACATCTCATAGCTTCGGTACTGGCCTCGGCGGGGTACAGGGTCGGACTTTATACATCGCCGCATATCCTCGATTTCCGCGAAAGGATCAAGGTCTGCAACGGCAAGGGAGGGATGGCGAAATACATATCGAAAGAGGGCGTTTACGGTTTTCTGATGAAATGGAAACAGTATTTCATCGAAAACAGAATGTCTTTTTTCGAGATAACCACGATGATGGCTTTCGACTGGTTCGCCCGGGAACATGTGGATTTCGCTGTCGTGGAAACCGGGCTTGGAGGACGTTTGGACAGTACCAACATCATAACGCCGGTGCTTTCGGTGATAACCAATATAGGTCTGGACCATTGCGACCTTCTCGGAGACACGCGGGCGAAGATAGCGTTCGAAAAGGCCGGGATAATCAAGCCTGGCGTTCCTGTCGTGATAGGGGAGGACGACCCTGAGATTGCCCCGGTGTTTGAAGAAAAGGCGCGCGATTGCGGTTCCGCCCTTTGCCGTGCGCAGGAAATATACCCTGTTGATTCGCCCGTAGTTGAAGAACTGTTTTGTGAAATGGACCTGAAGGGCGAATACCAGCGGCACAATGTGTCTACGGCACTGACCGCACTTTCGGTGCTGAAGAAAGAAAACGTGTTAGATGAAGGCGCAGTCGATGAAAGCGTGGTTTATGACGGCATAACAGGCGCCGCATCGCGGATGCGTTTTCTGGGCCGTTGGCAGGATATACGCAAAGGCCGCAGCAGGCTGATTGTGGACATAGGGCACAATGCGCACGGGTTGAAATACAATTTTTCCCAGCTCGGCAGGCTATTCGTGCAGGATCCGTCACGGAAAGCCGTCATGGTGCTTGGCTTTGTGGCCGACAAGGATGTCGATGCGTCCTTGGCCGGGATCCCTTGTCCGGACGGGCGCAATATCGAGTTCGTGTTTACCAACGCGGCGTCACCGAGGGCGCTTCCGGCGCATGAACTGGAAAGGCATTTTCTTCTCCGTTATTCCGGACATGTTTCATCGGGGTCGTATTCTGTACGTGTCGTGCCCCGTGTGGCCGATGCCGTGATGTATGCCTTGGAGGCTTGCGGGCCTGAGGGAGGGATCATATACATTGGCGGAAGCACCTTTGTCGTGGCCGAGGCCCTGCCTGCATTGGGTTACAAGGATTCCTGAAACGATTATCTGCCAAGCGCGGGCGTTCACATTGCGGAACGGTTGCGCCGAGCAATGCGGTGACGTGTACCCAAGCCACGCCCCGACTTAACTTTTGTTTTTGTAATTTACTGTAAATCAAGAATAAACAATGTGCGCATCAAAAAGTCACCGTGGATTCCAAGGGTTTCCTAAACCCTCAGAATCCACACCTATAAAATATTATTGCAACAGTAATTTATTGTATATCAACACATAACAACATATTAAAGTTAAGTCGGGGTGTGGCTCATAGAATGTGTACCCCGAAAATCTTTGTCAGCAGGTGGCAGGGGGCAATTTTGCGGAATCTATTATATTAGAAAAACATGAAAACAGGCAAGCGCATTTTTATTCAAACATACAATTCCCCTTGCGGGGATTTGCTCCTCGGTTCTTTCGGGGACAGATTGTGTCTGTGCAATTGGACAAAGGAAAAACACCCGGGTGCCGTGGACAGGCGTCTGCAGGCATTACTGTCGGCTTCGTATGCGGAAGCCCCTTCCGACATTACCCGGGAGGCGGCCCGTCAATTGGATGAGTATTTCCGGCGGGAACGCAGGGCATTCGACATTCCGCTTCTGTTCGCAGGTACTGAGTTCCAGAACAAAGTATGGGACATGCTATTGCAGATTCCTTACGGCCGGACTGTCTCATACGCCGGGATGGCCCTGTCGCTCGGAATGCCCAAGGCTGTCCGCGCAGTGGCCAATGCCAATGGGGCAAACGCGATTTCCATTTTCGCTCCCTGCCATCGTGTCATAGGCAGCGATGGTTCTCTTACCGGGTACGGGGGCGGCCTTGATGCAAAAAGGTTTCTGCTGGAACTGGAGCGGGGTGTCGGAACTTGTTGAAAATCATTGTTGAATTATAAAAACTGTCGTATCATGAAAAAATCTTGTTCGGTATTTATTACAGCTGTTTTCGGCGCTTTATCTTTTCTTTTAACCTCCTGCAATGGCAGGGGCAACGATGTGGAACTGTTTTGGATTAAGGACAACGCGGGGGACAAGCTGATGCCTCTGGAGCTGTTCGGCCCCGTGCCTGACAGCATAGTGACGGCTTTGTCCATTCAGGACGGGATCCCGTCATCCGTAAGCGTTTTCCTCGTGAAGACCGATGGTAAGACAATCCTGTTCGATACCGGTCTTGGCGCACCGGACAGCAGGCTTCAGGAAGGCCTTGAAGCTGCCGGAGTGTCGCCTGAGGATATAGACTATCTGTACCTGACACATTTTCACGGTGACCATATCGGAGGTATGATGCATGGCGGCACAGCGGTTTTCCCTAATGCCGAAGTCTATGCTTCACAGGCGGAATACGATGCATGGATGTCGATGCCGGATGCTCAGAAAGCACAGGTCGCAAAGACCATGGCTGCTTATTCGGACAAGCTGCACCTCTTCGGTTTCGGCGATATGCTTCCGGGAAACATACTTGCCATCGATGCTGTCGGACATACTCCGGGACATACCGCTTATCAGGTTGGAAGATACCTGATTGTCGGGGATTTGATGCATGGCATGGCTTTGCAGTCGCTCTATCCGGAATATTGTGCGGACTATGACATGGACAAGGCTAAAGCCGTTGAAACAAGGATACGCCTTATGGATTACGCCGGTGCCAACGGACTTGAACTTGCGGGCATGCATCTGCCCGAAGGGATAATGGAGTAAGAAGCTGTTTTCCGTATGACACAGGGCTGTTACAAGGATGATTCGTGTTATGATTATCCGCAATTCGTGTTCATCCGGACGTCCGGGGCGCTTCGCATAAAAACGCTTGGCAGGCTCCCAATGCCTTTTTCAGGATCTTTTCATGGTCGAAAGCCAGTTCCGGAAGCCTGTCGAGCGGAAACCACCGGGCTTTTGCGGCATCGTCGCCTCCCCTTACCTCCGAGATATCCGTGAATGCGTAGTAAGCTATGCTTATCACCCTTTCGCGAGGATCGCGCCCCACATCGGTGAAAGCATGAAACTGAGTAAGGCAGGGGCAGTCCAGTCCGGTCTCTTCGAATAGTTCCCTCCGTGCGCATTCCTCGGCAGTCTCGTCGATGTTCATAAAACCTCCGGGGAAAGCCCATTTGCCTTTAAAAGGCTCGTTTCCCCTTTCTATCAGCAGGACCTTGAGCGAATCTCCGTCCCTCCCGAAAACCACGCAGTCTGTCGTTACTGCAGGATGTGGATGTTTATAACAGTATTCTGGCATTGTTTGTGCTTGTTCACAGAAGCTTTTTAAGCGGCTTCTTATCCGGCTTCCAAATTACGCAGAAGTCGGGAACAATGCAAATTTATTTGCAATAGCCGGAGGTCGGACGAGTGACGGCGGGGTGCGGTTTGCGCGGATTTTTTATGGAAAACTGATTGAAAAACGGTTTTTGTCCACAATTACGGCGGTTTTGTCTAATCTTTTTGCAGAGTTCCTTCCGGACTTGTATTTTTGCCGGCGATGCTGAAACCGGATTTTAGAAACAGTTTTAAACAGCTTTCGGATTTTTGCAGGTGGCGATATTGAATCAGATGAAAATTGAATCATAAGAAAGATATATGAAAATGTTTAATAGCAGATTGGTATCGGCGGTGGCGGCGGGAGCATTGTCTGTCTTTGCCGTCATTCCATTTAATGCGGGCGCCCAGGAAACTTTGCCGCCCGACAAGGTATGGACACTCGAGGATTGTGTCAATTATGCCCTTGAGGAGAATATTTCATTGAAAAAGAGCCGCCTTGAAGTCGAAAGCTCCGAACTGGACCTGAAACAGTCGAAGGCGGCGATGTATCCGAGCGTGGCGTTTTCCACCTCGCAAAGCCTCTCCAACAAGCCTTACCAGGAGACAAGCAGCACGATAACGGGAAGCGAAATCCTGCAGACCAATGACAATACAAGCTACATGGGTTCATACGGACTGAATGCACAGTGGAGCATATTCGACGGCCTGCGTCTCAGAAACACAGTCCGGCAGAATGAACTTAACGGCAGGCTTGCGGAATTGAATGTGGACATTTCGCAGAATTCCATTCTGGAGAGCATAGCACAGGTTTATGTCCAGATCCTGTACGCTTCCGAAGCGGTGGATGTGGCGAGGCTTACTCTTGAAACGAGTGTGGCCGAATGCGAACGGGGAAAAGAGCTGATGGAGGCGGGCAGCATCTCGAAGGCGGACTATGCCCAGTTGCTCGCCCAGCAGAGCAGCGACAGGTATCAGCTGGTTTCTTCGGAAGCGACTCTGGCCGACTATAAGTTGCAGTTAAAGCAACTGCTTGAAATCCAGGGCGATTATGAAATGAATATTTATCTCCCTGAGATTTCCGACGAGTCCGTCCTTGTCCCGCTTCCGGACAAATCATATCTGTATGAAGCGGCGCTTGGGACGAGGCCTGAAATAGAATCCGGCAATCTGAATATCGAGGCATCTGAAATAGGGGAGAAAATATCCAGGGCAGGCTATTATCCATCCCTGAGCCTCTCAGCAGGAATAGGGACCAACCATACGAGCGGGTCCGACATGTCGTTTGTGGAGCAGGTCAAGAGAGGCTGGTACAACTCGGTGGGCCTGACATTGAGCATTCCAATTTTCAGCAACCTTCAGAACAAGACGGCCGTGCGCAAAGCCGAGATACAGACCATGACAGCTCAGCTGGAACTGATAGAAAGCCGGAAAGACCTGTACAAGACAATCGAGGGTTTCTGGCTGGATGCCAATTCGGCGCAGAAACAGTACATTGCGGCCAAAGAACAACTTAACAGCGCCAGTGTCAGTTATGAACTCGTAAGCGAGCAGTTTGACCTGGGAATGAAAAATACCGTCGAACTTCTTACGGAGAAAAACAATTATCTTATGGCGAATATGCAGATGCTTCAGGCAAAATACATGGCTGTCATGAACATACAGATGCTCAATTTTTATAGTGGAAAAGAAATAACAATTTTATAGTCATGAAAAACAGGAAAAGAATAATTTCGATAACTGTCATCGCGGTCATTGTCGTTGCGGCCGTGCTTCTGATTGTTTTTGGAAGGAACAGCGAAAAGAACAAATTGATTTACGAGACGGCTCCGGTCACTTACGGCAACGTTTACAATTCCGTTACCGCCACAGGTACGATAGAGCCGGTTACCGAGGTGGAAGTGGGTACGCAGGTGTCTGGAATCATCGACAAGATATATGTGGACTACAACTCTATAGTCAAGGAAGGACAGCTTATCGCCGAGATGGACAAGGTTACCCTCGAAAGCGAGCTCGCTTCGGCAAAGGCGCAGTATGAAGGCAGCAAGGCGGAGTACGAGTACCAGACCAAGAATTATGAAAGGAGCAAGTCCCTTCATGAAAAATCACTTATAAGCGATACCGAATACGAACAGGCCCTTTACAATTACCGTATGTCGGAAAGCACTTTCCATACGAGCGAGGCGGCTCTTGCAAAGGCCGAAAGGAACCTTTCATACGCAACGATCACGTCCCCTATCGACGGGGTAGTGATTGACCGGGCCGTCGAGGAAGGACAGACCGTCGCTGCCGGTTTCGAAACGCCTACGCTTTTCAATATTGCGGCAGACCTTACCCAGATGCAGGTGATAGCCGATGTAGATGAGGCCGATATAGGGGGAGTCTGTGACGGTCAGAGAGTGTCGTTCACGGTGGATGCATATCCGAACGATGTTTTCGAAGGGCGTGTCACTCAGATAAGGCTCGGCAGCAGCAATTCTTCTTCATCGGTGACCTCCGCAACGACTGAAAGCGTCGTCACATACGAGGTGGTGATTTCAGCAGCCAATCCCGACCTGAAACTGAAGCCGAGGCTGACAGCAAACATAACGATTTATACCGAGGAACATGAAAATGTGCTGTTGGTGCCTTCTAAAGCCCTGCGTTTTACCCCGGGGGAACCTCTTACGGGCAAGAAGGACGTGATAAACGATTGCCAGTCTTATCATAAACTTTGGACTAAGCAAGGCAATGTATTCACAGCCCATCCTGTCGAGATAGGAATAAACGACGGGACATATACCGAGATTCTCGGCGGAGTGTCCGAAGGGACGGAAGTGGTTACAGGAGTTTCGCTTGCAGTGCCTATTGCAAAAAACAAGGGACCGCGAGGTTTCATGGGACACCCGGGACCGAGGCCGTAGAAGTAAAATCAGTCAAACAGACGTCGTCATGAATGAATGCGTTATAAAAATAGACAATATCAAGAGGGATTTTATCGTGGGCGACGAGACTGTCCATGCCTTGCGCGGTGTATCGTTCGATATCCATAAAGGAGAATTCGTTACGATCATGGGTGCCTCCGGCTCGGGAAAATCCACCCTGCTTAATATCCTTGGCTGCCTGGATACGCCGACTTCCGGAGAATATCTGCTTGGCGGGATTCCGGTAAGAACCATGGGAAAGAACCAAAGGGCGATACTCCGGAACAGGAAGATAGGCTTTGTGTTCCAGAACTACAATCTTCTTGCAAAGTCCACTGCCATAGAAAATGTGGAACTCCCTCTGATGTACAATCCCAAGGTTTCCTCTTCCGAAAGGAGGCGCAGGGCGATAGAAGCCCTTGAGTCTGTCGGGCTGGGAGACAGGCTCATGCACAAATCCAACCAGATGTCCGGAGGGCAGATGCAGAGGGTGGCGATAGCGCGCGCCCTTGTAAACAACCCGGCAGTGATACTGGCGGACGAGGCTACGGGAAACCTCGATTCGAGGACTTCTTTCGACATACTCGTGCTTTTCCAGAAGTTGCATGCCGAAGGCAGGACTATAATTTTCGTGACCCACAATCCCGAGATCTCGGGATACAGCAGCCGTAACATCAGGCTGCGCGACGGGCATATCATAGAAGACCGTATCAATGACAACATCCTTTCGGCAGAAGCCACGCTCGCTTCCTTGCCGAAGAGCGATGACTGACGGGAAGCCGGTAATTAAAATCGATTGGAAATGAATTGGACAAATTTATTCAAAATATCTTTGAAAGCCCTTGCCAACAACAAGATGAGGGCGGTATTGACAATGTTGGGAATCATTATCGGCATTGCGTCCGTGATAACGATGATTGCCCTCGGGCAGGGTTCCAAGCAAAGCATACAGGATGAAATCAAAGGCATGGGCTCCAACATCATAATGATTTTTCCGGGAGGCGAGAGGCGTGCCGGCGTAAGGCTCGACCCTTCCGAGATGCAGACTTTGAAACTGGAAAATTACGAAGCTCTCAGAGAGGAATCGATTTTCCTTTCGGCTGTCAGCCCTTACGTGACTTCTTCCGGACAACTCGTCAGCGGAAACAACAATTATCCTTCGACCGTTACCGGCGCCGGCATAGACTACCTCAGGATAAGGCAGCTGAATGTCGAGGACGGAGAGATGTTTACCGAGACCGACATACAGATGTCCGCGAAAGTCTGCGTGATAGGAAAGACCATAGCGGACAATCTTTTTCCTGACGGCAGCGACCCCATCGGGCGTACCATACGTTTTAACCAGGTGCCGTTCAGGGTTGTCGGAGTATTGGAGTCCAAAGGCTATAACTCCATGGGCATGGACCAGGACGACATAGTCATAGCCCCTTATACGACGGTCATGAAAAGGCTGTTGTCACAGACTTACCTGCAAGGCATATTCTCTTCGGCCTTGTCTGAAGAAATGACTGATTATGCGATAGACGAGATTACAGGCATCATGCGTCAGGAACACGGGCTCGGAGCAGACGAAGCCGATGATTTCGACGTGCGTAGCCAGCAGGAACTGAGCGAAATGCTGAATACGACAATGAACCTGCTTACGACACTGCTTGCCTGCATCGCCGGCATATCCCTGATAGTCGGAGGAATAGGTATCATGAACATAATGTATGTCTCGGTCACCGAGAGGACGAAGGAAATAGGACTGAGGATGTCCGTTGGGGCAAGGGGCATCGACGTGCTTACCCAGTTCCTCATCGAGGCGGTGCTGATAAGCTTTACGGGCGGCGTGATCGGCGTTATTCTCGGCTGCTCTGCCTGCATGGCTGTCAAATATCTTGCAGACTGGCCGGTAAGCATACAGACGTGGAGCATAGTGCTGTCCTTTGTCGTTTGTACCGTGACCGGAGTTTTCTTCGGATGGTATCCGGCACGCAAGGCGGCCAATCTTGACCCGATAGATGCATTGAGATACGAATAGTGCGTGTCATGGAAGAGAGCAAGCCACATTCAAAAGTTCCCGGGGCGGTAATACATATTGTCGTCTGGGCTGTTTTTTTCGCCATGCCGCTGTTCTTTATGTGGAACCGCAGCTGGGAAAGCATAGACTGGGGCAGGTTTTCAAGGCATTGCGTGAACCTTCTGGTACTGTGTTCCGCATTTTATCTGAATTATTTTGTCCTGATTCCGCGCTTGCTGTTCAAAGGCGGCAGACACAAGTTCGTGCTTGCGAATATCTGCTTGGCACTGGTGTTTTCAACGGCCATGATGGTATGGCAGATGCATTTTTTCGTTCCCGACGCTCCCGGTCCGCGGTTCAAGATCAATCCTGTCCTGTTTTCGTTTGTCAGGGATTTCGTATCCATTTTCATCATGATATGCCTTTCAGCCCTGGTAAAGATGAGCGTGAGGTGGCAAGAGGCTGAAAATGCGCGGCGCGAAGCGGAAAAAAGCAGGAGCGAGGCCGAGTTGAAGAACCTGCGCAACCAGCTGAACCCTCATTTTCTCCTTAATACATTGAATAACATATACGCCCTCATTTCCATCGATGCCGACAAGGCTCAGGAAGCGGTGTCGGAGCTCAGCAAGCTGCTGAGGTATGTCCTGTACGATAACAACCAAAGAACCGTTCCGCTCGGCAAGGAAATGGATTTTATCAAGGACTATATTTATCTTATGAAGATCAGGGTGTCCCCGAATGTTTCCGTCGAAACGGACATAAAGGTTTCACATGACAGCCGTACCCCTGTGGCTCCGCTGATTTTCATTTCGCTTATTGAAAATGCTTTCAAACATGGAATCTCACCGGTGGAAAAGAGCCGCATCAGGATATTTTTCGATGAAACGGACAGCAGCATAGTCTGCGACATCAGGAACAGTTTCCACCCGAAGGCCGTGTCGGACAAGAGCGGCTCCGGCATAGGATTGGAACAGGTGGGGAAACGGCTCGAACTGCTGTATCCGGGGAAATATTCATGGGAAAAGGGGGTAATGCCTGACGGCAGGGAGTATTTTTCCCGTTTGGAATTGATGAAATAAGGAGGTTGTCATGGAAAATCCCGTTTTGCGATGCGCTATAGTGGACGATGAACCGCTGGCCCTTTCACTCATGGTGTCGTATGTCAGAAAGACCCCGTTCCTCTCCTTGGCAGGAGCTTATTCTAGTGCCGTGGAGGCGTTGGGGGCTTTCAGGACGGTCCCTGTGGATCTGGTTTTTCTGGACATACAGATGCCTGAACTCGACGGTCTGGATTTTTCGAGGATGATAGACAAATCCGTCAAGATCGTTTTTACTACCGCGTTCGACCGGTATGCCATAGACGGTTACAAGGTGAATGCCGTCGATTATCTGCTCAAGCCTATTTCCTATAAGGATTTCCTTGAAGCTGCGGGACGGGTGCTGGAACGCATGGGAGAAAGCCGGGAGGCTGTGCCGGGCGCATTGTCTGTCGCACGCAATTCCTTTTTTGTGAAAAGCGAGTACAGGTATATCCAGATATATTTCGATGAGATACTTTATGTCGAGGGTCTGAAAGACTATGTCAAGATATATCTGTCCGGCACCAGGGAGCCGGTCTTGTCCCATATCAGTATGAAGGCTGTCGAGGCGCGGCTTCCGGCAAGCGAATTTATCCGTATACACCGTTCGTTCATTGTCCGCAAAGACAGGATAAGGTCGATAGAGAGGAGCGGTGTCGTTGTCTGTGACGCCAATGCTTCAATGGAAGGCCGCCGTATCCCTGTGGGCGAAAACTACCGGGAACAGTTGCGCCGGTTCATGGAAGGAAGGATGTCCGAATAGAAAAATTTTCAAACGGTTTTTTAAGTTGTGGAAAAATATTTTTATTTTTGCCGGAAATATAAGAAGCTGTTTGAAATTTTTTCAAAAGTTCTTTGCGGCATCATTCCGGCATGTTTCCGCCGTTTTTATCGTAAAATAGCGCTGCTATTCTCCTCAAAAAACGACAAAAACCTGCGCGGAAACCTGTCTCAAATGTTCTAAGAAAAAATTTTAAACAGCTTCTAAGAAGCTGTTTGAAATTTCAGACAGTTTCCAAGTATCTCTCAGGGCAGGGTGAAATTCCCTACCGGCGGTGAAAGTCCGCGACTCCCTGCGGCATGCAAGGGACTGAACCGGTGGAATTCCGGTACCGACGGTCAAAGTCCGGATGGAAGACGGGATGCTGCGGCCGGATGGCAGTATGTTTTTGTCGGATATATAGCTCTGGGTGTTGGCGCCCGGGGCTTTTTTTATAGGAGAGCGCCACAGAATGGCAGGCTGCCGTAAAAATGATATGAGGATGGACGGAAAGGACAGGCAATATATGATGATGGCGATGGACGAGGCTGAAAAAGGTGTCGGCTTTGTCAGTCCCAATCCCATGGTAGGGGCCGTGATAGTCAAGGACGGCAGGGTCATAGGGAAAGGGTACCATAAGAAATACGGAGGGCTCCATGCGGAGAGGGAGGCACTGGCGGACTGTAAGGCAAGAGGGGAGTCTCCGGCCGGGGCTGCCATGTACGTGACACTTGAGCCTTGTTGCCATTACGGCAAGCAGCCGCCTTGTACGGACGCGATCGTAGAGGCCGGAATCACACGGGTAGTGGCCGGAATGGGAGATCCGAATCCCCTTGTATGCGGCAAAGGGCTGAAGATACTTGAAGAAGCTGGCATCGAAACCGAATGCGGCCTGTGCGAGCCGGAACTTAAAGAACAGAACAGGGTTTTTCTGAAATACATTACGACAGGCCGCCCGTGGGTGGCTCTGAAATATGCGATGACAGCGGACGGGAGGATAGCGACAGTGTCGGGGGACTCCAAATGGATTTCATGCGGGCAGTCGAGGGAGTATGTCCATTTGCTGAGGCACCGTTATACCGGGATTGTAGCCGGGATAGGTACCGTGCTGAGTGACGATCCGATGCTGAATTGCAGGATAACGTTTCCGGAGGAAGGCAAATCGCCTGTGAGGATCATACTTGACTCAAGGGCGTCGATGCCGGTGGACAGCAATATAGTACGTACCGCGGGACAGTACAGGACAATCCTCGTGCATACATCCAAGGCGGGCACCGCATCTCTCGGAATGCTCCGTGGCCTTGGTGTGGAAACACTGCTTTGCGCCGAAGATGCGAAAGGCCGTCCGGATGTGGCTGTTTTATGTGACACGTTGGGCCGGATGGGGATAGATTCCGTATTGGTCGAGGGAGGGGCGGAAACGGCCTGGAGTTTCATAAACGCCGGCCTTGTGGACGAATATTATGTTTTCATGGCTCCCAAGATAGTAGGAGGCGGTGCGGGAGTTTCCGGCTGCGCGGTTGCCAAAGGCCCTGTGGGGGGAGAAGGCGTGTGGTCGATGGGGCAGGCTGTTCCGATGGCGTTCGCCGATGTGTGGATTTCAGGCGGCGACGTGGCCGTCCATGCATACAGGGACGAGTATTTTAAATCATTAGGAAGGAATATTTCAATCAAATAGAAGATATGTTTACGGGAATAGTCGAAGAAATAGGCAAGGTGCTGTCAGTCAGGCATGGAGCGCATAGCGAGGTGCTTGAGATATCGGCGGGCAAGGTGCTCGAAGGCACTAAAACCGGCGACAGCATAGCGGTGAACGGCGTATGTCTTACTGTAACGGCTCTCGGAAGTTCCGCGTTTTCGGCGGATGTAATGCCCCAGACCCTTAGGAGAAGCGCGTTACAGACGCTCCGTCCCGGCTCGGAAGTCAATCTCGAAAGGGCGATGGCTTCAGGGGGACGTTTCGGCGGGCATATAGTTTCCGGGCATACGGACGCTTGCGGCAGGGTCGTTTCACTTATGCCTGAAGACAATGCCGTCGTGGCAAGGATAACCGTCCCCGGCGATATTATGAAATACATAGCCGAAAAAGGCTCCGTAACATTGAACGGGGCGAGCCTTACCGTATCCGGGTTATATCCGGACGGTTTTTCAGTATCATTGATACCACATACAAGGAAGTCTACCACTCTCGGCTCTTTGAAGGCGGGAGATCCTGTAAATGTAGAAGTGGACATGCTTGCCCGTTATATTGAAAGGTTGCTCGTTTTTGGAAGAGCGACGGCGGTTCCGGGACAGGAATCCGGGAGCGTCATGGACGGTTTGAGGGGCAAGGCCGGTTATGGCGGACCGGACGGCGGCGGGATTACGGAAGAATTTTTAAGGAAAAACGGATTTTAAGAACAAGAAAATTTAAAATTATAAAAAATGGATTTCAGACAATATTTCAGTACGATAGACGAGGCTGTGGAGGATTTGCGCAGCGGAAAGATGATCATAGCGGTGGATGATCCCGACAGGGAAAACGAGGGGGACCTGATCTGTGCCGCAAGGTACGCCACTACGGAAAACGTGAATTTCATGGCTTCTTACGGAAAAGGGCTTATATGCATGCCCATGAGCGCGGAAATGACGCACAGGCTCGATCTGAAACAGATGGTCGCGGAAAATACCGACAACCACTCGACCGCCTTTACGGTTTCTATCGACCATGTGTCCACTACTACCGGCATTTCTGCCGTGGAGCGTTCCGTGACGGCCATGAAGTGTGTCGATCCGGATACCAAGCCCTACGATTTCCGCAGGCCGGGACACATGTTCCCGCTCGAAGCCAGAAAAGGCGGGGTGCTTGTCAGGACGGGTCATACCGAAGCAACTGTGGATCTGATGAGGATAGCCGGCCTTGAAGAGTGCGGGCTGTGTTGCGAAATCATGCGCGAGGACGGTACCATGATGCGCACACCGGAACTTATCGAGTTTGCGAAGAAACACGGTATCAGGATGATAACCATTGCCGACCTTATCAAGTACCGCCGTCGCAGCGAAATCTTGGTGGAATGTGTGGCCGAGGCCGACATGCCTACCAAGTACGGCAATTTCAAGTCATACGGTTACGTCAGCAAGATTACAGGCGAGCATCACATAGCTCTTGTCAAAGGGGATGTGGCTACTGACGAGCCAGTGCTTTGCCGTGTCCATTCGGAATGTCTTACGGGGGACGCTTTCGGCTCGTTGCGTTGCGATTGCGGGGACCAGCTTGCCGAAGCGATGCGCCGTATAGAAAAGGCAGGCCGGGGCGTGCTGCTTTACATGCGTCAGGAAGGACGTGGCATAGGCCTGATAAACAAACTGAAAGCATACCATCTTCAGGACGGTGGCATGGATACCGTGGAAGCCAACATAGCGCTCGGCTTCAAGGCCGACCAGCGCGAATACGGAACAGGGGCGTCCATTCTTGCCCACCTCGGGGTTAAAAAACTGATCCTGATGACCAACAATCCGGCAAAGATTACAGGGCTCGAAGGCTACGGAATAGAGATTGTAAGGCGCGAACCTATCGAAATCGCTTCCAACGGCAAGGATGAACGTTACCTGTATACCAAGTATAAGAAAATGGGGCATCTGCTCCATGTACGTGAATTGAACGAAATAAACGGCGGGAAGGAAGAATAGCCTTTTCACACGATAGGAACAATATGAAAATACAATAAAATCACACTGAATATGAAGATTATAGAAGGAAAATTGACGGCTTCGGGCCACAGGGTGGGCATCGTGGCATCACGTTTCAATGAATTTATCACGTCGAAGCTCATCTCCGGGGCGGAGGACGCTTTTCTCAGGCATGGCGGGAATCCGGACGACCTTGAGCTTGCATGGGTGCCGGGTGCTTTTGAAATCCCGTCAGTGGCGAAAAAAATGGCGCAAAGCGGCAGGTATGATGCAATCGTATGTCTTGGAGCCGTGATACGCGGGGCCACGCCGCATTTCGACATGGTGGCCAATGAAGTGTCCAAAGGCATAGCACAGGTGGCTTTGGAATGCGGCATGCCTGTGCTTTTCGGAGTGCTTACGACCGATTCTATCGAGCAGGCCATAGAGCGGGCCGGGACAAAGGCAGGGAACAAAGGCTCGGATGCCATGGTGTCGGCCATCGAGATGGTAAATCTCATGGCTCAGATGCGGTGAGTGTGCGTATGCCAAGTCACGCGCACGCTGACCGGCCTTGCAGGGCATTCTGAGAGGGGTGGGCGTGCTTGTGAGGATATTTTCATTATATTTGCAATTTGTTGGAGAACTGATTTATGGAAAAAGAAGATATACGTAAGACTGTGTGCCGGTTCCTTGTGGATGAAATAGAGCTGGACGAAGAAAAACTGACAGACGGGGCGAGGCTGAAAGAAGACCTCGGCATAGACTCGCTTGATTTCGTGGATATTGTTGTGATCTGCGAAAGGGAATTCGGTTTTAAGATAAAGCCCGAGGAGATGAAAAATGTCAGGACCTTAGGGCAGTTTTATGATTATATCGGGGAGAAACTCGGATGAACGCCTCTGATACCCAATGGCAGGGACAGACAGCAGGAGGAAGTTTCGGAATAAGGGCGGTAACGTTCATGGTGAAAAATTTCGGGGCTTCCTTTGTGTATTTTTTCATGGCTTTCGCGATACCGTTCTATGTTTTTTCCAAAAACGGGGGTCGCAAGGCCGTCTTCGGCTTTTACCGTAGAAGAATGGGCTTCGGCTTTTGGAAGTCCGTACGCTTCATGTGGGGATGCTATTTCAATTTCGGAAAAGTCGTGGTGGACAAGTTCGCGTTTTACGGAGGTGCCACGAAAAGGTACGGTATTGAAATGGACGCTTCCGCACTGGCTGTCCAGAAGGAGATACACTCGAATGAATGCGGTTCGATCATAGTCAGCGCCCATGTGGGCAATCTCGAAGCGTTGGGTACGTTGTTCTCTCAGCACGACAAGGAATGCTATTGTATGGTTTATGGCGGGGAGCATGAGGAAATCCTGAAAAAACGCTCCGAAGCGTTGAAGGCTAACCATGTGCATTTGGTGCCGGTAGGGGAGGACGCGGACTATATTTTCGAAATCAACAATGCCCTCGACGAAGGCGGGGTGATACTCATGATGGCCGACAGGATGACTGAAGGCTCAAGGGGTGTATGGTGCAGCGTTTTCGGGAAGGAAACCTCTATCCCGGCGGGCGCATTCGCGCTGTCTGTTAAAATGGACAATCCCATTTACACCGCTTTTGTGATGCGTACGGGGCATTGCAAGTACAAGGTATATTGGGACAAGATAGACCTGCATGATGCCGGTGACAGCGACAAAGACAGGATAGTGGCGAGGGCTGAAGTGTTTTGCAGGCGTTTGGAAGACATAGTGCGGAAATATCCTATGCAATGGTTCAATTTTTATGATTTTTGGAGGGAGGGCTGATTATCATGGACATGGAAAAACATTTTTCCGAAGACACGTCGGGCGCATACGAGGCGCAGCGTACCGCGCATTGGATAAGCCAGGGGCCGGTAATCTTTCAGGTCGCGCGCTTCATGATCAGCAGCGGCCTGCTCGAAGCCGTTTCGGAAGCCGGCGGGGACGGGCTGTCCGTAAAGGAAGCGGCGGAATCCTGCAATCTTCCGGAATACGGTGTAAAGGTGCTTTTCGAATCGTCATTGACGATGGGTGTCCTTTATTGCAGGGACGGACGTTTTTTCTGTTCCAAGACAGGATGGTTCTTGCTGAATGACGAGATGGTGAGGGTGGACATGGATTTCAACCATGATGTGAATTACATAGGCATGTTCAGGCTTGAAGATTCCATCCGCGAGGGCAGGCCTGCCGGTCTGGAGCATTTCGGAGACTGGAAGACGATCTACGAGGCGTTGCCGCACTTGCCGGAGGAAGTGAAAAAAAGCTGGTTCGCATTCGACCATTATTATAGCGACAATTCGTTTCCGGAAGCTTTGGAGATACTGTTCAGGGACGGAGGCGCGAATGTCCTCGATGTGGGAGGGAATACGGGGCGTTTTGCCATGGAAGCGGTGGCGTACAGCCCGGAGGCGCATGTCACCATAATGGATTTGCCCGGACAGATCGCAATGATGCGCGAGGCTGTGAAGGGCAGGGAAGGCAGCGGCAGGATACATGCATGGCCAGCCGATGTGCTCGATCCCGAAATGCAGTTTCCGGAAGGCTTCGACAAGATATGGATGAGCCAGTTCCTTGACTGCTTCAGTGAAGAGGAGGTAGTGTCCATACTTTCAAGGGCGGCGGCTTCGATGTCCCCGGACACCAGGCTGTATATCATGGAGAGTTTCTGGGACAGGCAGCCGTACGATACGGCGGCTTTCGCATTGACTGCCATATCATTGTATTTTACAGTGATGGCAAACGGGAACAGCAAGATGTACAAGTGCGCCGACATGATTTCCTGCGTGGAGCGTGCAGGACTGAAAGTGGAACAGCAGATAGACAACATTGGAAAATGCCATACGATACTGATATGCTCGAAGGTAAAATGACGGGACATTTGTCCGGCAATGTCGGGGACGGGGGATTGCTTCCTGCCGATGCGGCAAGGTTTATCCCTCAAAAACCGCCTTTTGTCTTCGTGTCCGGACTGATTGACTGCGGGGAAACCTATGCGGTGACAGTTTTCGAAGTGCCTTCCGATTGCGTGCTTGCCGCCGGAGGGGTGCTGCGCGAAGGAGGCATAACCGAGTTTATGGCCCAAAGCTGCGCGGCATTCGTGGGATACCGTGATTTCCTTGCCGGCAGGACCGAACCTTCCGTAGGCGTTTTGGGCGCATTGTCCCGCATGAAGATCGATTCTTTGCCTCCTGTAGGCTCGAAGCTCTCCTGCAGGGTGGAAACAGTCGGTGATTTCGGCGGGATGCAGATGTTTTATGCCAAAGTCCATATGGACGGAGGCAGGCTTGTCGCGGAAGGAAGGCTGACGACAAGCGGGCTGGGTAATGCGGGATAAGATATACAAGGTGACGAGATGATATACAGGATAGCCGACAATATAGTATGCCCATTGGGTTCCGGATCCGCGAATGTCTATGAGGCGATGAAGGAAGGACGGTATTCTTCCCGTCTGCATGACGGTCAGGAAGGTGGAATCGAGCCGTATTTCGCCTCGGTTTTTGAAGAAGGACGCTTTGCTGCCGGGTGCCTGGCGGATGATGGCGCTGAAAGCCTTGTTCCCGGAGACAATGCAGGAAGTATTCGTACAGGCGGCGGAAGTTTTCGTACTGACGGCGTAAGTTTTCGTACTGACGGCATGACACGGTTGGAAAGTCTTATGGCAGAAAGCGTGGCAGGGGCATTGGAACAGCTTGTTTCGAACGGTTTCCGTGATTTCGACACTGCCTCCTCCCGTGTGATCTTCATTGTATCCACGACCAAAGGAAACATAGGGCTGTTGAAGCCCGAGGATGGCTTTTCTAATGACGGAAGGCTGCTTTTAAGCCATAGCGCGGATGTTCTGGCCAAGGCTTTTTCCAATCCCAACAGGCCATTGACGGTATCCAATGCGTGCATTTCCGGGCTGTCCGCCCAGATAGTCGCTGACAGGCTGCTGTCTTCGGGAAAGTACGATTTCGCGGTTGTCACGGGGGCTGACCTGCTCTGCCCTTTCATCATATCGGGCTTCCAGTCGTTCAGGGCGCTGTCTGCCGAAAGGGCGCGTTCTTTCGATGTTTCAAGGACAGGACTGAATCTCGGCGAGGCTGCCGCCACGATAGTATACGCCTCCCCGGAGGCTGCTGTAAAAGTCGGGGAAGCCGCAAAACTCGGAGGAAAATACATAACAATGGCGGCCGGGTCGATAGCCAATGACGCAACGCATATTTCCGCCCCGTCGAGGACGGGCGAAGGGCTTTTCAGGACACTTTCGGATTTGTCGCCGGTTCTTGAAGGGCATAAAGTCGGACTGATCTGCGCGCATGGCACGGCTACGGCATACAATGATGCCATGGAAGCCGTGGCAATATCAAGGGCTTCCTTGGAGAAGGTCCCTGTAAATTCACTGAAAGGCTATATAGGCCATACGCTCGGGGCCGCCGGAGTCATAGAGAGCATAATCCCGATGTATGAGATGTGCTTCGGGGAAATCCTTCCGGTTCCCGATTTTCATGAGATAGGCGTTCCTGTCCCTTTGGATGTTGTTTATTCTCCGAGACATTTTGACGGCGACGCGTTTATAAAGACGGTTTCCGGTTTCGGGGGATGCAATGCTTCGGCCGTATTCATTGCCAGTGGGGAAATATCTTTTTCCGAAGATAAAAATCCCGTTCAGGACGGGCCTGTATTGGGCCGGCTCTTAAAAAATGTCAGATTGGATGTTTCCGGCAATGACGTGAACGACATGTACCGGGACAAGATGCCGGATTATCCCAAATTTTTCAAGATGGACATGCTCTCGCGGCTCGGTTTCATGGCGGCGGAGCAGTTGCTTGAAGATTTTGACGGAGGGCTTGACGATGCCGCTATTATTCTTGCAGGCAGGCATGCTTCTCTTGACAATGACGTGAAATACATGTCTACCATAACTCCCGGGGATTATTATCCAAGCCCCGCGCTTTTCGTTTATACATTGGCGAATATCGTGGCCGGGGAAATAGCCATAAGGCATGGCATTCACGGTGAAACCACGTTTTATATTGAAGATGCGTACGACCGTCGCTTCATGGAAACCGAGGCTGAAAGGATCATAGGCGGCGGGAGGTCTTCGAAAGTGATTTTCGGATGGATAGACTGGTATGACGGGAAAGGCTGCGCCGAACTTTCGTTAATGGCAAAAGCCTGAATCGTCGAGACGGGAAGATTCTATATGGAAATTGTTTTAGAAAAAAGTATATATTAAAAACCCGAATATGTCGGATATGGAAAAATTAATTGAAGAATTGAAGAAACAGATCATCGAGGCTTTGAATTTCGAGGATATGACACCGGCGGACATAGATGCCGATGCCCCTATTTTCCGTGAGGGCCTCGGCCTCGATTCGATAGACGCGTTGGAGCTGATAGTGCTGATGGAACGCAAGTACGGCATAAAGCTCAAGGATCCCAAACAGGGCAAGGAAATATTCCGTTCAGTACGGACAATGGCTGGATATATTCAGGAAAACAGGACAAAATAAGATTACGGCATGCGGCAGAGGGATGTATTTGTTACCGGCATGGGGGCTGTCTCCGCTATCGGGAACGGAACGGAGGCATTTTCCGAAGCCTTGCGTTCATGCAGAAGCGGCATTTCTTGCCCGAAAGTGCTGGACACCGTGCATTCCGCTCTTCCGGTAGGGGAGGTAGGTCTTGGAAACGATGCCTTGAAGGCTTTGTTGGAAAAGCGGATGCCTGTACCGGACTTTTCAACCCGTGCCGCCCTTCTTGGAATGCTTGCCTTGGACGAGGCGCTTGAAAGCGCTTCGTTGTACAAGGACGATTGCAGGAAAATGGTCCTGGTATCATCCACGGCCGTGGGAGGGATGGACGAGACGGAAAAATATTATCCTTTTCCCGGTTCCGTGGAGGAAAATCTCATAGACCGTCACGATTGCGGGGCCATGACTGATGCCATTGCCGCCAGGTACGGGGGCTTTTCCATGCAGGCCACTGTTTCCACGGCCTGCTCCGCCGCATTGAATGCGATAATTTTCGGATGCAACCTTATAAAATCCGGCCGTGCGGACATAGTTGTCGCCGGAGGCGCCGAATGTCTCAGCAAATACCATCTGAACGGTTTCAATTCGCTTCGCATACTCGACAGCCGCAGGTGCCGTCCTTTCGATAAGGACCGTGCGGGGCTCAATCTCGGCGAAGGGGCCGGATTCCTGGTTCTGGAAAGCCTGTCTTCGGCCCGTAGCAGGAATGTCTCTGCCATAGCTTCCGTGGCCGGTTATGCCAACAGGTGCGATGCCTATCATCAGACAGCGTCGTCCGATTCGGGCGAAGGAGCTTATCTTTGCATGTCCTCCGCTTTGGAATACGCGGGATTGGCCCCTTCCGATATTTCATATGTCAATGCCCACGGTACAGGTACGCCTAACAACGATTTGTCCGAAGGACGCGCAATAGAGCGCGTTTTCGGGGCGTGCGTACCCCGCGTTTCTTCCACAAAGGCGTTTACGGGACATACTACAGCCGCTTCGGGAGCGATAGAAAGCATAATCTCGCTGATTGCCATGAGGGAACGTTTTTATCCGGTTTCGCTCGGGTTTTCCGAAAAGATTGATGAACTTTCATTTGTTCCGGTTACGGACAGCCGTGCCTGCGGAGAGTTGCGTAGGATAATGGTCAATGCATTCGGTTTCGGAGGGAACGACAGTTGTGTCATTTATGAAAAATGCTGATGTTATGGTATATGTGGACGGCATGGCTCAGATAACGCCGCAAGAGCCTTTCAGCGATAAATGGTATGATGCTCCCGTAACTTACGGGCACGGTCTTCATCCTGCAATCGATCCGTCTTTTGCCGGGCTGATCCCGGCTGCCGCCGCACGCAGGATGTCATTGTTGCAGAAAAGGGCTGTGGCGACAGCATTGTCGGCCATGTCCGCCGCATCGTTGGAGATGCCCGATGCCATTGTTACTGGCACGGGCGCGGGAACGATGAAGAACAGCGAACGTTTTTTGTCGGATATGATAGAAGGCAAAGGGGAGGGACTTTCGCCCACGCCGTTTATCAATTCCACGCACAATACCCTTGCCGCAACTGTAGCGATAACTCTCGGATGCAGAGGATACAATACTACATACTCCCATAACGGGATTTCTTTCCCTGCGGCTCTGATGGATTCGGTAATGGGGTTAGAGTCCGGATGTTTCGGTTCCGTGCTGCTTTCTTCGCATGACGAATTGCCGGAACACTATTACCGCCTTCTCGACGATGCCGGGGAATTCGACGGCGAGCCTTTTGCCGGAGAACATTCTGTGTCTTTCGTATTGCGTGCGGTACGGAACGAGCATACCCTTGCGGCGGTACCCGGAGTTGAGATAACCGCTTCCGCAAGGGAGGAGGATTTGAGAAAAACCGCATTCCGGGCGTGTCGCGGCGTGACCGGGGAACCGGGCCGCAATGGCGCATGGCAAGGCATTCCCGATACGTTTCAAGGCATTGCCGATATGATAGTGACCGGTGACCCTGATTCAAGCAGGAAGATTTTCGGAGACCAGGTGCCGATGTTCCCCTACAAAGAGGTTTTCGGCGGAGGTTTTTCCGCCCCGGCCGCATCGCTTTATGCCGCGATAACGTTTTTGAGGCGTAATCCGTCATTGAATGGCATATTGGTACATAATCATTATAAAAACAGGCAGCATTCTTTTATCTTTGCGGCCAGGCCGGATTTCGTACCGGTGCGGGAACGGTCCGGCGGGTTTTAGAAAAAACTGGCTGCCTTCAGGCCGACGATGTTTTATTTTTATTCAGTATAAGGATGTTGAAATTGATTTTGCTTTCGGTTTTCCACTGTCTGACCCTGTGCGCGGGACAGGTTCTGTTGAAAATATCCCTGGCCAAGACGGGAGCGTTCAAATTTACGTGGGGGTATTTCAAGGATTTTCTTACGTGCTGGCAGTGGGCTGCCTGCGGCGCTTCTTTCCTTGCCGCATGCATTACATGGATGTACATTCTGAAACGCTATGAATTTTCATTGGCTTATCCGATAACCTCGATGACTTTCGTGTTTTCCATTTTTGCGGGTTATCTGGTATTCGGAGAAGTCATTTCGATAAATAAATGGATAGGCGTGGGGCTGATAACCCTCGGTATTATTGTAATTGCTTCCGGAAAATAATTTATGAAAAAAACAGTTTTAAATATAGTATCACTTTTTACGGTTTTCTGCCTGTCTTCTTATTTTTCCCCGTTTTCGTCCCAGTGTATCGAGCCGGAGGTAAAATCGCTTATGGACAGGGTGTTTTCATTTGAAAGACTGGCGGCTTCGTACCGGATGATACGGACGGTTCCGGTAATTTCGGGAAAATTGGAGTCTTCCGGGACTCTGGAACTTTACAGTGACGGGAGGCTTTACTGGCGGGGCGAATATCCCGATGAATATTTGTTTTTTACCGACGGCGATGATGCCTACATAGAGGAAGACGGAAAGAAATCAGCACTCCCGCAGGCTTTTTCCGGGATATTCTCTCTTGTGGAGGGAAACAGCGGCGGGAAGCCTTTCTATGAAAACGACAGGATGTTTTCCACTTCTTTCATCACTATCGACAGTGAGCGCATAGGGATAGAAGCCGTTCCTTCCCGGGGTGCGATGTCCTCTTTCATTTCCAAGATAGACATAGTGGTTTATTCGCGTGAAGCCATTGTCAAGGAGGTCAATATCATTGCAGCAAACGGCTCTGTCACGAGGATCGTTTTCGAAAGCGTGGTCAGAGAGTGACGGTTTAAACAGCTTCCAAGTTCCCCGAAACCGTAATCAGGGTAATTTTTACCTTAGTGCGGGTATAGTCAATCGGACGGCATTGATTATTTTTGCTTCGTAAAAAATAATTTAAAAGTGTGCATTATGGGTATGATGGATTTTAACCTTTTCACCCCGACTAATCTGATCTTCGGGCGAGGCAAATTGGATGAACTTGCAAATCTTGAACTTCCTGGGAAAAAGGCCTTGTTGCTGATTTCCAATGGCAAGTCTGTTAAGGTAAACGGTACTCTCGACCGTGTTACCGCCCTGTTGGGCAAAACGGGGACGGCATACGTCATATGCGGCAATGTCCATGAAAACCCTTCAAAGGAAGTGGTGATGGAAGCTGCCGCATGCGCCAAGGACAATGCCTGCGATTTTATCCTCGCGTTGGGCGGTGGCGCGGTACTTGATTCGGCAGTGGCAGTGTCGGCCATGGCCACCAATCCGGGCGATCTTTGGGACTATGTAAACGGAGGTACTGGCAAGGGCATGCCTTTGCAGAACCCGGGGCTTCCGATAGTGACTATAGCCACTACGTCCGGAACCGGTTCTGAAATCAACTGCTGGGGCGTGATTTCCAACCATGAAACCAAAGAGAAGATAGGCTTCGGCTATCCGTCTCTGAATCCTGTGCTTGCCATAGTGGACCCGGAACTGATGCGTACCGTGCCTGCGAAGTATACGGCATATCAGGGTTTTGATGCATTGTTCCACAATACGGAAGTGATGATAAGCCGTTCTTTGAACGTGCTCAGCGAGCCTATAGCCTTGTCGGCAATCGAGCATATAGCCAAATACTTGCCGCGTGCAGTCAAGGACGGCGACGACATTGAGGCCCGCGAGGCTGTGGCATACGGAAGTACGATAGCCGGTCTGACCATGCAACTTACGAGTACTACTGCCGAACACTCGATGGAGCATGCGATGAGCGCATACCATTATGATTTGCCTCACGGTGCTGGCCTGATAATGATTTCCAATGAGTTTTACCGTTTCTTCATAGAAAGGCACGCCTGCGATGAACGTTTTGTAAAAATGGCCCGTGCAATGGGAAGGGAAGACGCTTCAAAACCGGAAGACTTCCTGTCGGCTCTTGTCGATCTGCAGAAGGCTTGCGGCGTGGACAATCTGAAAATGAGCGACTACGGTATCAGAAAAGAAGAATGTGACACTCTCGCACGCAACGCACGCGAGACCATGGGAGGGCTTTTTGCCGCAAATCCTTGCGAAATGACACATGAGGATTGCAGGGGCATCTTCGAAAGGGCGTACAGGTAGTTTAAGGGTTGTGCCCGGTTCTGAATGTTCGCTTTTGAATGCCCGGGAACGAGGCGCTGGTTCGAAATGCCCGGGAACGCCCCGAGTTAGTGTCAGTGCCTGAGAAAACGGAATTTGCCGGAGCATCCGGACTTAATTTACTGTGTTGTAACTTAATGATAATGTGTAAGTTGTAAAATATCGGCAATTTTCAGTTGCTCCGGCAGCGGTGTAAGAACATGCCTGCCGGAGCATACCGACTTAACTCACAGCCTCGTGATGTGTTGATTTACAGTCTTTTGTGTAAATTCAACGATTTGCGGTTGCTCCAGGAAATATTATTCTTGGGGGAAAGTGAATCGATTTGCCGCGAAATCGTAGCACTTTTCCCCTCCCCGGTACAAACC
>JADIME010000043.1 GCA_017694935.1 Candidatus Merdivivens pullistercoris
TTCCTAATGTCATCATAAAAATCCTTTGTAGCCGAGGAAAGTTTCCCCTCGACGCCCAAAGCGTCTACGGCATTTGCAAGCGCCATCGAATAAACGGCGAAAACCTGAAACGAATTTTCTATGACCTTGGCGGCTATGAGCGCCGAATTGGTCCCCATTGAAACTATGTCCTGATTGTCATTGTTGTTAGGAATCGAATGCACATAGTTCGGCATGGAGAGTGTCTGACATTCCGCCGTGGTCGAGGTCGCCGTGAACTGCGCTCCCTGCATACCGTAATTAAGCCCCAGGCGGCCGAGGTTCACGAAAGGAGGCAGGATGCCGTTCAGCTTGTCATGCATCAGATAGTTCAACTGCCTTTCGGCCAGCATGGTCATCTTTGTCACCGCAATCTTGGCCTTGTCCATTTCAAAGGATATATAATCCCCGTGGAAATTCCCGCCATGCAGCACGATTCCGTTCGCGCTGTCCACGACAGGATTGTCGCTGACCGAATTAAGCTCGTCCACTACTACGCTTTCCGCATTGGCTATGGTCTCATATACGGGTCCCAATACCTGAGGCACGCATCTGAGTGAATAATAAGGCTGGACTTTCTTGTCGAAAACCCCCACTTCCCCGTGGCTGCTGTCATAAAGTTCCTTCTCCCTGTCCCTTATCAGGCGGCTGTCGGCAAGTATGTTCCTCATGCTGGAGGCTACCGTATCCTGTCCTATGTGTTTCTTTACAGAATTGAGCCTCCCGTCCAGAAAATCGCCGTAGGAAGAAGCTATCTCATTGATCATGCATGAAGTAAGCATCGACCAATACACCAATCTGTTTGCAAGTATGATATTCACGATGGCGATACCCGTCATCATGGATGTGCCGTTAGTCAATGCCAATCCTTCACGGATATGTACGGAGAGGGGTTTCAGATGTTCTTTTTCCATGATTTCGGAGGTCTTGTACCAACGGCCTTCATGGCGCACCTCCCCTTCGCCTATCAAGGCCAAAGCCATGTGGGCAAGCTGCACCAAATCCCCGGAAGCCCCCACGCTGCCATGCGACGGCACTTTCGGATAAATCCCCCGGTTTATGAACTCCACCAACAGTTCCAACGCGGAAATATGTATTCCCGAATATCCCTGGGCGAAAGTCACAACCCTCGAAATCATCGCGGCTTTCACGTAAATATCCGGCATCGGGTTGCCGGCACCGGAAGAATGGCTTCTGATTATATTGTATTGCAATTGTTCCAAATCCTCGTCGGGGACACGGTACTGCGCCATCGGGCCGAAACCCGTATTTATCCCGTAAATAACTTTGTCGGATGAATATCCTGACAAAAATTCATAACTGTCCCGAACTCTCTTTTTAGCCGCATCGGCAAGGGTCAGTTTTTCACCCTCGAAAAGCAACGCTTCCATCTGCTCCAATGAAAGCTCCTTATCCAAAACGATCATACTCAACGTATTTTAGTTTTCAACCATTGATAATCCACAGTCACAAAGCCTTTTCCGGGATCCAAGGCCGGATTTCTGCGCACTATGGCATCGCAATCCGAATATATAGCCGGAGAAATGTCATAATAAGAATGGTTCCCGTCGTCATCCACGACGGAAATCCTGAACTCTGCGCACCTTCCGTCCTCGAACCTCAATCCGTGACAGAAAATATTGTTTGAAAATACCTGTCTTTTTTCTTCGTCATCATTCGCGCGTGCAGCCGACTCCTGTCTGAAAACATATTCTGAAAGCTCCACGGCCACATCCGACGCGCCCTGCTCGAATATCTGTATCTTCTCGGCAAGCCTGAGGACATTGTCCACCCTCCTGCAAGTATAATCCGGCAAGAGTCCGGCCACCTGCTTCCCGTAAGCGTCAATCCTGTCCTCTTCCTGTCCCGCCGGGAAATGCCATATCATGAATTTATTCACCGGATCATGGTAAAGAAGAGGATAATCGAGATAATGCACCTTGCCGCACGACGGGCATGTCCATCTCATCAACGAGCCGTCCAACAGGCGGTTCCTCAAAAGCGGCTCCTTGGACGCATTTACGGACGGGTATGCAGGCACATCCGCCTCCATTCCGCAACCCGTACATTTACAATGATATATATTGCTATTGCCCATAATCTTGCCTAATCTATCCTCATCCTTATCCTGCGGGACTGCGGATGCAGGTTGTTCATCCTGTTGCCTATGTTTTTCACGAACCCTATCGGCAACCCGTCATAAACCACAGTCTGGTATCCGTCAGGACAGCCTTCGGGAACACGGAGGGATTCCTTGGCCAGAAATCTCAGTGCAAGCTCCTTGTCCGCATTCCATTCAGGATAACGTTCCCTATTGTATGCCGAAGACAAAGCCAAATCGGCATTAGGGACAAAATCATTCCCTTTGAGGGACCCGGCCCGTATGCCGGCAGACATGGCACGTACAGCCGAAGATACCTCGCCCGCAACAGCCGAAAGCCAGGAAGTCATTGCCTTGACCTCACCTCCTTCCGACAAGGCGTATACCATGTTCCCGCATTTGAAAAGCCCGTCAGGGACCTGCAGGCGTGTCTTATGCTTGTCCTGCACCCTGTCGTTTTTACGTTTACGTGAAACGACCCGCGCTCTCTCGGTATCCCCGGCAGTCTTCCTTACCGCCGCCGCGTACTGTCCTTCCCCTGAAACAAGCCCCCAGAGGAACAGGTAGCCACCTTCGGAATCCTTTATCGCCCCTGCCTCTTCGACCGAAGGAAAATCCTCCATGACATTCTCGGCTCCCAAGGCATTCTTCATCCATGAGACGTTCCCTATGTTTTCCTTCCTGTTGAACGTACACGTCGAATACAGGAGGAAACCTCCTTCTTTCAATGAAGGCCAGATTGCCGACAGTATACGTCTTTGCCTTGAAGCACAAAGGTTCACGGTTTCTTCGCTCCACTGCTCCGAAGCAGACGGGTCTTTCCGGAACATGCCTTCGCCGGAACAAGGGGCATCGACCAGTATTATGTCGAAAAAATCTTTCAGCCTCTCCCCGAAATCGCCCGGGTCGCCATTCGTGACAATCACGTCAGGGTTTCCCCACAGAGCCACGTTTTCCATCAGCGCGGCCGTGCGCCCCCTGATTGCTTCATTCGAGACCAACACGCTCCCGGCAGGCATCCGTGAAGCCACATCAGTAGTCTTCCCGCCCGGCGAGGCACAAAGGTCAAGAATCCTCAACGGTGTCCCGCCATCGTAGTATTTCCGCACAATCCTCCCGAACAATTCCCCTATGAACATTGACGAACTGTCCTGTACATAATAAGCTCCCGCGTGAAAACAGGGATCCAGAGTGAAAACAGGACGTTTTCCGAGAGTGAACCCGTATTCTGTCCACGGGATGCGCGAAACATGGCAATCACGCATATCTGCAGCCAAACCCGATTGCAAGGGTTTTGCCGGATTCACGCGGATGCATGACGACACCGGGGCTTCAAGACACGCCAAGGCCTCGGCGGCCCTTTCAGCCCCTACAGCCTCTTTGAGGTAGTTCAGAAATGCTTCTGGGAAACTGCCGGCGACCATAACAGAAGACTACATGGTGCCTGCGCCATAGTCGGCGGGATTGAAACCTTCGGGGAATTTTCCCTTGGAGGCATCCGACAACGCATCCACTATCTTGTCCACGCCATCACGCAACTTATGGCCGATCAGCATGTTCATCATGGCATTGAGTTCCGTGTCGAGTTCTATGTGGAAATCAGTATGCGCCCCGCCGTCGGCCTCATCGAAATGCAATACGAACGAAAACGGCAGAGGGGAAATGTCGGCGCTCTGGAAAACTATCCTCGAATACGGCTCGCGTGAAACTACTTTCACTCCCAAACGTATGCCCTGCACGGTACCCGTTATGGAATCGAAGTCGGCCTCTATCCCTTCTTTTTTGTCCTCGGGCAGAAAATTCACGAAATTGCGCATGTCCGTAAAACCCATATAAACTTCATACGGGGTGCGCTGTATTACCGAATGCTTGCTTTCGATGTGCTTATTCATCCCTGCCCCAAGTTGAAGGAGAGTATCTCCACTCCCTTAACAGTTTCATATCGTCTTCCTTGATATATCCGCATGAGCGTGCCGCATCCAGAAGTGAGTCATAATTGGTCAGTGTATGCAACTCCACATTGGCATTTTCGAAAGCTTCGCGTGCCTGAGGGAAATTGTAGCTGAATATGGCAACCATGCCGGACACTATCGCGCCTCCGTGCCTGAGAGCGTCCACTGCGGAAAGGGAAGAATTGCCTGTGGAAATAAGGTCTTCCACGACTACGACCTTCGCTCCCTGAGGCAGGACACCTTCTATCCTCGCCCCTGTACCATGGTCCTTGGGTTTCGGCCTGACATATATAAAAGGCTTGTCCAATATTTCAGCCACCATTATGCCCAATGCTATAGCCCCGGTAGCGACTCCGGCCACTACATCGCATTCCTTGAAATTATCCTTTACGGTTGAAGAAAGCCACCCGGCTATGTCATGCCTCAATACAGGGTATGACAAAATCTTCCTGTTATCGCAATAAATCGGTGATTTCCAGCCCGAAGCCCACGTATAAGGTTTGTCCGGAGACAGGGTCACTGCCTTTATTTCCAGCAACGACTCGGCTACTTTTTTCTCTATCTTTTCCATAAAACACAAATAATCGATTATCGTGATGCAAAAATACGAAATAATATGCATAAATTTCGCTATTTTTGAGGAGCTGTTTTGATTTTTTTGGCTTGACGGAGATGTACAGGATATATTTTGAAAACAGGCAGATCGACATCTGCGATGAAAACGGACGTTATATTGAGGATGCCAATGCAGTAGTGCTTCATCTGAACGGGGACAAGGACACGGAGCTGCATACACTGATAACGATGTTTGAAACATCAGACTCTCTGCGCAAACTGTATGTCCCGTCCAGTAACCCCGGCAGACTTTTCAAAAAAATGTGCAAATGCTTTTCCGAAATAGATGCCGGCGGCGGGCTCGTCAAAAACAAAAGAGGGGATTTCCTGATGATATTCCGCAACGGTAAATGGGATCTGCCTAAAGGCAAGCGGGAGAAAGGCGAAAAAAAGGCAACTGCCGCCCTGAGGGAAGTCAGGGAGGAAACCGGTCTGAAAGACATCGAGGCGGGAGAACTCATATGTGTCACCCACCATTGTTACAGATGGAAAGGCCAAGGAGAACTGATCCTCAAACACACATACTGGTACTCGATGGAATACACCGTCCCCGTAGAATTGATTCCACAGACCGAAGAAGACATAACCAAGGCCGCATGGATAGCCCCGAGTTCCCTGCCGCAATTCCTCGACAACACCTATCCCTCGATAGTGGAGGTTTTCAAGGAAGCGAGGATCATCTGACAATTACCCGAGCCATATTACATAAGAGGCTGTTTAACTGTGATCCGCACGGATTTGGATCAGATGGATTCAATATACCCGGATTCAGGATCGACTACAAATCCTGAGGTCTCATTATCAAAATCAAAACTCCAGTCAATGTCAAAATCGATCTTGAACCCGGTATTGCCTATAGTGTCGGGAACGAAAACAGAATTATCTGATACGGCGGCATGCACTGTTTTCTATCCCGCTTTTGGTGCAGAAGACGAAGATGCCGGCAGCAAATGCGCCGCATAATTGTCACTAAAGCTCTTTAATCAACCGCAACGTCTCCTCTGATAAAAGACATTCTCGGCGCATCAAGCACAGTAGAATTATTCCCATCATACTCGATGGTCTTAATATATATATCGCCATCGAGCGTACCGTCATCGTTCATGAAATACGCGAAAACGTAATATGTGTCCGCCTTGTTGAATACTGCAGAAGTGGTGGCCGGTCCCTGCTTTACATTCGCCCACGATGTAGGAGGATAAAAGGCTGAGTACTCAGTCATATAGTCCAACTCAAACTGATAGCATCTTTCCGCCGGCGTACCTTCGGTAAAACCTTCTTGCTGGAGTACACTTTCGCTATTCCAGTTCAGGTTATAGTATCTGTCATTTGTATAAGGCGTGGCTACCGCCGAAAATGTGTCATCAGTCACCTCTACATCCAGCGTTATACCGTTCTCGGTTATTTCAAGCACCTCGGTTGTGAACATCTCCCTTGCTATGTCAGTAGTACGTTCCGGGTAACTGCCGGAGTTGTCTATTCCGTAACACCATACTGCATATTCCGTGTCGGGATCCAACTTGCTCTGAGTATTGTTCTGTTCACCGTTTTTAGTAATCCAGCTGATATAGCCATGCAAGTCCATGCCCAGCATGCTAGCCGTACTTTCGGCTATCTGCATGTCTATCGCGAAAAGTTCATCGTCGCTTACTCCTTCGATTTTATCTGCGATATCCACCCATACAATATACGGCATGGAGTAGTCATCAGGTTCGATGAGAATCTCGGCCGTCGAATAAGTCACTCCCAGTATCGTGATTGTGAAAGGTGCTTCCGAAGGAACTTCCGGGTCGTCCGGGTCGTCCGGGTCATCCGGATCTGGATTGTCAGAACTTTCCGCCGCTTCCTGAGTTATGCGAACCGAAAAAGACTGCTCCTCGCCTCCGGCATACGTATAGGAAACTTTTATTGAAGTCGTGCGGATTTCATCGCTCACATTCTGCAATGCCGTGAACTTCACTACCTCCATGGTTTCTGAATCGACATTGTCTATCCAGTCCTCTCCGCCAGAGGAAATGAAAGCCTCTATTTTACCATCGTCTGCCGGGTTGGTAATTTTATATGTAATACTGTATTCACCACCTTCGTCCGGCACACTGATTTCATCATCTATTGTAGTAGAAGTCAGAACCGGATTCACATTTTCCTCACTTTTATCGCACGATATAGCAGCAATCGAGCATAAGAAGAATATTAAAATCTTTTTTAAGTCCATAACACTAATTTTTTTAAGTTAATATGATTTTTAGTTTTTAGAAAGCTAATATGAAACGCACCGAATACAATGATGCATTATCCTTTGTATTGGTAGCCAATGTCTTATAACAGAATGACAACGCATAAGCCCTGTCATTGGCATTAATCTCTTCGGTACTGGATGAATAAAACCCATATCCGTCCGCACCTATAGGCTGCGCATCTGGTATTTCAGATAATTTTTTGTTAAGCATGTCGTATGTTTCAGTACCATCGAGGACGGACATGCCAGAGTAATCGTCCGTATCCTTGTAGCACATCATGACATATTCCTTTATCGAAGGGAGATACCATCCGCTTGTACCGGACGGGGACGGGCATGCCTCTTCAAATGCCTCCACTGCCTGTACCGCCTCTACCGGCCATCCTGCATTTGCAGGATCCGCATTGAAAGCCTTGATTGCGCATGTATTGTTGTAACCCATCATTCTGTACAGGTTTGTCCCGTTTGAAGTGGTACCTATGGGCTCATAGGACGTATTAGATTCTATCCACTCGTTTACTGTCTTTCCGTATGCCGCATATGCAGACTGCCATGGAACATACTTATCGCCTTGTATGGCCACGACCAGACCGTGCGAACACTCAGGATGCTCTGTCCTTAGAAGATTGTCATCTCCGGCAGGATCTCCCGTCCAGAATACAATACCGATAACATCCTTGCCGGAATCCAGATCGGTCGACCAAGTGCCGTCGGAATAAAACCAGTCTCCGGGTTCGGGATCTTCCATAGGATTCTCAGGCTCATCGCTATTCGGGAGTACCGTAACTTCGACGGAAGAAGAAACATGGCCTGCCGAAGCGGTTATAGTGGCAATACCCACTGCGAGTGCTTCGACTGCCCCTTTATCGGATACTGTAGCTACCGAATTGTCCGATGACTTCCAGTCCAGCACATATCCTGCGGCATTCACCGGCAATACTTTTGCCTGTATCAAGACCGTCCCGCCCATCTCAAGTTCAATAGACGAAGGGGAAAGTTCGATGCTCTCGACAACGACCTCAGACGAATCACCCGTGGAATCTCCCGGAGTCTGGCCGTTGGCACCATCAGGCCTTTCGCATGAGGCAAAAGCCAGACAGCCTGCCACCGAGAAAAGCGACAAAAACAGTTTAAGATATAATGTATTCATATTCCGATTGGGTTTACCATACATAACGGACAAAATATACAATATTAATTAAGTCCAATCCAGACCATCGTACACGTAAAACACCGTACACATGCCATCTTTCTCCGAAACGATAATCAGTGTTACGCCCGATGCAAGGCAACCGGCATAACCGTCCATGTAACAACCGGAACCTTTAAGCCTTATACGTGTCAGCGGCATCGACTTCAGGGAAATCATCACGGTGGTCTCCGGTCACGGCACTGCCTGTCGTGAAAGCCCGACTCAATTCAATCTTTCCTTGGCTTACACTGCAAAGTTATAAAAAAATTATAAACTTGCATGCTAATGGACATTATTTTGAAACAAATAATTTTCAGCGACTTCAAAGACCGTTAATATAATCACAAAATCAGCGACAGCTTCTCAAATGCTACCTCAAATCGTTGATAAAATAACCGGCTTGCTCCAGGCTCTCCAAATCAGGAGTAAAACTTCCTCTGTCTTGACATGAAAACGAAAAGGCATCGATGGTCACGTCTATTTCAGTCACGGACGAAACGCTTTGCACAATGCCCAGCTCCATACCTGTCAGGGATTTTCCATCAGGAGAGATACGCAATTTTACAAATGACAACCCACTATCCTGCCTTTCAGGCAATAATTCCACACCATAGTAACGGTCGTCTCCAAGTCCATCCCAGCCTCTGCTTTTCACTCTGAAACCCTGCGGCAACTCAAACAAGACAGACAGCGGATTGGAAAGCACCGAACGGTTAGTTTTATCCAAAAGCGTTACAGTCACCTCCATAGACGCATTGTCAACTATGTAATTACACTTTCCGTCGCATTGAATCTCGTTATTGCCGCTTACTACATGATACCCACCAATCCCTGTTTCCAGAACGAAATCCGAGTTACCGGAATATTTGCCCTCTCTAACCGACATTGTACCGGATACGATTATTCTGCCCCGCGTATTCTGCTTCAACGAAGATACCTCAGAAACAAAAACATCAAACGGGGTATCCCGTCCAGTATCTGAACCGTCCGATACTATGGAAATTCCCCACATAGCATCTTCGAGGGGCATTGTCATGGACATGGATGCTGAGACCGCACGGGCCACGGCATAACCCTGCACACTAAATCCATGATACAGGAACAGCATCAAGGTAAAAAACAAAAGCACATTTGGGAAATATTTCTTTTTCATAACTTAACTCAATTGAGATGTCTTAACAACTCGTCCAACTGGTCGAAATCCTGTATCAGCACTTTACGGGCCTTGGAACCTTCGAACGGACCGACGACACCGGCTGCCTCCAACTGATCGATAATCCTGCCGGCCCTATTGTAGCCTATCTCCATTTTTCTTTGTATCAACGAGGTAGAGCCTTGCTGGTTTGCCACTATCAACCTTGCCGCCTCTTCAAACAAAGAATCGCGTTTGCCGAGATCCACTGCAGAAACCCCTTCTTCATCATCTTCGCATTCAGGCAGATAATACGGACATCCATAACCTTGCTGTGAACCTATGAATTCCGAAATCCTTATGGCTTCGTCTGTGTCTATGAATGCACACTGGACACGGGAAAGCTCTTCCCCGGCAATCATTACCAGCATGTCTCCGCGGCCTATGAGCTTATTGGCACCGACCTCGTCTATTATAGTCTTGGAATCCACGCCGGCCATCACCTTGAATGCTACCCTTGAAGGGAAATTGGCCTTTATTGTACCCGTTATGACATCCGTGGTTGGCCTTTGCGTAGCTATGATTAGATGTATCCCTATCGCCCTCGCCTTTGCGGCAAGTCTTGATATAGGCTCTTCAATCTCCTTTCCTGCCGTGATTAGCAAATCCGCGAACTCGTCTATCACCACTACTATATAAGGAAGGAACTTGTGTCCTTTGTTCGGGTTAAGTTTCCTGTCAAGAAAACGGGCATTGTAATCCTTGATATTGCGTTCCTTTGCCATTTCCAGCAACTCGTATCGCGATTCCATCTCGACACAAAGGGATTTCAGAGTACTTACTACTTTGGAAGTATCCGTGAGTATCGGCTTGTCCTCTCCTGGCAATGTCGCCAGAAAATGGTTTTTGATGGCACCGTATATCGAGAGCTCCACTCTCTTCGGATCTACCAAGACCAATTTCAGCTCTGAAGGGTGCTTGGAATAGAGCAATGATGTCAGTATCACATTAAGTCCGACGGATTTTCCCATTCCTGTAGCACCAGCCACCAAAAGATGCGGAGCTTTTGTCAGATCAAAAGCAAGCACCTTTTGCGATATTGTATAGCCCAACGCTATGGGCAATTCATATTTATTGTTCCTGAATAAGGGATCATTGAGTATAGACTTCATAGGCACTATGCTCGGCTTGTCGTTCGGCACCTCTATACCTATGGTATTCAATAAAGTAATGACACGCACGCCCTTTACCCCTATAGATCTTGCTATATCCTCTTCAACTCTCTTTATCTGCGCCACTTTTGTTCCTGGAGCAGGCACTATCTCATAAAGCGTGACGGTCGGCCCTTTGCGTGCCGACACACTCTGTATCTGTATCTTGTATTCAGCGAGGGCGGCGGTTATCTTCATATTGTTCCTCTGCAGCTCAGCCTGCGATACATCATACCACTTGTCACTGTAATCGTTCAACAGTTCCAATCCAGGAAACTTGTAATGCGGCAAATCCAGACGGGGATCGTATTTTTGGGAAATACCTCCGTCTGGAACATCCTCACCAGTGGAGATTCCTATGCCTTCAACCGTCAGTTCCGGCAGACCGTCATCATGGTTTGCGACATCCTGATCACGGTTTGCAACATCCGTATCACGCCCTTCATCTTCGCCATCCGCTCCTGCATTGTTTACTTCATCGTCATCGTGGCCGAAAGAAGATCCGTTCCCGTGCAATTCGACCACTTCAAGAACATGCCGGGAATCACGGGCTTCTTCGTCATCTTCGTCATCTTCGCCATTTTCTCCATCTTCGCCACTATGGTTGTCATTTTCCACATCATCGTCGATACAATCATCGACGGAACGGTCATCGGCGGCATCATCATTTGCGGCCGGATCGTTTCCCCCGCATTCCTCCCCGCATCCGGAAACCCCTGCCGCCTCTGAATCATCTCCTGCCTCCGCCTCCGCGGAACCTTTCTTCTCCCCCAAAGATGAGAACCATGACACAAAACGTTTATTGGAGAAAAGCAAAAACAGAATGGCCACAAGGACTAAAACCGCAAGAGTGCCGAAACTGCCCATCATGGAGTTCATTTCGTCTACGACAGCAGTACCATACGCTCCTCCTATCCCGTCGCCGAAAGCATTGGAACCGCCGAACAGACCGGCAACAAATGCAGAAACCAAAGATAACAGCACTGCACCGACAAAAGCGGTAAGCAATGTCCTGACAAACCTCACTCTTTTCCTCAGGCACATCAGGGCAGCCGCTCCAAACACGATTACTACCGCAAAAGCTCCTATGCCGAACATGTCTGTCACAAGAAACTTGGCCCATCTAAGACCCAGCCTGCCCCCGCTGTTCTTGGCGGCGCCATCCGCCGAAGAGGCCAACAGGCTTTGGTCCGCATCCCAGGTAAACATATAGGACACTATCGCTATCAGTGTATAGATGGCGAAAAACGCGAAAATTATCCCGCAAACATTCCTGATTATTTTCCAATAACCGGGCGGCTGAATGCCATTCCTCTTTTTTACGGCTTTCGTTTTTTTTGCGGAAACCTGCCTTTTAGCGGAAGCGGCAGCCTTGACCGGTCTTTTTACATCTTTGGGAGCAGTCATTTGCCGTTAATTCCTCTTTTTTGTTTGTTGAGCCTTGTTCTTCTTGGCATTCTGCAGTTTGTTCCGCTTGGAAACGGGATTCAGTCCCGGACGCGAGAAATTGGCATCCGAAGCTATCTTCGTCAGTGTCATGTCAGAAGGAATAATGATCCTCCCATTGGACATGCGTATTATATCCTTGAAAATAGTATCGTCCGTAACACTGTCCTTGTTCCATATCAAATATTGCTGGCGCATATAAATAGCCAAAGAACGTACCATCAATATTTTCTCCTCGCTTTCAGGCATATCCGCAATCACATCTATCATGCTCTCTATATTGCGTCCATAATGCGTGGCACGTATCGGTTTCGTGTTTCTCCGGATAGGAGCCGGCCTCATATCCTTTACATTCTCATGCGGCAGAGGATAAGGAGCATCCTCATCTTTCAGCCTGAACTCCGATATCACCTGGACATGGTCCCACAGTTTCTGCATGGCTTCGACGTTGTCGCGATTGATACCTTCGAGGCTCCTCATCACGTCCACTACGGACTGCAATTGCGTACGCCTTTTATCGGGATCCTCGATTCCGATTATATGCTCGATCATCTTCTGGACATGCCTTCCATGCTCAGGCATTATCAGTTTATCCCGCTGAGTATTATAATCTTTGAAATTGACGTCGTAACTTTCTTTCATCCTTCCCGTATTTTACAATTACAATCCACAAAGATAGGAAAATCCTACGACAAGCCATAAGAAGCTGTTTAAATTTTTTACGATTCTCCGCAAAATTACCTCAAATGATTGTGTATGCAGTAATTGCCACGGACAGCGTGGCCGCCCGTGGCCTCGTGAACGGGTGGTGCCTGCCGCGAAGCGGTAGGAGGGATATACTGTCCGTGGCAATTACTGCTTTCATCTTCATAGGGGTAATTTTGCGGATAATCGTAAATTTTTAAATGCCGTCTATAAAATTTCGTATTCCGCAACATCCTTTATCCCCACAAGTCCGAAATACGAGGCCACGATATTGCCTTTCAGAAAAACTTTTTTCCCAAGCACATCAGGATTTTCAACCAGATTCAGCCCGTCCCGCACTTCTCCGACAGGCAAAGACACAGACAGACACTCATCCCTGTCCCTTATGCTTCGCGAGGCAGCTATTGCCAGATTGGTATAAGTCCTGAAAGGAGCGGCGAAAGAAATCCCTGAAGAAGTAAGATCGCCTCCTACTACATACCCGCAGACCCACACATCTTCATCGCCGACATGCCCGCGCGCCTCATCGACGGTCAAAGCATCCTCCATGCTGCCTCCCTTATCGCCTCCGAATGAATAGTCGAATTCATTCCAGACCCGCGAAGTATCAACGGAAATAGTAATCCCCGCCTTGTCGGTGTTTCCGGAATCGCCTCCGCTGCCGAGATTTACAGTAAGCATTTCACGCGGATCGAGAATCTTTGTAAACAGTACGCTCTCGGTACCCTCATATAAAAACTTCAACGAGACCGCCCCGGGATTGAAATACGCCACACGTTTCTCATTATAGGAATACATAAGACGGCCGTCCCCCGAAGTCAGGAAGATCACGCCCCCGTCATAATCCGAGATGAAACTGTCATTTATGACAAGCCTTATACCCGAATTGAGTTGCGTACACCCGAACTCCACTGCCGCTTCTTCATCCTTTTCGAGGATGAAACACACCTCGTCCCCGAACTGAGGGGTATCAAATGCCGGCACATTGAATTCGCGGGAAATTACCTTTGCGGTATAGCTTCCGGGCTTCAATTCGAATTTTTCGGGCTTGTCTCCATAGAAACCGGAATAGACATATTCTCCCGAAGCATCCGAAAGATACAGGATGAAGTCATTCGTATCGGGGACAAGCAGGTCAGACGATTTTACCGCCGGTTCGAAAAGCGGCCCGAATCTGAATACAAGTCCCGCCATCCCCGCCGGAATCTTTTCGCGGGTACATGAAATGGAAAACACACATAAAACAGACAAAACGGCACAAAATACATGTTTCATACTAAACGGTTTGTCCGACATCCCACATTGCCCGGCAAATATAAGACGGTTTTTCACAGAAAAAGTTCAAAAAAAGAAAAAACGCCCCCTTTCAAAACATTTTGCAGAAAAACACCGTTTTTGTGGCGAAACCTGAAAACTGTTTTACGGCAAAACCCATAGAGGGCTATTCATCCTCATCTCACAGCCCGAAGTTTTGCAAACTTCATAAGCAGGGTCTTTTCCCCGAAATGGTCAAACTTGACAATCGCTTTCAGATCGCTTCCGGAGCCTTCCATCTGCAGAATCAGGCCTGCGCCGAACCTGCTGTGCTCGACCCGCATCCCGGGTCTGAAAGACAGTACCGGATCCGGGACGAAATCATTGTCCGCCATCCTGCCGTGAGCCATGTCCGCCTCTCGTCCCCGCGACACCGCCTGCGGCCTATCCCCGGCCATGGCCGACTCCCGGCCGGATACGGAACCATAGCGGCCTTGCCCTGACGGAATCTGCCGGGACCGACCGGCCAATGAAGCCTGACGGGACTGCCCGCCTGATGAAAGTTGTCTGGCCGGACCTGCCACAGGGACAAAAGCATCTTCTTCGGAAAAACGCCTGCCCGAAGCCGGCGGATTCGACAGATAGCGGCTGTCTATTTCCCTTAGAAAACGGCTAGGAGGATTGCTGACGTGCTGGCCGTACTTCATACGGGAAGAAGATAGAGAAAGCACCACGCATTTTTCAGCACGGGTCAATGCTACATAAGACAGCCTGCGTTCCTCCTCGATTTCACGTTCCGTGGCCATCCCCCCGCCCGAAGACGGAAAAAGGTTTTCCTCCATGCCGACGACATACACATACGGGAATTCCAGTCCTTTCGATGAATGCACCGTCATGAGAGTGATTTTGTTGGAAGATGCAGCCTCATCATCGTCGTCAGTATCCGCATCGCTCATCAGCGAAACGTTTTCAAGAAAATCCGACAGGGTAACCACCGGTGCGTCATCAGGAAGGGTACCGTTCTCTATCTGATACAATTCATTCCTCGTATTGGCTTCCTCCTCCGCATAAACCTCTACCGCATTCAGCAGCTCGTCTATGTTTTCAAGCTTCGCCATGCCCTCCATGCTCTTGTCTTCCTTGTACATGGCATATATTCCGCTTGCGAGTGTCAATGACTTGGCTACGGAAACCGCGTCCTTTTGCACGGCTTCTCTCGCATAAACCGAAATCATATTCACGAAATCGCGGATCCTTGCAATGGCGGCAGGTTTCAGGCCCACGGTTTCAAGAATATCGGAACTTATTGTCTCCCACAACGAAATCCCTCTCTCTGCAGCGGCGCCTGCAAGCAACGACATGGAAGTCTGTCCTATTCCTCTTGCAGGCAGGTTGATCACACGCTTCAAGGCCTCGTCATCCTTGGGATTGACAGCAAGTTTCAGATATGCCACAACGTCCTTGATCTCCGCCCTGTCATAAAACGACCGGCCCGAATATATTTTATAAGGTATGTTCCTCTTCCTCAAGGCCTCTTCCAGCGCCCTCGACTGGGCATTCGTCCTGTACAGGATTGCAAAATCCTGATACTGTGCAGAGTCGGACGTTATCTTGGAAACTATCGAAGACGTGACCAATATGGCTTCTTCCTGCTCGGTAAAAGCATTGATAATCCTGATTTTCTCACCCTCGACCCCTTGGGAGAAACATTTTTTCTCAATCCTCTCCTTGTTTTTTTCTATCAGAGAATTGGCCGCATTCACAATAACCCGGGTCGAACGGTAATTCTGTTCCAAACGGAAAACATGGCAATCGGGATAGTCTTTCTTGAAATTCAATATATTCTCCACCCGCGCCCCGCGGAAGGCATATATAGACTGCGAATCGTCCCCGACAACGCAAATATTGCGGCTTTCCTCCGACAACTTCTTGATTATAAGATACTGCGCATAGTTTGTATCCTGATACTCATCCACAAGGATATGGCTGAATCTTTCCCTCAAAGCGGCAAAGGCAGAAGGATGGTCCCTAAGCAATATGTTCATATTAAGGAGTATGTCATCGAAATCCATCACTCCCGATGCCTTGCAACGCTTTGCATACAGACTGTATATGTCGCAGATCCTGCCCTTCCGTGCCGCAGAATCGCTCTGGACAAGCTGGGGATTGTTCCTGTAGGCATTTTCGGTGATAAGATTGTTCTTGGCCATTGATATGCGCGAAAACACCTCGGCAGGCTTGTATGTCTTCTCATCGAGACCGAGTTCCTTGACACAGGCCTTCACAGCGTTTCGCGAATCATTTGTATCGTATATAGTAAAAGACTGGGGATAACCTATTTCCGAAGCATACTCCCGCAGGAATTTTATAAAAACGCTATGGAATGTCCCCATGTAGATGCGCCTTGCCTTTCCGCCTATCATGGAACGTATGCGCTCCATCATCTCCCCTGCCGCCTTCTTGGTGAAAGTAAGGGCGAGAATACGCCCCGGATCTATCCCCGACTGGACCAGATACGCAATCCTGCTTGTCAGCACCCTCGTCTTGCCGGAACCCGCCCCGGCCACAATCAGTACCGGCCCGTCTACACACTCGACCGCTTCTTTCTGTACTGCATTCAGACAATCGAAAATCTTGCTCTCATTATTCTCCATAATAGTTGCAAAATTAGGGAAATTATTTAAATAATTATTCGTAGCTTTGCGCCGCTTTTAAATCATTAAGTCAATTTAATAATTTTTAAGATAATGTCAGACAATATCAATTTGAAAAGAGGCCTCAACGTCCCTGTCAGCGGAGTTGCGGAAAGAAAGCTCAGCAAAACTATTGTCCCGGATATTGTCGCCGTGAAGCCGACCGATTTCAAAGGCCTCACGCCAAAAGTGCTTGTCCACGAGGGTGACAGAATCCTTGCGGGCTCGCCCGTATTGGCGGACAAGGCCAACCTTTCGATCCTTTTCACTTCTCCGGTAAGCGGAACCGTAAAGGAAATCGTAAGGGGAGAAAAAAGAAAACTCCTTGAGGTCCGCATCGAGGCAGACAAGACGGTAGAATATGTTGATTTCGGGATAAAGGACCCTGAAAAGATGAATGCCGCCGAAATCAAGGATGCATTGCTTGCAAGCGGACTCTGGCCGGCAATCGTGCAAAGGCCGTACGGCATAATAGCCGACCCGCAAATCGTCCCCAAGGCGATTTTCATCTCATCGTTCAACACGGCGCCCCTTGCCAATGAAATCCAGTTTTCACTTAAAGACGAAACCGAGAACCTTCAGGCCGGAATCAACGCCCTTTCCAAACTGACAGAAGGGGGCGTGCATGTCTCGTTCAACAGCAAGGAAACGGGTGAAAATCCTTTCCGTTCATTGAAGAACATCACGGAGCATTATTTTTCAGGCCCGCACCCTGCCGGAAACGTAGGCGTCCAGATTCACCACATCGCACCTATTATTAAAGGTGAGACTGTATGGACTGTCGCCCCGCATCTGGTTGCTGCCATGGGAAGGCTCTTCAGGACAGGCAAATCAGACCTCCGCAGGAAAGTGGCCGTAACAGGCCCGAAAGCCTCCGGTCCTTCATACATAGAAACTGTATCGGGATTCTGCATGAAAGACCTTGCAGGCCTGTGCGATGACAAGGGCGGAGATGTCCGCTATATCAGCGGCAACGTGCTTACAGGCGCCAATGTCGGCAAAGAAGGATTCCTCGGATTCTTCGACGACCAGGTGACCCTGTTGGCGGAAGGCAACTACCATGAGATGTTCGGATGGGGAAAACCGTTCCGCTCCAAGAAATTCTCATTTTCCCACACATATTTTTCATGGCTCACGCCTGGCAGAAAATATGCGATGGACACCAACCTCAACGGAGGCGTAAGGGCTTTCGTCATGTCTGACGTTTACAGCAAAGTGCTTCCTATGCAACTGTATCCCGTATACCTTGTAAAGGCTTGCCTTGCGCAGGACATAGACAAGATGGAACGTTTCGGGATTTATGAAGTACTCCCGGAAGACCTTGCGCTTTGCGAATATATCTGCCCGTCGAAGATTGAGATACAGTCCATACTTGAAGACGGCATATCCTTAATGATGAAAGAAATGGCTTAAAACTGTGGATATTATGAGAAAATTCATTGATAAAATCAAACCGTCATTCGAAAAAGGCGGAAAATTGGGATTCCTTCATTCCACTTTCGAGGCCTTCGAGTCTTTCCTCTATGTTCCCGATACGGTTACAAGAAAAGGCTCGCACGTAAGGGACTGCGTCGATCTGAAGCGAATCATGATCATCGTGGTCGTCGCCCTCATCCCGTCACTGCTTTTCGGCATATGGAACACGGGCTACCAGCACAGTACGGCATTCGGCCTCGATTGGGGCTTCTGGCAGATGGTATGGTACGGTATAGTGAAGGTCATACCGCTCTACCTCGTCTCATACATCGTAGGTCTTGCGATAGAATTCATTTCCGCCCAAATCAAAGGGCATGAAGTAAACGAAGGTTATCTGGTTTCAGGCATGCTCATTCCTCTGATCATCCCTGTGGACGTCCCTCTGTGGATGCTCGCAATAGCCGTGGCTTTCGCCGTGATTATCGGCAAAGAGGTATTCGGCGGCACAGGCATGAACATCTGGAACCCGGCACTGCTTTGCCGTGCATTCCTGTTCTTCTCATACCCGAGCAAGATGTCGGGAGACACTGTATGGACAGGAGGCGTTTCGAGATACATGGCCGAAGGCACTGCATACGCCACCAATGGAAGCGGCCTTGCTGACTCATTTTCGGGGGCGACCCCTCTCGTACACGCAGCTGAAGGCCTTGACGGGCTTAATGCCGCCGGGGATAGCTTCTGGAACATGTTCGCCGGTATCATACCGGGAGCTGTCGGCGAAACATCGGTAATCGCCATCCTTATCGGAGCCGTAATCCTCATTTGGACCGGGGTTGCAAGCTGGAAGATCATGCTTTCGTCAATCATAGGCGCAATGTGTGTCGGACTTTTAGGCAACGCTTTCGGAGCTACTCCTGAAATGACTGTCCCGGCTTACTATCAGCTGGTAATGGGAGGTTTCATGTTCGGTACCGTATTCATGGCCACCGACCCTGTCACTTCCGCACAGACCGAAACCGGCAAATGGATTTACGGTTTCCTCGTCGGCGCACTGACAATCACGGTAAGGCTGTTCAATCCTGGCTATGTGGAAGGAATGATGCTCGCGATACTCCTCATGAACACATTCGCACCGCTCATAGACCACTATGTTATCTCGGCTTCCATCAGCAGGAGGGCAAAAAGAATTTCCAAGAAAATGAAAATCGCTTAATATATTAAGGTATGAATACAAACGGTAACACATATACGGTAATCTATTCGGCGGTACTCGTTATCTTGGTAGCCGCAATCCTCGCGTACGTTTCGCTGGCGCTCCAACCGCGTCAGAACGACAACATCCGCGTGGAGACCATGAGCAAGATACTCACAGCCGCAGGGCTTTACAATACAGAGGAAGCCGAAGCCGCCGCAGATATCAACAAGTTCACAATCGGACTTTACAATGACAACCTGCAGGCTGCCATCTACGTAAACGGCAACGGAGAGAAGACCGGCGACATGAAGGAAGTGGCAGGCACGTCCGAACTCAAGGCACAGTATGATGCAATGAGGAAAATCGGAGACAACGGGGACGAAAGCCTTCTGAAAGGCCTCAGGCTTCCTGTCTATATATTCAATGTAAACGGACAGATCATCCGCGTGGTGCCTTGCTACGGAGCCGGACTCTGGGGGCCTATCTGGGGATATCTGGCATTCACTGAAGACATGAATACCCTCGACGGCGCTGTTTTCGATCATAAAGGCGAGACCCCCGGCCTCGGTGCCGAAATCGCTTTGCCTAAATTCTACGAACCTTTCAAAGGAAAACAGATTCTCGATGAAAACGGGGATTTCGTATCGATATCAGTCGTCAAAGGCGGTGCAAAGGGAGACATCCACGGCGTTGATGCCATCAGCGGCGGTACGATTACTTCCAAAGCCCTGGAAAACACCATGAGGACATGGCTCTCGTTCTACAGGCCTTATTTTACTAACGTGATAAATGGGGAGGAATAAAAATGAGCAATACAAACTGGAAAGATGTCATATTGACTCCGATATTCAAGGGTAACCCTGTAACCGTACTTGTACTCGGTATCTGTTCCACACTGGCCGTTACAGTGCAATTGAAAGGAGCATTTGTAATGGGACTTTCAGTAATGATAGTAACGGGACTTTCAAGTTTTGTGGTTTCGCTGATGAGGAACAGTATTCCGAACCGTATCCGAATCATCGTGCAGCTTGTCGTGGTTTCTCTGATGGTAATCCTCGTGGACCAGTTCCTCAAGGCCTACTCATATAGCATCAGCAAGACACTGTCTGTCTATGTCGGACTTATCATAACCAACTGCATAGTCATGGGACGTATCGAGGCATACGCGCTCGGCAACAAACCAATACCGTCTCTCCTTGACGGACTTGCCAACGGTGCCGGTTACGCCATAATACTCATTGCCGTGGCTTTCATACGAGAGCTCCTCGGTTCCGGTACGCTGTTCGGATTCAGGATCATTCCCGAATCGTTCTATGCGGCCGGGTACATGAACAACGGGCTTATAATCCTGCCTCCAATGGCATTGATCATACTCGGGCTCATTGTATGGATACAGAGAAGCATTCAGAAAGATTTACAGGAAAAATAACAACAATAAACTCGAATCGAAATGGATTACATTAGCTTGTTCGTAAAATCGGTTTTTATCGATAACATGATATTCGCCTACTTTCTGGGCATGTGCTCATATCTGGCGGTATCCAAAAGCGTGAAGACAGCCACCGGTTTGGGAATTGCTGTTATCTTCGTGCTGCTCATAACATTGCCTATCAACTACCTGCTGAACGAATTCGTTCTTAAACCGGGAGCCCTCGCATGGGCGGGTCTTGAGAACGTGGATCTCAGCTTCCTGAGTTTCATCGTCTACATTGCAGTCATAGCCGCAATCACACAGATTGTGGAAATGGTCGTGGAGAAATTCGCTCCCGCGCTCTATTCGCAATTGGGAATCTTCCTTCCGCTCATAGCCGTGAACTGCGCGATCCTCGGAGGTTCGCTCTTCATGGCCGAAAGGGATTTCGTGAATTTCTGGGAAGCCCTCGTGTATGCCCTCGGCTCCGGAGTAGGCTGGTTCCTCGCAATAGTCACATTCGCCGCAATCAGGGAGAAAATGGCGTATTCGCAGGTGCCGAAAGGCCTCAAGGGACTCGGTATCGCATTCATCACCGTGGGCCTCATGGCTATTTCATTCATGACTTTCATGGGTATTCAACTTTAAACAAGGAGGCACTGAAACATGTTTACAACACTTATATCAGCAGTAATCGCGATAACAATCATAACGCTCGTTTTGGTAGCGGTACTTTTGTTTATCAAGATAAAACTCACCCCTTCCGGCAAAGTCAAGATTGACATAAACAACGGCAAGAAGGAAATCGAAGTCACTCCGGGTTCCTCTTTGCTTGCGACATTGGCCGACCAGAAGATTTTCCTCTCATCCGCATGCGGCGGCAAAGGAAGCTGCGGACAGTGCAAATGCCGCGTTCTTGAAGGAGGCGGCTCGATACTTCCTACCGAAACAGGTTTCTTCAACAGGAAACAGATTGCAGACCACTGGAGGCTCGGATGCCAGGTGAAAGTCAAGGAAGACCTCAAGATCGTCATTTCCGAATCCGCACTGAGCGTGAAGAAATGGGAATGCGAAGTGGTTTCCAACCACAATGTCGCCACATTCATCAAAGAATTCGTGGTAAAACTTCCCGAAGGCGAACATCTGCACTTCAAATCCGGAGGATACATACAGGTGGATGTTCCTGCCATCACGGTAGACTACAAAGACATAGACGTCGATCCGGAATACCGTGCTGACTGGGAAAAGATGGGCGTGTTCGACCTGAAGATGGTCAATCCTGCCCCTACCCTCAGGGCGTACAGTATGGCCTGCTACCCGGCAGAAGGCGATATCATAAAACTGAACGTACGTATCGCAACCCCTCCTATCGACAGGGCGACGAAGAAATTCATGCCGGTCAATCCTGGTGTATGCTCTTCATACATTTACTCATTGAAGCCGGGCGACAAGGTAATGATTTCAGGGCCTTACGGAGAATTCTTCCTGCCTGACAACCTGCCTGCCGACCAGGAACTCATCTTCATCGGCGGAGGCGCCGGAATGGCTCCTATGCGCAGCCACATCATGCATCTGTTCAGAACGGAAAAAACCACGAGGAAAGTCAATTTCTTCTACGGCGCACGTAGCCTGAAAGAAGCGTTCTACCTCGAAGACTACCATGAGATAGAGAAGGAATTCCCTAACTTCAAGTTCCATCTTGCGCTTGACAGGCCGGATCCGGAAGCCGATGCGGCAGGAGTCGCATATACTCCGGGATTCGTACACAACGTATTGTATGAAACTTACCTGAAGAACCACGAGGCACCTGAAGACGCTCTGTATCTGATGTGCGGTCCTCCTATGATGACCAAGTCCGTGCTGGATCTGCTCGATTCGCTCGGAGTGCCAAAGGAAAGCATACTCTTCGACGATTTCGGAGGTTAATCTTCAGAAACCGAGACTATAAATGCCGGCTCGAAAACGACTCGGGCCGGCATTATTTTGTCATTTAGCAGAAACTTTCCACTGTGTTTGTTCCCATTAATGACTTTTCTCCGTACCTTCCTCGATAGCTTTCCACTGTGGCTCTCGCAAATGCGAAATGCCGGGAACACCCAGACTTAACATAAAATCTTTTCTAAAATAAAAACAATATCTTTGCATTCAGATTAATTGTGAGAGAGTATGGAAGGGAAGAATTTTTACCACATCAGCACTGACGGCACGTCTGCCAAAATCATATTCAGAAACGACATGGATTATATAAAGGGTATGAACTACATACCTGTATGCATGTCAGGTCTAAACGGGATACCGATGGAGTTCAGCAGGTCTTTATTTTCGGCAAACTGCCCCGCCACCTCCCGGAACAAGGCGATTATCGTCATTGAGTACAAGAGAACTACGGAGCTAATATCACCCAGATTTCAAGATTGACAGGCATCAGCAAGACATTATTGAAAAACGTCTTATGATATGGCACTTGGGATATAAGATATAGGACACGCCAACAATCACTATATTACAAATACTCAGAAACCTACAGCAACCTACAGCAATTTATGAATCATTGCCATTGCTATAGCCTCCTGCATATTCTGCACACCGAGCTTCGCTATCACGGATTTACGGTAGCCGTTTATAGTATCGGCCGATTTGTTCAGGACGGAAACCATCATGTTGGTTGTCATGCCGCTGCAAACGCAGAGCAACATGCGCTTTTCAGCCAGTGTCAATTGCACTTCGGAAAAATTTTCCAGACAATCGGCCTTGGGGTTATATGCCCATATTGGCATTTTTCAATTTGATGGTATAATTAAATGAAACAGAATAATCTTTCTTTTTCTCCACTGGCAATTTGGAGTAAGAAGCTGTTTAAAATTTTTTCTTAGAACATTTGAGATAGGCTTTCGTGCAGGTTTTTGTCGTTT
>JADIME010000044.1 GCA_017694935.1 Candidatus Merdivivens pullistercoris
AGAAGCTGTTTAAAATTTTTTCAAAAGTTCTTTGTGCCACCATTTCGGCATCTTTCTGCCGTTTTTATCACACAATAGCGCTGCTATTCTCCTCAAAAAACGGCAAAAACCTGCACAAAAGCGTGCCTCAAATATTCTGAGAAAAAATTTTAAACAGCTTCTAAAGTGTTAAAGAAAAGCAGCCAGATTATTTGAGCGATTTCTGAAACCTGACGCAAGGTATGTTAGAAGGCAAGTACGCACCTTACAGGATCTTCGTGGCTTTTTGCGAGGTTGTTGCAGTATACTTCATCATCATAGAAGTCGAAATATCGTGCTCCGGTTTCAGAAGCTGCCGAAGATGTCCACTGGTAGCTGTAAATGTAGAAGGATGTTTTTTGCTCCGGTGCCACTTTTTCCATGGCAGCATCCAGCATATATTGCAGCGGGCCTATTCCTAACCAATAGAAGTCTCCCTTTCCCCAGTCTGAAAGATTGCTGTCATCAAGTGTCGCGCCTCCAAGGTTCCGTGCAACGTCTAACAATTGTCCGTTTGAAGGCAGATACCATCCTGTAGTACCAGTGGTAGACAGAGCGCCGGCTTCTTTACCGAAATCCTCGGCAGTCTTGAAGGCTGGATAACACCCGTTGTCATAATCTTCTTTGCGTTCTGTACGTATCAGTGTATTGTTGCGGTACCCTTCTATGTCATTGTTGGCAAGTTGGTAAGTAGCGTATGCATCGTCATTGACCAATATGTTTTCAAGGCCTATTTCGGTTTCATCGCGTGAGCTTTCGCCGTCTTTTGAGTACCATGCGTTGAGTTTGCCGTCAGCTGCGACTTTGCATGCAACGACAAGTCCATGCGCCGTCCCTCCCAGGGCTAGTCTTTCTCCATTGCCTATGCGGGCAGGGTCAATCTGGAATACCATACCGACAACGTTGGCGGCTGCGACTTCTTCTTTGGGTGCGTCTTTGGAAATCAGGCTTCCGTCAGAGCAGAAGAAATCTCCTGTTTTCAGGCAATGCTCGCGTATTGACAGTCCGTTTCCTATGACTACCTTCCGGCATTCTCCGTTTGCTGCCGTGTTGTCAATGCTCCAGTCGTATTGTCCGAATTTGCCGGACAGCTTGTCTTCGTTTTCGGGATTTGTCAAAAAGAGATATTGGCCGTCATCGGTCCTGTATGGTATTACATTCTCGAATGAGCCGTCATATAAAATGTCATAGTCGGCGATATCGAAATCCTCATTCGTAAACTGATATTTTATTCCCGGCAACTCGAATTGGAGCAGCCCCATTGCGTGTTCCATCTTGAAATCCAATTGTCCGTCTACTATGCGGGATGTGCCATACATGAGTAGTGAATTCATGAAATCTTCATGCCTGCTTTGATCTTCTTGGGTTTCCCATTTGCCGGCAAGGTCTTGGAAGAAACCTTCAGCTTCATCTTTTGACGGATCGGGCGTGAATGTCAAGCTTCCTGAATATGGCCAATATATGAAATAATCCGCTTCGAGTGGAAGTCCGTTAAGTGTTTCTTCGTTGATATTCAATATGATTTTGTTATTTTCGGAGGTGACGTCCAGCATGATGTTCTCGTAGCCTCCAATGATTTTTCCATCGATGACGGCGAATAGGCCGGCCGGAGAGATTTCCCCGTTCAACTCTGGTACGGAAATGACATTGCCATCCTCTGATTTGAACCCGTCCACACTCATGGTAATCCCGATATTTTCAGCCGGTACGGTGTCATAGCCTTGTTTTTCACAAGACAATACGATGAAAGCCGATAGCAGGCTTATGGCTGCAAAAGCAAGTTTTTTTCGCATATCTGTATAAATCTAAAAAGTAAAAAAATAAAATTATTTTATCTTTGCAAAGGTAAACCTTTGTGATGACACAAAAATTGTCATAGTTCAATGTTTTAAAAATTTTAAATGGCTTTTGGGGAAACGTCTCGTGGCAATGCGGCAGATGAAACTCGAAAAAACTTCCGTGGAAACGCAGGACGGACTCGTGGCTTTGATAGACTATGTCGGATTTTCTGGATAAATTTTTGGATGAAGGCAGTTTCAGGTTGCCTGAGCAATTGGCGATAAGTATCCTCTCAAAAGCAGAGGATGTGCACCTCGGGCCTAAAGACGATTTGGTACGGTGCGGAAAGATGGATTCCAATGTATATATTGTTTCGGAAGGTATTTTAAGGATGTGGTATTTTGACGGAGATAAGGAAGTTACATTGGGTTTTACTGATATAGGGACCATATTCGTGTCATTGTTCGGCTATTTCAGGCATCTCCCCGCTTTTATTTCCGTTACGGCTTGCACGAAATGTGTAGTAAAGAAAATACCTAAAGATGTTTTTGATGGTATTGTCAAGGAATCCCATGTCTTTTCTAATTGGATTTATTCAGTGGCCATACACCAGCTTTTTGCCAGCGAAATGAAACTTTCTCTTATAAACGGGACGGCCAAGGATCGTTATGTCGCTTTAATAAAAAACAGGCCTGATATAATCATGAATGTCCCGATGAAGACCATTGCCAGTTATCTCGGCGTTTCGCCTTCATATCTGTGCAAAGTGAAACGCAGTCTTAAGTAACGGGAGTTCGTGGCACGTCCCTGCTTGATTTGTATTATTGTAGTGCGCTGTTAATCAATGAGAGACAACTGTGTGTCTCAAGGTATTCCGAACTCCCGTTTGAACCAAGTCCCAAAGCTTCCCTTAAGGTTTCCCCGGAACTCGCTGCCGGTACGAAGTCATTTCAGCAAATGTCCTTCGATTATCTGCTTTAACTGTGCTTTCGACGGTGCCCCCGGGCTCATGGAAGGTTCTCCGTTTGCAGGGATGAAGAGCAGGGTAGGGACGGAGCGGATGCCGAATGCTCCGGAAAGTTCCGGCTCCTGATCCACATCCACTTTGTAAATATATATTTTACCTTCATATTCCTCCGCGAGCTCTTCGAGCACCGGTCCAAGTGCCTTGCACGGGCCGCACCATGTGGCGAAGAAATCCACTATGGCAGGCTTGTCGCCCTCGTATTTCCATGTCTGGGGATTCTTTTCATAATTGTAGATTTTTTCAAGGAACTGTGCCTTGTCGATTTTGATCGTGTTCATCTTCTCATCGTTTTTGCCGGCTCCGACATTTTGTCCGCAGGCGCTGAAAGCGGACATCAGGAAGATTATTCCGGCGGTTAATAATATTTTAAAACTGTTTTTCATTTTTATTTTTTGAAATCGCTTTATTTTTCAGATGCAAAGGTACTATCCCGGATCATATAAAACAAATCAATAAATTTTATAATTATATAGATAATAACTATATTTGCGGCACAATATTGCATAATAGTATGAGAATCAATTTTGTAACATTAAAATACATTGTTGCGCTGGATATTTACCGCAATTTTGTCAGGGCGGCTCAATCCTGCGGGGTGACACAGCCTACATTGAGTGCGGCCATAAAGAATATGGAGACGGAACTGGACATAGTGATATTCGACCGGGATTCCCATCCTGTGAAACCCACCCGAACAGGAGAAAAGATCATCGAAATGGCAAGGCTTGTCCTCCGGGACGTCTCCATGATAGAGGAGTTCGTGCTTGCCGAGAAAGGAAGTGAAGCCGGAGAGGTGTCGGTAGGCATTATCCCTACTGTAGCGCCTTATGTTTTGCCCGGACTTTTCCGTGAAATCAGGGATTCGTATCCGGCAGTGAAACTCAAGGTTGCGGAGATGCGTACCTCTTTTCTGATAGAAAAACTCCGTTCCGCCGAGTTGGACATGGCCATACTTGCCACTCCCCAAAAGCACAATGGGCTTCTTGAGATACCGCTTTACTATGAACGTTTCATTGCATACGTTTCCCCGGACGATGACTTTTACTCTCTTGGTGAAATTCCGTCCGACATGCTCCCTTCAGACAGGCTGTGGGTACTTGAAGAAGGACATTGCTTCAGGAACCAAGTATTCGGTTTCTGTCATGGCGGCAGGCAGACCCATGCCGAATATCAGGCGGGCAGCATAGGCACTCTTGTCAATATAGTCGATCGGAACGGCGGATACACTGTAATCCCCGAACTGCACGCTTCCCTGCTTTCCGATGTCCAGAGCAAAAATCTCCGACCGATAGTCTGCGGCAGAGACGGGACGGTTTCAGGGGAAAACATCAGTGGCGGGCATCCTGGCGACAAGGGGAATTGCTGTCCAGTGCGCGAGGTTTCATTGCTTATCAGGGATGATTTCGTCCGTGAAAGGCTGTTGAATGTCATAGCCGGCTGCATCAGGCGCATCATTCCCGACAGTATGCTCGATACGCGCCTCAAACGTTTTGCAATCAAGATATGACAGCAGGCAGGCAAGCAGATAATAGACGATGAACTGTATCGTGAGTGCTTTTATCTGCTCTCCGGCCATCGCGAGGGATGCTCCAGCTGTGTTCATGTTGATGAACGCCCGTACCCCGAAAGTGGAAGGAAATATGAAGGAAAATATTTCCCAGAATCCGGGAAAACTGCTTTCCGGCCATGAGAACCCCGTGAGGAAAAGGCAGATCGGAGACATGAACAGGAACATTATGAAAACGGTTTCCCTGTGTCTGACCAGATGGCTGAATGTCAGACTGAACATTACGCAGGCCGGGACATAGAAGAACAGCAGTGCCATGATTTGCCCCGGCGGACAATTTTGCGGCAATCCGAACAACTTCGGTACAAGTATGGCTACATAAATCCCGATTCCCATATAGATGAGCCAATATGCAGTGCTTTTGCCGAAAACGTCTCTCAACACTCCCCGGTGTGACTTGTTGCCCGGCAGCAAGTCGCCGTATCTTCCTTCTTCCCTTATGGTGCCGGAGAGCATGGATACCCCGTAAAACATCGTTTGCTGCACTACAATCAGCAATGCGGCTGAGAGGAAAAAGATTGTGTATGAGAAAGTCCTGTTATAAGGCAGGTTCTCTTCGTATTTTACAGGCATTGGCAGGATGCCGGACTGCATGTCGCGCATCTCGGCGAGCATCACCTGATTAACTCCCATTGTCAGGTTTTTGTAGTAAAGAAAACTGCTCATGTCGGCGTATGTCGATATTACAGCCTGTCTTTTCGCTGCAATCAGCCCGTCGTAGTCTTCGGGAATCAGGATTATGCCGTTCACTTTCCGGTTTTCCATGAGCGAACGCGCCTTGCCCATGTCTTCGCATTTGTATTTTACCGACAATTCTCTTGTGGCATCCAGGTCTCTTGTGAATTTCCTGCTTTCGCTGCCTCCTGAAAGATCAACTACGGCCACCGGCATTCCGTCCAAAGTCCCGTTGCTGTAAATAAGATTGTACAATACAGGGTATGCAAGTCCTGCAAGGAAGAAGATGACCAATACCCCGCTGTCGGAGAAAATATTTTTCAGTTCTTTGGCAAAGACCGAATACCAGTCGGAAATCCATTGCCGCATGAAGGATCGTATTTTCATTTTCACTACTTTTTTTATTAACGATTCTCCGCAAAATTACTGCATGCACAATCATTTGGGGTAATTTTGCGGAGAATCATATTAAATTATTTTTTTGGAAAATTCTGTAATCTGTAAGCGCTTTCAAGCCTTTCATATACTATGGCCGGCAGCAACAGGAAAATCATCATGGCTCCCATGTCTCCGCTCCATGCGCCGAATCCTCTGGCGAATATGGCTTCCTGCACATATATTTCATAATAATGCCTTAACGGGAACGCGGCAGCAAGTCCCTGTATGTAAGGAGGCATGGCCTCTACGGGGAATGTGAAGCCGGCCAGAGAGAATCCAAGGACACTGTATAGCGCGGCTATGCTTGTGGCCAGCCTTAGTACCGGCAACATGCCGATGATGAATATGCCTACGGCCTCGCTCGCGAGTATCATTGCGAAAGTCCCGAGGAAGATCCCCCATATCTGGCCGGCCAAGGGGAAACCGGCCAATCCGTACATTACCATGTCGCTTGTCAGTCCGATGGCGGTGAACAATACCGTGTAAGGGAAAAGTTTTCCGACAATCAGGGTTCCTATAGAACCGCCGGCAGTTTCAAGGGCGGCGCGGGAAGTCCCGTTTTTGAGTTCGCTCCCGATGGCGAAGACGGTTGCCAGAATGACAGTCATCTCGAGCATTCCCGGCAAAAGCACGTTTGTCAGATAGACACCGTAGTCCGTGCCGGCGTTCCCTATCTGGTGCGTGTCTATGGCAATGGGCTGTATGAGTCCCGTCATGGTCTGTATATCCATGCCTTTCGCCAAGAGCAATTCGCGCTGTACTCCCCCGGCTGTCAGATTCGTCATTGTCAGCAGGTCTTTGTAGGCAAGAGCGCCTCCCACGAAATACAATGAATTGACGTAGAATGTCATTACCGGTTGTTTCCCGGACAACACGTCGTTGTACATCCCGGGCGGAATGACACAGAACCCGTTTATTTCCCCTTTCTGCAATGCTTCCCGCGCCTGCCGGTAAGAATCGAATGAGACGGTTTTCCCGATTTGCGTAGCATCTATCTGCCTGACAATGTTCCTTGAAAGCGACGAGCGGTCTGAATCAACTACTCCTATGGGCAAATCGTGTGGCATGCCTTCTTTAAAGAAAGTCAGGAAAAATATCATGCAGAATGTCATGGTGCCTATGGTTGCCGACACGCATACGGGGTGTTTGCGTATCAGTCCCAGTTCTCTTGACACTACTTCTTTTATGCTGTGAAAACATGCCATTGCCTTATTGTAGATTTAAGCCACCGTCCTCGATTATTGCCGTCATGCCCGGACACAGACCTTCTATGTGTCTTTGGGGTACGCTGCGGACTTCGAATGTCTTGGCATCATATCCCCCGGTTTCTTTTGCGGCCCTCCATGTAGCGTATGATTCCAGTACGCTTATGTATGTTACTGTCGTCCTGTATTTTCGCCCGTCCAATGCCGGGATGGTCACAGTGAGTTCGTCCCCTTCTTTCAGGCCGTACAGCATGTCCTCACGGATATTGAAAGTGAACCATGCGTCATTCAAATCCGTGACAGTCATTATGGGAGCCCCTTGTCCGACCAATTCCCCCGGTTTGGGAAATCTTGCGGAGACGATTCCGTCTGCCGGGGAAGTCAGGTACAGTTCTCCCAAATAGGATTCGACTTCTTCCAAAGCGGCCGATGCCTGGGCTTCCAGAGCGGCCGCCGTTTCTTTATCTTCATCCCGTGTGCCTCTCAATGCCATGTCGTATTGAGCCCTGGCGGCGGCGCATGCGGCTTTGGCGGCCTTGTATTGTGCCTGTACCTCATCGAATTTCTGTTCGCTGATTACATTCTGGCTGTACAGTCTTGACATCCTTTCGAATGTTTTCCGCATTACTTCCTCGCCGGCTGCCGCCTGTTGCCATAACTGATAGGAAGTCGCGACCACTTCCTGTCTTGTCCCGTTATGCGCCTTGTTCTTCTGTGATTCGGCAGCAGTCTGAAGGGCCCTGGCCTGTGCGAGTTTTGCCTTTACTTCGGGACTGTCTATTTTAACCAAAGTGTCGCCTTTTCTTACATAGTCCCCTTCCGAAAAGAAAAATCTTTCGATTCTTCCCGGGACTTTTCCCGATATGCGGTATTCCGTGGCTTCCGCCTGGCCTTGCAGTACTATGGGAGCCGGTTTCGACAGAGCGTATCCGGCAATGGAGACGGCGATGACGGTGGCGATGAGCCCTGCTACGCCGATAAGCAGAGTGTAGTTTTTCTTCTTCATGTCTTTTGTATTTGTCTTTATAGTCGTAACGTTCCTTCGGCATTGAGCAGATCCGATGTGCAGAGCTGTAGTTCTATCTGTGTGTCAATGTATTCTGAATGTGCCTCCATCCATGCTGCGTGGGCTGCAAGTGCGACATTCGCCGGAATCATGCCTTCATTGTAACCGGCGTTGGCAATCCTCAGGTTTTCTTCCGCGCTTTCCATGTTGCTTATGGCCATTTCAAGCTTTTCAAGAGCCTCCTCCTGCTGCCTGCGGAGTTGCGCGACCTGTAAGGAAACCATGCGTTTCGCGTCTTCTGTCCGGTATCCGGCTATTATCGCTTCCGCCTTGGCCTTACGGACTTTCTGCATTGCCTCGCAACCGTGTATTATGGGGATGTTTATGGCTATGCCGACATTGAATGTCCCCGCGAATTCTTTCCTGAATCCGTTGTATAGATTGGGGTTGGATACAAGATAGTTTGCAGTAAGCGCTATCCTCGGCATCATGTCCGATTTCGCTATCGCGGCTTTTCTGTCGAAAATCTTTCCGGCAGTTTCAAGGCTTTTTATTTCGGGGCGCGAAGAATAGATTTCGTGCTCGCTTTTGGCCGGCATGAACTGTGGCATGGGGAGCGTGTCCGTGTCTTCGTCGGCAAGGCGTATTTCCTTGTAAATGTCCATCCCGCAAAGTTTGCACAGCAGCATTTTGCTCAGGGCAAGTCCGTTGGATGCCTTCGTAAGCATCATGTCCGCTTCATTTGCCCTGACTTTCACAGAAAGCAGGTCGGCCTGTGTGCATATGCCTTCTTCAACCATGAGTTCCGTATCGTGGAGCATGTCGTGCAGCAGGGAAGAATATTCTTTTGCGAGTTTTTCTTTTTGCGCTATAGATACGGTCTGCCAGTATACATGGTCTGTCTCGTTTGTCACGGAACGTTCCCTGATGAGGTATTGGGATTCGGCCAAGTCTTCGGCAAGAGATGCCATCTTGTTGGAATTGATGATTTTCCCTCCCATGAAAACAGGCTGTTGCAAGGAAACGACCCCGACGAACATGTTTTCTATGTCCAATTCGAAAGCTTTGTTTATTTCTTCGCCGATAGCATCCGCCAATCCGCCGATATCCGTTCCGGAAATATTCCCGATGATTTGTGCCAACGGGTTTTCCCTGATGTCCGAGGCGAGCCCGTTTATTCCGTCGGAAAGCCATTGCGGTTCAAGATTGAGGTTGCGCCCGTTGTATACGTAGCCTGCCGTCGCGGACACATTCGGAAAATAATTGGCAAAGGCTATTTTCCTGTCATATCCCGCAATCAGGATTTGCTGCCTTGCGGTTTTCAGGCTTTGGTTGTTGGCTATGGCGGAATCCCTGCATTGCCGGAGTGTCAGGGTTTCCTGCGCCGCCGCGTTTAAAGGCAGGATGCTCATTATCAGAACATGTACTGCCAGGATAATCGTGTCTTTTTTCATTGTCATGAATCTTTTAAGCGGTGGCAGTTATTTACAAATAATCTGCCCCGTAACGTCGGTCGGATTTCCATAAAGAATGGAATTATTGTCAAAAGGTAGAATGTTTGTTATTTTTGCTCCTTGAAATGAAGTGAAAATAGTAAAATGGAAGCAAAGGGGTTGTATAATATTGATTTGGACCAATTGCGCGGGCTTTTCCCTCCGTCTTCATGTGTGGGTGTGGAAAACGAATTTTTCGTCATAAGCCTGAAATATGACAAAGGACTCAGCGTGTTGCGCCATCCGTGCCGTTTTGACGGTTACCTTGCCTTTTTCTGTATTTCGGGGCATCTGAAAGTTACCATAAACCTGACGGAATTCGAAGTATCGGAAAATTCCCTGTTCATAAATCTTCCTGAAAATATTATCCGTATTTCATGGGTTGAAGAGGCTTCGGCGAATGATTTGGACTTTGTAGTCATAGCTTTGACCAAGGATTATATGTCCGGATTGAAGGCGGACATGGCCTCTCTCATGGATGAGGGGCGCATATTGCTTGACAATCCCGGGATGGTGCTGGATGACCGTGAGCGTCTTGTGGCCGGCAAATATCTCCGGCTGGTTTCTTCCGTCCTTGAGTCCGATATTTATTATAAGAAAGAATGCATGGCCTCCCTCGTCTCTTCCCTGTTTTATTTTGCCGGCGGCATGGTAGAAAAAAAGGTCAGCAGGGAAAAAGCCGAACGGCAGTCCGGTTGGAGTCGGGATAAAACGATATTCAATAGATTTCGTGAGCTTGTCGCCGCATATCATGTGCGTGAGAGAGGCGTGGCTTTCTATGCCGGCGAACTTTGCCTTACCCCTAAATATCTGTCCCGTGTAGTGAAATCCGTTTCCGGAAGGTCTGCCCCGGAGTGGATAGACGCATTCGTGATCATGGAAGCGAAGAATCTTCTGAAATATTCGGATATGCCGATAAAGGAAGTGGCGGCAAGGCTCAATTTTTCCGACAACGCCGCATTTTACAAATTCTTCAAGGCAAGGACCGGCGTGACCCCTTTGAAATACCGGAGGTCATGATGTTTTTTCTTGGAAAACGACAAAAACCTGGCGCGGAAGCCTGTCTCAAATGTTCTGAGAAAAATTTTAAACAGCTTCTGAAAAATCAAAACAACTTCTTAATTTTGCATTTATGGAGAGGCGGCAACCCATATTATCTCTGGTCATTCCGGTATACCGGGTGGAGGACTGTATTGCACGGGCCTTGGATTCGGTGTATTCCCAAGGAGTGGACGAAAGCCTTTTCGAGGTGATTGCCGTGGATGACGGGAGTCCGGACAAGTCTGCGGAAATTGTCGGGAACTGTCGTGCAGGGCATTCCAACCTGACATTGCTGAGAAAGCCCAACGGCGGGGTTTCCTCCGCCCGCAACAAAGGCATGGAACATGCAAAGGGGGAATGGATCATATTTCTCGATGCCGACGATGCCATTGCGCCCGGGGCTTTGAAAGACCTGACCGGGTTTCTGACAGAGCCGGATGGAGAAGCCGTACGGACACCGGAGCGCATGCCGGACATCATCATGATGCGGGAAGTCTATGCCGGAAGCGGGACCGAAAAATATTCATGGAAGGGAATGGCGGAAGACCTGAGCCCGTACACGGGCATGGAACTGTTCCGTAAAGGGTATTTCCGTTCGACTGTCACCGGTCTGGCGATAAGGAGAGGTTTCATAAAGGAGTGCGGGGCGAGGTTCGATGAACGGACGGCGATGGGGGAGGATTCCACTTTCATACATTCGCTTTTGCCGTATGCCCGTTGCATAATTCCGTGGAGCAGGGTGTTGTACCTGATTCATATAAGGGGCGGCAGCGCTTCACGTACATTTACCGTGGAGAGGCTCCGCGCCTGCCGGTATAACCTTCAGGCCGCTCTCGGACTTGCCCGCAAGGTCGGGAGAGAGGTCCCCGAATCGTTGCCGATGATAGAGTTTTACCGTTACAGCATATTGCTGCATTATATGAAATTGGCCATAAAGTACCGTATCCCTCATGCCATGAGGGTTTTCCGGGAGATTGTCCCCGAAGGCTATATTCCCTTGAAACGGGACGGTGTCGTGCGTGAGCGTTGGAAGATGCGGGTGATGAACGGCTCTTTGGCTGCATTTTATTTTTTGCTTGAAATACAGAACCTTTTGACAGGAAAACGTATAGGCTGACCCTGCCCCCCCCCGGCGATGTAGGGGCGGGAGGGGAAAATATTCAGAAAGTATGGAAGCATGACGGAAGCGAAGAACATAGGAGGAGCAAGGGAGCTCAAGGCCGGGGCGGTGTTGAATTATGCCGTCATCCTGCTGAACAACCTGCTGGGATTGCTTTACATGCCCTACATGCTGCGTATGCTCGGACAAAGCGAATACGGGCTTTATTCCCTCGTGGCTTCGGTCATAGCATACCTGACTGTCCTCGATCTGGGTTTCACCAACGCCGTAATCAGATATACCGCGCGGTTCAGGGCTGAGGGAAAGGTGCGGGAGCAGTACGAAATGTTCGGGATGTTCATCCTGATATATTCGGCGATAAGCCTTGTCGCCCTTGTCGCGGGAGGCTTGCTATATGCCAATGTGGAACAGGTTTTCGGGGCGAAGATGACGGCGGAAGAGCTGCTGAAGATGAAGCCCATGCTGCTTCTGCTGCTGTTCAACCTCGTGGTCACTTTCCCGCTGAGCGTTTTCAGTTCTATCGTAATAGCATACGAAAAGTTCATATTCCAGAAACTTCTTGTTCTCGGCAGGATACTTCTCAGCACGGCAGTGATGATTGTCCTGCTGAAGTTCGGCTACAAGGCCATGGCGTTAGTAGTGGTGCAGACGGTTTTCAATATAGTGCAGCTTGCGGCCAATTGGGCGTTTTGCCGGAGGAAGCTCAAAATCAAGGTGATTTTCGGAAAATTCAGATTCGGGTTTTTCAAGGAAGTCGCGCTGTATTCGTTTTGGATTTTGCTGAACACGTTGATGGACAGGATTTACTGGAGCACGGGACAATTCGTGCTCGGAGCAGTCTCGGGTACTGTGGCGATAGCTGTTTTTTCCGTTGCCGTAAGGTTGGAACAGATGTACATGTCATTTTCCACCGCCATTTCATCGGTTTTCCTGCCCAAGGTGACTTCGATGGTGGCCAATGGCGAAGGTGACAGGGCGATTTCCGACCTGTTCATCCGCACGGGCAGGATACAGTACTGCGTGCTTGCCCTTGTGCTGACAGGCTTTATCGTTTTCGGGAAGCAGTTCATAGCCCTGTGGGCCGGTCCGGGGTATGAGTCGGCATACGCCGTTTCTCTGATATTTTTCGTGCCGATGACCGTTCCCCTCATTCAGAATCTCGGGATAACCATCCTTCAGGCCAAAGGGATGATGCGTTTCCGTTCACTTATGTATGTGGGCGTGGCGGCGTTTTCCCTTGTCCTGCAGATCGTGCTTTCAAAACGTTACGGTGTCGAGGGCTGCGCATGGGCGATAGCTGCCGGGTTGGTGCTCGGGCAGATCATAATCATGAATATATATTACTATAAGGTGCAGCGGATAGACATCCCCCGGTTCTGGAAAGAGATCCTCCGCATGAGCCTGGCGCCTGCCTGCCTATGTGTCATAGCTTGTCTGGTATTCAAGGATATGCAGCTCGTTTCGGTGTGGAGGCTGCTGGCTGCAATCCTCGTCTATTGCGCGGTATACCTGCCTCTTTTCTGGTTCACGGCCATGAATCGGTACGAGAAAGGGCTGGTCCGGGAGTTTTTTTGTAAAATCTTTAGAAGATAATGACTGCGGATGAAAAGGATTAAGATCTTTATAAGTAGCGTGCAAGAAGTGGAATTGTGTGATATTTATCTCGGGTTGTATGGCAATTCTTATGGATTTGAAGATGAGTATGGCGTTTCTCCTACGGAAAGAGAGTATGATTGCGCGGCTGCTTTGCATAAAACGAGATTGATTTATATAAGAAGCATAAATGAAGAGTCGAGACATCCTAAAGAATCGGCATTGATTCAGAAAGTGGAACGGGATATAGTCCGTAAGACTTTTGTTGATATTGAGGGATTGCGTACATCCGTCTATGCTTCTCTGATTCGTTATTTGGAAGAGAAGGAGTATATTCGTTGGCGTCCTTTTGACGCTTCTTATGATAATGGGGCTGCATTGGCTGATTTGGATGAGGGGAAAATGAGGAATTTTATATACATGGCGCGCCAGAAGCGTAATTTCCCGCTTTCAGTTGAAATCTTGCCCGAAACATTATTGGCACATTTGGATTTGATAGACGATAAAGGGCGATTGGCAAATGCGGCGTTGCTTTTATTCGGGAAAAAACCGCAAAAATATTTTATTGCTTCTGAAGTGAAATGCGTGCAGTTTTATGGAAATGTAGTTGAAAAGCCTATGCCTGCGTATCAGATATACAGAGGGGATGTATTCGAATTGATAGATCAGGCTACAAGCTTTGTGATGAGCCGTATAGACAATTGGGTGGGAACACGTGATTACGGCACCGGCGCTGATGTGCCGACGCGTCCGGAATTGCCTGTGGAGGCTGTGAGAGAGGCGATAGTAAATGCTGTGTGTCATAGAGATTATACGAGTAATGCCAGTGTGCAGGTCATGCTTTTCAGGAATAGATTGGAGGTGTGGAACCCTGGAACATTGCCTTTCGGTCTTACCGTGCAAAAACTCCAAGGCCCTCATAAGTCGTTGCCGCCAAATCCTTTACTGGCCGACCCTATGTATTGGAACGGTTATATAGAAAAAATTGGAAGTGGTACGGAGGATATTATCCGGAAATGCATTGAATATGGTTTGAAAAAGCCTGAATTTTATCAGGAAGAAGACTTCAAGGTAGTTATATGGAGATCCCGTTCAAGTGACGATCCAAAGGCGATCCAAAGTGATCCAGACTTGATCCAAGGCGATCCGAAGAATGAAACGAAATTAATGTCATTAATAGAAAACAATCCTTCTGTATCAAGGGCTGAACTTTCCAGATTGTTGGGCATAAGCGAACGGCAAGTCCGGAAAATAATAGATATGTTGCGGAACAACGGCAAGATTGTAAGGGAAGGGGGAAAGACAGGGAGATGGATAATAATTAAATAAAATCATAATGGCTACAGTGAATAACCCTTTTGTAGACGGCTGCTGCGGCTGCGGGGCGTGTCTGAATATCTGTCCGAAAGATGCGATTTCGTTGCGGGAGGATGCGGAAGGCTTTGCCTGTCCTTCGGTGGACACGGAAAAATGCATCGATTGCTCGTTGTGCGTGAAAACCTGTCCCGTGCTTTCCCCTTCCGATGAAAGGCTCCCGTTGAAGGTATATGCGGCCAAGAATACCGACCTGCAGGAACGTAAGGAGAGTTCTTCCGGAGGGATTTTCCTTCCTTTGGCACGCGAAATCATAAGGAGGGGCGGCAAGGTGTTCGGAGTGGAGTTCTCGGAGGATTTCCGGAGTGCCCGCCATGCCTGTGCTGCAGATGATGAAGGAGTCAGACGTTTCAGCGGCAGCAAATATATGCAGAGCGATACCGGCAGGACTTATTCCATGGCCAAATCTTTCCTTGAAGCCGGCCAGCCTGTGCTTTATTCCGGAACTCCCTGCCAGATAGCCGGTCTGAAAAGATTTCTGCGCAAGGATTACGAGGAACTCTATACCGTGGACCTTGTCTGCCACGGCGTGCCGAGTCCTAAGATATGGCGCCGGTATCTGGACGAGACAGCCCCGGAGGGCATGGCTTCCGTGAACTTCAGGGACAAGGTGACGGGCTGGAAACGTTTCAGCCTTGTCATGAAGGACACTTCGGGAAAAACCCTGTTTTCAGAGCGCGAGGATGCCAATGTCTTTATGGACGGTTTTCTGAAAAACCTGTATCTCCGTCCTTCATGTTACCGTTGCCCCGCACGGAAAGGGCGAAGCGGAAGCGACATAACCATAGCCGATTACTGGCATTTGAAAAAGGTTCTTCCCGATTTTGACGACAATGTGGGCGTAGGGCTCGTGCTGGTGAATACAGACAAGGGCGCAAGGCTTTTCGGCTCGGTGGATTTCGAGAAAATGGAAACAGGATACGCTCCGGCATCGGCCGGCAATCCTGCGATGGAACATGATTTCAAGCCGTTGAAGGGGCGTGAGGAGTTTTTCAGGAAGGAAGCGCGTGCGAAAAAGATCGTTCCCCTTATCCGTAAATACGTCCGCGACCCGCTGAGTGTGCGGCTACGTAAAAGATTGAAAAAACTGAAGAAAACCCTTTCCGGGAAAAACAGGGGGACGGCGCGATGAAGATCGGGATAGTCACTTTCCATTGGGCTGTGAATTACGGGGCGGTGCTTCAGGCGTATGCCCTGCAGGACTATCTGCGCGGGCTCGGGCACGATGCCTGCCTGATTGATTACAAGCCGTACAATAGAGACCACAATCTGAAAAATTTTGTCCTTAACCGTAAATTGCCCCACCCTTTCCAGTATGTCAGGGAGGCATTGAAAGACAGGTTGTTCGAGGATTTCCGCCGGGATTATCTTGTCCGCACAAAACGTTACGGCTCTTTGGAAGAGTTGCGGCAGGACCCTCCACTGTGCGACATTTACATTTCCGGCAGCGATCAGGTCCTGCATCCGCGTACCCTTATGCGCGGGGAACGCCGTCCCGCCCCGGTCTATATGCTCGATTTCGGCCCGGAAAATATCCTGAGGGCGGGGTATGCCGTAAGTTTCGGCTGTACGGCCTATCCGCCGGAAGCGGCGGAAGTGGCGCGGAAATACATAAACCGTTTCGATTTGCTCTCCGTCCGTGAAAAGACGGGAGCTGGTGTGGCGGAATCCCTCGGCTACAATGGCCGCCTGTGGGTGGTGCCGGATCCCACGATACTTGCCGGGGCTTCTGTTTATGACAGGATTTTGTCCGGAGTTTCCGGCCTTTCGGGAAAATCAGGCGGCAGCGATGTTTCCGAAGGCGGAACGGCAACATATCTCCTTCACGGGAAGGATTCGCTCAATGCCGTAATAGAGAAAGATTTCGGCAAGACGGTCCCGTTGAACGGATGTTCCATCGCGCAATGGATTGCTGGCATCAGGAACGCATCGCGCCTTGTGACCAACTCATTTCACGGAACAGTGTTCGCCCTGCTTTTCCATATTCCTTTTGTGGCTTTGCTGGAAACAGGCGCGGCGGCCGGAATGAACGACCGCTTTACGACATTGCTTTCCCGTCTCGGACTTGAGGGGCGTATATTGCCGGACTATGGCGGCCGCCGCGCCGTGAAAATCATCGGCAGTGAAATAGATTGGGCAAATACTGATTCGCTCATGGAGGATTATGCGCGGGAGGGGCGGGATTTCATCTCGATGCTCCTGTCTGCGAGGCAGTGACGGAAGAAACCGAGGGGCAATGACGGAAGAAACCGAGTGTGCGCCGGCCTTGCTGTGTGTCCTGTCAGCGGAATAAAGTGTTAGTGCGGGATGTTATTCACACCCTGTGGTGTAGCCTTTGGGATGCAATCCGGTAAGGTGCATTTCTTCGTAAATGGACTGGATTTTTGCAAGGTCCGCAGCGGCATTGTCGGTGACTTCAAAGCGCGGCCCGTGTCCTACCCGTTTCGTTCCCCAGTCGAAATATCCCAAGTAAACAGGCACTCCGGCGGCACGTGCGATAGTGTGGAAACCGCTTTTCCATTTTTTCACGGCCTTGCGTGTCCCTTCGGGTGCTATGGCTAAGTGCAATCTGTCTTTTCTCTCGAATTCGTGTATTATGGAGCGTACGAGAAGTGCGGCCCCTTTGCCCCTGTCTACGGGTATCGCCCCCAATTTTCTCAGGATACTCCCCAACGGCCAGAAAAAAAATTCCTTTTTTATCATTATGTGCGGGTCTCCGCCGATAGATTTGTAATAAAAATAGGAAACCAGAAAATCCCATATCGAAGTGTGCGGCACGCCTAACAATACGGCCTTTGGTTCAGGGACCGGTTCCTTGTCCACGGGTGTCCATCCCATCAGCCTGAGCATAAGTTTGCAAAATTTTCTCCACATGGTTCTGACTGTTTATATTGCACTTCCCGGTACGGTTTTACATCACATCTTCCAGTTCGACTTCCGACCGGAGGTTGTTTTTTATGAACTGCTGGCGTTCCATGGTATTGTCTCCCATGTAAAACTCCATTATTTCCTGTATAGAGTCTTCATCGGCGATGCTTACTTTGTCAAGGCGTATGTCCTTGCCGATGAAGTGCTTGAATTCATGGTCGGATATTTCCCCGAGCCCTTTGAAACGGGTGATTTCCACTCCGTTTTTAAGACGTTTGGCCTCTGCCTCCTTTTCTTCTATCGAGTAGCAGTAGCTGGTTTCCTTTTTGTTTCTGACCCTGAAAAGGGGGGTCTGTAATATGTACACGTGGCCGCGCCTTATCACGTCCGGGAAAAATTTCAGGAAAAACGTTATGACCAGCAGCCTTATGTGCATTCCGTCATCATCGGCATCGGTGGCTATGACGACGTTGTTGTATCTTAGATTGTCCGAATCCTCCTCTATTCCGAGTGCCGACACAAGAAGATTGAACTCTTCATTTTCATAAATGACTTTTTTGCTCGCCTTGTAGCAGTTCAATGGCTTCCCTCTCAGGCTGAATACGGCCTGCGTGTTGGCATCGCGTATGCTCGTGATTGTGCCGCTGGCCGAGTCTCCCTCGGTTATGAATATGGAACTTTCCTCGCCGAGGGCGTTCTTGTCTCCGAGATGGTATCTGCAATCATATAGTTTTTTATTGTGGACGGCAGCCTTTTTAGCCCTTTCCTTGGCTTTTTTCTGTACGCCGCTCATCTCTTTCCGCTCTTTTTCGGAACTGAGTATCTTCTTTAGAAGAATGTCGGCGGTTTCCTTGTTGATATGCAGGTAATTGTCGAGGTTTGTCTTGATGAAGTTGTTTATGTAGTTCCTGATTGTAGGGCCGTCTTTCCGCATCTCGGTGGAACCCAGCTTGATTTTTGTCTGCGATTCGAAATTAGGCTCCTGTATCCTGATGCTTATTGCTCCGACTATGCCCTGCCTTATGTCTGACGGGTCAAAGTCCTTTTTGTAGAACTCCTTGACCGTCTTTGTGATTGCCTCTCTGAAAGCGGCAAGGTGCGTGCCTCCGTCACGGGTGTTCTGCCCGTTCACGAATGAGGCTATGTTCTCGCCGTAACTGTTCCCGTGTGTCATGACGATTTCTATGTCATCGCCGCCAAGGTGTATCGGCGGATAGAGCGGTTCTTCGGAAATGGTATCGTTGACAAGGTCGAGAAGCCCGTTTTTGGATATGTGGTCCAGCCCGTTGAATTTGAGATTCAACCCCTTGTTGAGGTAGGAATAGTTTTTCATCATGGTTTCTATGAAATCCATGTTGAATCCGTAATTCCCGAAGATTTCCTTGTCCGGGGTGAATCTTACATATGTGCCGTCTTTCTCGTTCAGTCCCTCCTTAGAGCCGCTGTCGAGCAGCACGCCTTTTGAAAATGCCGCGTATCTTGATTGCCCGTCGCGGAATGTCTCTATGTAAAATTCAGAAGACAATGCATTTACGGCTTTCAGTCCCACTCCGTTGAGTCCTACCGACTTGGTGTATACGGCATCATCGAATTTTGCTCCCGTGTTGAGCCTTGATACAACGGTGACAAGCGAATTGAAAGGGATTCCGTGTCCGAAGTCCCTTACGGAAGCGGTTTTTTCGTCCACATCTATGATGATGGCCTTTCCGTGTCCGGTGATGAACTCGTCTACGGAATTGTCCACGGTTTCTTTCAGCAAAACATATATTCCGTCCCCGGGATCATTGCCGTCTCCCAATCTCCCTATGTACATCCCTGCGCGCCTGCGGATGTGTTCGTTCCATTCAAGGGTGATGATCTTGTCGTCAGTGTACTCGTTTGTGCTCATCTGTTAATGACAATTTGTCCGCAAAGATACGGAATTTTTCGTAGTTTTGCAGAATGAAGACAATGACAATATCCACAGACAGCCGGCCCGTGCGCATTCCGTTGGTTGCGCTCGCGGTTTTGGGCTATGCGGTATTTTTGCGCCTGTGTTATTGTCTTTTAGTGCATGGCACAGTCCTTCTGTACGGCGGATGGAAAGAAGAAATCATCTACCATGTCGCCAACATACTGCCCATGGCGGCCATGGCCGGGGGATGCGCGTGCATAGTGTTCCTTGTGACCGACAGGGGCGTGTTGAGGGAAAGGTTTTTCCTGAAATCCTGTGTGGATGCCGTCCTGACCTTCATACTGACGTGGGCGGGCTATTTTGCCCTTCTGGCCATATACAGGCTGTTCCATCAAAGCTGGAACGTGGACTACGGCGGCATTATCGTGATATTTCTGGTTACCTGGCTTCTGACCGAGTGTTTTTACTACATGATACGCTCGCGGCGCGAATTGAAAAAAGCGGAATACCAGAAATTGAGGGCGGTACAGTATCAGTTCGACGCGTTCCGTGCCCAGGTCAATCCGCATTTTCTCTTCAACTCCCTCAACATGCTGATGGACATCATCGAGACCGACACCAAAAAGGCCGGGCGTTTTACCGAGGCGCTTTCCGACATTTACAGGTATGTATTGCAGACACATTCGAAATCGAGCGTGTGCCTTTCCGACGAGATGGCTTTCCTTGAATCGTACCTTCACATACTTGGATTGAAATACAACAATTTCCTCAGTGTCCGCATGGAGGTTTCGGCGGATTGCGGCAAGAAACGGATCGTGCCGTTTACCATGCAGCTCCTGATTGAAAATGTAACGAAGCACAATGTGATATCGGAAAAATGCCCGATGGAAGTGAAAATCGATATAAACGAAGAAAATATAATAATCGCAAACAGGATAGCAAGGAAGAAAAACGGCGTTTCGTCCGGTTTGGGGCTGAAATACCTGCAATCCCAGTACGAGGCGGCGGGGAAGGTTTTCTCGGTTACGGATGACGGGGAATATTTTACGGCATCCGTCCCGTACGTGTGACTTCCCGCCAAGGTCTTCCGGCTTTGGAACTGCAAAACGATTGTGTCAGGCGAAATATGAGATGCAGGATATAAGATACATGATAATCGAGGACGAGCATATCCTCGGTAAAAGGCTGGAACGTCTGGTGTCCGAGTTGAGGCCGTCATATACGATGGTCGAAAGGACGGCGGGCGTGGAGGAAACGTGCGAACTCCTGCCGGGTCTGGATTTGGATCTGATATTCATGGACATAGAACTTGCGGACGGGAACTGTTTCGAAATCTTCGACTCCATAGATGTGAAGACCCCTGTCATTTTTACGACGGCATACGATGAATACGCGCTCCAGGCTTTCAGGGTGAACAGCGTGGACTATCTGCTTAAGCCTGTAAACAAGGAAAACCTTCTCCGTGCCATAGAGAAATTCGAGGCCAATCATCTTGCCGGACATGCCTCGCAGCTCGATTACAAGGCCCTTGCCGAAGAGCTGAGACCCAAGCAGTCCCGGGAACGTCTTATAGTATCCCGGGGGAACAGTTTCATGTTCGTGCCTCTGACAGAGGTGGCCTGGTTTTTCTCGGACGGTAAATATTGCGAGCTGTCCACCTTTTCAGGGAAAAGCTACATCATAGACGATGCTTTGGGCAAATTGGAGGAGGAACTGGACGGAAAACGCTTTTTCCGCGTCTCGCGTTCATGCATACTGAACATAGATGCCATAGTGTCGATCGAAAGGCACAGCGCCGGCCGTTTGAAGGTGACGGCAAATCCCGCCCCCGGGCATCCCGTCATAGTAAGCCAGGCGCGGAGGGAGCATTTCCTGAAATGGCTGGAAGGAGTGTGAGAAGCTGTCCTGAATTCATTCCCGTTTTTTTCGATTTCGCGACCCGAAAATCAGATTCCGTTTTTTTACTTCCCCTTTTATCCGGCGTAAATCCCGGTTTTGTCGATATTTGTGTCCGTGACATGGAGCTTCCGTAACGGCTTCATGAAGATTGGGATTAAAAATGAGGCAAAGGACACACATACATTCTTCGGTGCAGGACTGCCCGCCAAAAGGAAGGCGTTGGCCGTTGATTGCGGTTGCCATTTTGTGTTATGCGATGTTTCTGCGCATGTGTTATTGCCTGCTGAAAGAAGGGAGCGTTTTCCTGTACGACAACTGGAAAGATGAACTGTTTTACCATGCGGCAAACATTATCCCGATGGCGGTCATGGCCGCGAGTTGCTTTGCCATAGTCTTTTTCGTAACCGACAGAGGCATACTTGCCCGGAAATTCATGCTGAAATCATTTGTCGATCTCTTGTCCACGGCCGCGCTTACCTTTATCGGATATTCCGTACTGGTGATGTTCTATAGGATATTCATGCCCATAAACGTGGATTTCGGCGGAATACTCGTGACATGGATAGTCACTTTCCTCGTGGTGGAACTGTTCTATTATATGTACCGTTCCCGCCGTGAACTTAAAAAGGCCGAGTATGCCAAACTCCGTGCGGTCCAGTACCAGTTCAACGCTTTCCGTTCCAAGGTGAACCCGCATTTCCTCTTCAATTCGCTTAACATGCTGATGGAGATTATCGAGACGGACAAGCGGAAGGCAGTGGAGTTCACCCAGTCCCTTTCGGACATTTACCGTTACACCCTCGACATTTACGGGAAATCTTCGGTCAGCCTTTCAGACGAGATTTCTTTCCTGCGTTCGTACCTGCATGTGCTGAGCCTGAAATACAATGATTTTCTGAAAGTGAATATTTCGGAAAACACGTCCCTCAAAGGGAAAAGCATAGTGCCATTTACGATGCAGCTGCTTCTGGAAAACGTGACAAAACACAATGTCATATCGGACAGGCATCCGGTCTCGGTGGATATAAACATAAATGACGACTGCATAACCATGACGAACGGGATAAAAAGGAAAGAAAGCCGTACCGACCTGTCGGGGCTCGGGCTGAAATATATTTATTCGCAATATGAGATAAAGGGCAAGTCATTCATGGTAAAGGATGACGGAAAAATTTTCACGGCGATAGTGCCGTATTTATAATGTAACATTTATTAAAATCAGGTTATATGAAACGATCTATTTTATTTTTATTGGTAATGCCGTTGGCTCTGTCCTGTGTGAAGGAGCAGGCCGGTCAGAAAATCCCGGCGGGCGGCGGTATTGTTTTCGATGTCAGTGTCGAGCAGACGAAAGTGTTCACCGACATGTCATTGAACACTGTTTTCGAGGAAGGGGACGCCATCGGCGTGTTTGCCGTGCAGCGTCCGGTAATGGCCGAGCAGGCTTATCCTGCAGCGGACGGCAATTATGCTCAGAACGTCAAGTACGTGCGCGATGCCAGCGGGGCATGGGTGCCTGAAACAGAAGAAGATGTCATTTATTGCCCGCATGACGGGATACTCGATGTTTATGCTTATTATCCGTATCAGGAAGGGGCCGATCCTACCAATATAGAGTACGATGCTTCGGAAGGCTCTTACGACCTGATGACAGCCCGCGCCGTGGCCGTTTTCGACACAGACAAACCTGTTTCGCTCGTTTTCGAGCACAAGCTGGCATTGGTGCAGGCCGAGGTGATAGCGTTGGAGTCGTTGCTTTCGGAAGTCTCCGTAAACATGGTGAATGTCCTTACCGGTGCTTCTTTGGATCTGAGCGCGGAAGAACAGGACGCGGAGCTTGAAGTGGTCGGCAACTCGAAAGGCGAAGTCGAAATGCCTGTGGATTCCAAGGCTGCAGTGATGCGCTGCTATGTCCCGGCGCAGGAAATACCTTACAATACCATCATGTTCAATGTCACCGACAAAGAGGGAGAATACGCATACCAGACAGAGGGCGTGACACTTTCGGCGGGTGAAGCCAGGAGCTATTCCATAACGACTTATGGCAATGCTTCTTCCGTCAGTCCGCTCGAATTGTCCAACTGCTATATCGTTCCTCCTGGAGACGCCATAATGATTTCGGCTGAAAAGGCGTTTGCGGTATGGGCCGACAATGAACTCCTTGCTTCGCAGGGTGCGGACATGTCGGGAGAACTCTCCGCCGATCTTGTATGGCAGGACGAGCAAGGGCTGATCCCTACCGTGGAAATCATAGACAACGGTTCCGTAAGAGGCATCAAGGTAGGCACGAATCCCGCTTCGGAGGGAGGCAACGCGGTAGTGGCGCTTTATGTAGACGGCATCATCCGCTGGAGCTGGCATATCTGGGTGACGGATTTCAACCCTGATGCAGGCAGCAACCAATCCTCCAACAACGGTTTTGTCATCATGAACAGGAACCTCGGAGCCGTTACTGACGACCGTGCCGATGTGCGTTCTGTCGGCATGTATTACCAGTTCGGCCGCAAGGATCCGTTTACCGGCGTGGCTTCTTTCGAAGATCTCGGCCTGAGGCCTTGGTACAATATACGTAATGTCGAGGTACCGCTGTCACGCTCGTCAAACCAGACGGCGGCAGTGGACAATCTCGTGTATTCCATAAACAACCCGCAGATATTCATTGCCGGTCAGGATACAGATGTAGGGACTAACGACAATACCCTCGACTGGTGGTCCAACAATACGGAAGAACTCGGCGAGGACCGCTGGATTGCCGAAGACGGGGGCAAGACCATCTTCGACCCTTGTCCTGAAGGATGGCGCGTGCCTGCATTCACGGATGCCGAGTCTTCCCCATGGTACGGCGCGGAAGCGACTGTCGTGGAAGAAGGCACCGGAGTCGAATTTTCCGGTCTCGGGTTCTATCCTTTCGGCTCAATGAGGCACTCGAATGACGGACTGATATACTATTTCAGCAAATCTTCAGCCCATTTCTGGAGCGCGAACCTTATCGTTCCTGAAGACCCGTCCCAGATGCACAGGTATTCATATAATACGGAAATCAGCAATTTTACGGGTTTCAGCATTAATCTGGCCGCTACCGGCACTCCGTCGGGAACAGGCTGCAACATCCGTTGCGTGAAGGATTTGTAAAATGCGTATACGGCATTTTTGCGGCGGTTATCACATTAAGCCAATCATAATGAATTTTAATGAAAACAAGTAAAAACAGAACAATCATGATACGAAAATATATTTTCCCTTTGGCATGTCTGGCGTTGATCGCCTCATGCGAGAAACCGGAAACGGATAATCCGTCAAGGCCGGTGGAAGACCCCGAAGCGGTAATGGCTGTTTTCTCTGCATGGACGGGCAATCTCCCGATGACCATGGAAAACGGCGGCAGCGTGGGACTGTTCATGGTCGGCGAAGACTATTCCCTTTCGGGAGGAGCCATACTGGACGGTGCCGACAATATCCGTTACGATTTTGTTTCCGGAACTGAAAATCTTGAGGCCGCATACGGCTCTGAGGCCATATACTTCCCGGTGGACAGCAGCATGGCGCGTTTCGTGGCCTATTATCCATACGCTTCTGATCTTTCCGGCTATGTCTATCCTGTGGACCTGACAGCTGGCGATGCTCCTGATTTACGTTATGGCGAAGCTACCGGCTCCGCTGCCAATGAAGGCGGCAACGTGGAGCTTTCTTTCCGCCGCGTGATGTCGCAGATCGAATTGCGCATTTCGGCAGGCTCCGGGGTTACCGAAGCTGATCTGGAAAACATGACGGTTACCATTACCGGAATGCCTGTCAAGGCAGATTTCTTTTTGTCGGAAGGCATGTTCGCGGGCTATTCGGATGCCACGGCCGAGATAGAAGTGCCGAAAGGCTCTGATGGCGGATATTTGGCTACTGTGCTGCCTCAGGCCGCAAATGTGTATTCCGGCAGGACCGTTTACATCGATGTGCCTCCGTTCGGGCGTTTCGAGTGGACTTTCCCGATGGATGCCGAGTTCCCTGAAGGCCGCGCGGTGGCTTATGATGTTACAGTGAACTACAATAGCGTGTCTTTCTCCGATCCTGAGATCGTGGCCTGGAAGGGCGGCGATGTAGAGAATATTACCGTATATCCTCCGGAATTTTACGAGGAAACACCTAACTGCTATATAGTCGCTCCGGGTTCTACGGTGCATATACCTGTAATCAAGGCGTATGACATGTGGCGCGATGCTCCGGAACTTCAGGAGTTCGATGCCGACCTTTCAGGCGAATTGACGGCGGAGGTCGTATGGCAGGATGTGGACGGGCTTGTCTCCGTAAGCCTTGAAAAGGCCGCCTCTCCGGAACAGTCGGCGATGATTGTAAGCACGGACGGCTCCAAGGGCAGCGGCAATGCCGTGGTAGCGGTCCGTATCGGCGGCGTTATACGCTGGAGCTGGCATATCTGGGTGACCGACTATGATCCGGCGGCACAGAGCGTTTCGCATTACAACGGGTTCAAGACCATCGAATTCATGGATCGCAACCTCGGCGCGACATCCAATACCCCTGACGATCTTTCGAGCATGGGCATGTATTACCAATGGGGACGTAAAGACCCGTTCCCTGCACCTAATGTGATTTATTTGGGAACAGGGTTCTTCTATGATATCGAGCAATATGACAGGCCGGTTTACGGTACCCCTATCGTGCGCGAACAGAGGGGAGACGGCCAGAACCTTGCCAACGCCATTGCAAACCCTAACGTGTTCTACCTTTCTTTAGTCACTTTTGACTGGTACACATCTTCCGAGGACGGGCGCAATCCGTATCTCTGGAACGATGAATATGACAGGAAGACCCAATGGGATCCGTGTCCTGAAGGATGGAGGGTGCCGAAAGGAGGTGCCAAAGGTACAGAGGACTTCCCTCTGAATGAGATAGAAGCCTCCCAGTGGACTTGGAAGGAAAGCGGATTCGACCATCCGAATATCGGTTGGTGGCCGGCAGTAGGATATGCGGCAAACCATGATGAAGTGTTGGTTAATGTGGGCAAAACCGGATACTATTGGATGGCTACCCCAGCCCTTACTTGGGACGGATCCGGCTTCTCCGGACAAAGCCAGGTGATAATGTTCGATGGCGGCGCCGTGATAGAGTTCGACTACAACCGTGCCCTCGGAATGTCCGTAAGATGCGTGAAAGACAATTAATTAATCGATTAACGTTTCATTGGATAAATAGATAGAGTAAACTTTGCAAAAGAAGGATGTGCCGCATGGCATGTCCTTCTTTTGCGTGTATCAAGGCCAGTGAAAAACAAAATTTGCTGGAGCAAGCCGACTTAACTCGTAGCTCTGTGATGTGCTGATTTACAAGGTCTTGCATAAATTCGACAATTTGCAGTTGCTCCGGCAGTTTTCATAAATGGCTCCTGTCGTGGCCTGTAATACGAACCGGTCTGCGTGGCGACAACGTACCTGCAGGGCAGGCAGGGAAATCGGGGGGGGTAATTTTGCGGAGAATCATATTATAATTTATCTCAGGTTTTGCGAAAGCGACAACGTTTTTCAAAAAAATCATTACCTTTGCCCTCTTGACGAAGTTTAATTTTAACGTATTTTAGAATGAAAAAACTTTTTTATTTGCTTGTCATGGCTGCTTTTGCGGCCGTTTCATGCCAGGAGAAGATTACTGATGGAGTAAAAGGTACATTGTCATGCACATTAGGATATGACGGCAACGATTATATCGAAATATCCACAAAGGCTACGGATTTCGACCTTTCTTCGATGAGCGTGGTCATCGAGAATGCGGACGGTGCCGAAGTCGAGTCTTATGCGGATGCGACTGCCATGCCTGCCGAAATAGAACTTGCCCCGGGACAGTACAAGGTAAGGGCCTATACGTCGGGAGCTTCACAGGCGGCTTTCGACACCCCTTCTTTTTCCGGTGAGAAGGAATTTACCATAACCGAGGGTGAACAGACTTCCGTGGAACTGACATGCAGCCTCGACAATGTGAAGGTTTCCGTAAAACTGGACAAGTCTTTTACCGACCAGATCAAGGATTACAGCGTGACCGTTACGGCTACGGAATATGACAAGTCGCTGGTTTTCACCCAAGAGTACATAGAAGAAGGCAAGGCTGCCTATTTTGCCGTGTCTCCTTTGCAGGTGAATGTGATAGGAAAGCGTATCGCCGATGACGAGAGTGTCAATATCACAAGCACCATAGAGGACGTGAACCCTCGCGACCATTTCATATTGAATATCGCAGTCAAGGATGTCCCTGATACCGGCGGCTCGGGTGCCATAAAGATTTCCGTGGACGGCAGCACCAACGACCGCAATGTGGACATTACAGTGCCGGGCGTGCCGGAAGAACCTGTAGGAGCCGCTCCCGAGATTGCTTTTTCATGCGATGAGGATGTGACATTCACCAATGCCGAGGCGCAGGATGCGGTTGTCGATATTACCGTAAAGGCCGAGAACGGCATAGAAAACCTGTTCGTGAAGATTGAGTCTCAAGAGCTTCTTTTTATGCTTTCCATGCTGCCGATGAGCGATGCTGTCAAATCCGGCAATTGGGACATAGCGAATATTACGGATAGCGGTTTGGCGCAATTCTTGGGAGGCCTCGGCCTTTACGATTCCGAAGACCCTGTCAAAGGCAAGACCGAGCATACGTTTTCCATAGGTGCCTTCATGACTTTGATGCCCGCATCTGAAAACCCTTATCCGTTTGCAATTCGCGTGGTGGATTCGAAAGGGCAGGAAACATCAAAGACCCTGACCGTGCATAGGGTAGAATAACTGAAATTTTTGTAAATTATGATTTTCAATAGGAACAGATTTTCCGTAGTGTTCCGTCTGTCGCTGCTTGTCGCGCTTCTTTCCGGCGTTCCGGACGTGGCCTTTGCTTCGGCTCCGGAGATAAACGGTTCTTGTCCGCAGGCGGATCTGGAAAAACGTATCGACAGGAGTGACGAGGAAGCACAGGACGGGACGGCTTCGGAGTATTCGGGATTCGACCGTGGTTTGGGACGCAACAAATCCTTTGTGTTCGTGCCCAAGGGTACAGTGATGGCCGGATTGTCCGTGTCGTATGCCAATTATGATTTCAACAATTATAAGTTTCTTATGATTGACGGCCTTACTTTGTCCGGGACGACTTTCGGAATTGCGCCGCACGTATCGTATTTTGTCCGTGACAACCTTTCCGTAGGTGCGCGTTTCGATTATGATACTTACAATCTCGGCATGGGAGGGGCTTCGATAGATTTGTCCGACGATCTCGGGTTCGACATATCCGATTTTACCATGATAAACCGGAGTTATACCGCTTCCATAACGATGAGGAACTATTTTCCGATAGGGGTCAGCAAGAGGTTCGGCTTTTTTACCGAAGTAAGGCTGTCTGGCGGTTACGGCCAATCCAAGAATTACAAACAGGTCGCGGAGGACAAATACGGCACTTATCAGGAAATGGCCCAGCTGGGACTCGGACTGACACCGGGAGTGGTGTTTTTCGTTACGAATGAAACCGCCCTTGAAGTGTCGGTAGGAGTTCTCGGATTCGACTACAAGCGCGTGACCCAATATACAAACCAGGTGTACGAAGGCACGTACGAAAAGAGCGGGGCGAATTTCAAGATCAATATCCTGAATATCAATTTCGGTCTGACGTTTTACATTCCTACGGCAGTGAGCCGTGGACGTAAATAATGGAGGGATAACAGGTTATGTTACGAAGATTTTATTCTGTCATTACATCCCTGCTTGCGTTCTGCGTTTTGGAAGGGTGCCTTGTAAATGACATGTCTTATCCCGACGTGAAGCCGGCCATAACTTCCATAAGATTCGAAGGCCAGGTGGGTGAAGCCGTGATAGACAATGACAAGCGGACTGTTACCGTGGAGATTTATGAGACGTATGATCTCGGCTCTGTCAGATTGTTGGAGATAGCGTCGAATTATGACTCTGTGATAACTTTCGGCAAAGGGACCACTTACAATGAAATGAATACCTATATGGATCTGCGTACGCCGGTCGAGGTTCAGGTGAGCGTTTATGAGTCGTTTACGTGGACTATTATAGCCAACCAGCGGATAACCCGTCATTTCAAGATACGCAACCAGGCCGGGGAGGAAGATATCAACGAGACGGAAAAAATGGTTGTAGTGAAGGTGGCGGATACCAATCCGTTGTCGGAAATAGAAGTACTGGATGCAAAACTGGGTATCGAAGGTTCCGAAATCTCGCCTGATTTCAAGGAAGTACATGATTTTACGGACATTGTTTATTTCAATGTCGCATATTCGGGGGAAACGGAGCGTTGGGGAGTGCGCGTGCTTCCGTGGGAAGTAAGCCTTGAAATAACTTCCGTAAATGCGTGGGCATACAGTGCCGATGTGACAGGCATGTTGGGCAAAGAACAGGACAACACCGCCGTGCTTGAATTCAGGAAGGCTTCAGATGAGGAGTGGCAGCGCTATGAGGGTGACCTTGTCATGGACGGCGTAAGGATGTCCGCTGTCATTACAGGCTTGGATGATGATACAGATTATACGGTACGTATTGTTTCGGGCGATGATGTGTCGGCAGAATTTGATTTCCATACGGAAGCGGCCGTGCAGATACCGAACAGTTCGTATGACGAATGGTTCCTGAGCAGCGGAGGCGCATGGTTCCCGCGTGCCGATGAATCTGCCGAGACATGGTGGGATACGGCAAACATGGGGGCTAATACACTCAGTCCGGTGAATCCTACTACGCCTGAGGACAACTTTTTGGCTGTACGTGGTGAAGGAAAACGAGCGGCACGCCTTGAAACGAAATCCGTGTTGGGCGTAATGGCCGCGGGCAACCTGTACAGCGGACGGTATAAAGGTACGGAAGGAATCTCGGCATTGCTCGAATTCGGAGTGCCTTTCGAGTCGCGCCCGGTAGGGCTGAGGGGCTATTATTCATACGAGCCTGCCACTATAAACAAGGTGGATACCCCGTACGAGGACCTGATGGGGCGTACCGACATGTGCCAGATATACATCATGCTTACAGCATGGGACAAGCCGTTCGACGTGAACAGTACGAAACGCCAGTACATAGACATGGACGATCCGGACATCCTTGCATTCCGTGAACTCGTTTCGGATCAGAGTACCAATGGGGAATATGTCGAGTTTTTCATACACCTCGACGATGAGGCATGGAGGGACAAATCCCGCAAGGCCACTCACATAGTCGTGATTTCGTGTGCGAGCCGTTATGGCAACTATTTTACCGGAGCGGTAGGCAGCGTGTTGTACGTGGATGAATTCCAGCTTGTTTACGATGAGTCCACAGTGCCGCGCGACGGTTCCGTGTTGATAGTGGACAAAGACCATGTAAACAGCAATGTGGATATAGGCGACAGGGAATGACCGGTAATTATACCAGCCTTTCGATGAACATTGCGGCATAACCGCAGACAAGGGCTATGGCAGTATTGAGGAGCTTCGTTACCGCGAAGCTCTTTTTGTTTTCAGCAAGTAACGGTATGGACGAATGGCCGTCCTGTGAAATGGAATTGGCCAGCAGTACGGAGAAAGGTATGCTTCCGCTTGCAAACAGTGTCACGAATATCAGATTCGGGCCGGATTCGGGTATGATGCCTATGAGCGATGCCAGTAATATCATAAGCGGTATGTTGTTGCCTATCCAGTCGGCTATGTCTATGTGCTGCATGGTCAGATGCACCAGGGCAAGCGCTCCGGCAGTCCACAGGAATATGGGCAGTGCGTGCCGCTTTACTATGTGCATTTCGATCTCCACGATTTTCCGGCTTCCGAATATGGATGCGGCAACCAGAGACAACGCCAATATTCCGAACAACGCATTCATCCATGCCTCGTCGAGCAGGGTCAGTCTTATCCCCTCGTCGTTTCCGTGGCTGTGTCCGATGCCTCCGCTTATCAGGGCGGCTATGAACAGCATGAAGCCGACGGCAAGTCCTGCCCGTTTCAGGCCGTATCTCCCGGCATGGCCGGCTGCCGTGTCATTATGCGGCGGGTTTCCCTCATTCTTGGTGCCTTCCCGTCTATCAGGGATTTTGTCGCAGGTCCTTTGATCCCCGTTATATCCGGCAATTCCGGTTCTCCCCGTTTTTCCGATGCCTTCCGGCAATGCCTTGTCTATGGCTGCCCCGCAGATTATCGCTATTACTGCCAATACGGCCATGAGCAGCACGGCTTTCCCCGGAAACATCGCCAGCATGACAAAGGCTTCATCTCCCGACGATGCTATCATCATGGCTGTAAGTGCGCCGATGCTGATCATCCTCCTGCTGTAAAGCGATACGGTGGCAAACCCTCCGATGCATCCGGGTATGCAGCCGAGCAGGGTGGCGAATATGATTTGCCTCAGCCCGTTACCGCTGAAACGTTCGAAAAATTTTCCTTTTGTTTTTTCATTGACAAGCTCGATCATCGACATCATGCATATCACGATGCCGGTGATCAATATGCTATTGGACAGGATGCTTGTCATTCTCCTTTGTACTTGGCGAGCAGTTCGCCGGCCGCGCTGAACGATTCCAGTTTCCCTTCCAGTACCGCTTCTTCGTAGTACGGAAGCAGCCTGGATATGTTCTCGTCTTCGTAAAACATTTCTTTCAGGCCGTCGTTGATGCTCTCGTACATCCAGAAACGGGCCTGTTCGCGCCTCTTTTTCAGATAATATCCGTTGCTCTTGACCAGTTCGAAATATTCTTTGATTTTCCTGAGTATGTCTTCCAGTCCGGCCTTTGTCACGGCCGATGATGTCAGTGCCGTAGGTTTCCATCCCGACTCGGTCGGAGGGAAGAGGGCGAGGGCGTTACGGTAAAGAGCCATTGCCATGTTGGCCTTGTCCACATTGGTGCCGTCCGCCTTGGTTATGGCTATGAGGTCGGACATTTCCATTATGCCTCTTTTGATTCCCTGCAGTTCGTCTCCGGCTCCAGAGAGCATCAACAGCAGGAAGAAATCGCTCATCGAATGCACGGCGGTTTCGGATTGTCCCACTCCGACTGTCTCGATGAATACCACGTCGAATCCTGCGGCCTCGCAAAGCAGGATGGTTTCCCTCGTTTTCCTTGCTACTCCTCCCAAGGAACCCGCGCTCGGGCTCGGCCTTATGAATGCGTTCGGGTCGTTGCACAGTGTTTCCATCCTTGTCTTGTCCCCGAGTATGCTGCCTTTCGACCTTTCGCTGCTTGGGTCTATCGCAAGTACCGCCAGTCTGTGTCCCTGCGAAGTTATATAGCTTCCGAATGCTTCGATGAATGTGCTTTTCCCTACTCCCGGAACCCCTGTTATGCCTATCCTCATGCTTTCTGTCTTGGATGAGTGTCTCTGGCAGGCCGCGATGATTTCATCCGCGACGGCCCTGTGGCTGTGCAGTGAACTTTCAACCAGTGTTATGGCCTGGCTCAGTATGGTCCTGTCTCCTGAGAAAATCCCGTCTATGTAGTATGAAGCAGGCTGTATTTCGCGTTTTTTCTTTGGAACCCTGTCTAAATACGGGTTTACCGACGGCGGCTGTACTACTCCTCCCTGTATGTCAAGGGCACTGTCGTTATTGTGATAGTCTCCGAAGAAATCTCCTTGCTGCTGTTTCATGTCGTATCGTTATTTTATGTATCCTTGTATGAATATGTTTATCATCGGCCTTGTCGGCGAATTTGTTGTCAATGTGGTGATTATCAATACTTCTTCCCCCTGTGTCCTGTCCGAGGTGTCGAATGTGAACCTTATTTCGCGGCTTTCGCCCGGGGCTATGTCCTCAATGTCCGGAAAAACGACGTCGTCCGCGTCGCTTTCTATTTTATGTATCTTCAAGTCGCTGTGCCCCTGGTTTTTCAAGGTAAATGTGCCCTTTACTGCCGTCCCTTTTGATACAGGGTCGAATGTGTAACTGCTGTTCCTGAAGATAGGCAGCGGGGCTTTTTTCAACTGTTCTTCGCTCATTTTGCTGAAGTCCTCTTTCACGAAGCACCTGACCGTGACCGGTTCCTGGTTGCCATACGTCTTCCCGTTTACCCTCGGGACGGCCGTGAATGCGGTCTTTCCCCACATTCCGGAAGCCGTGTTTGCCTTGAAAGTCATTTTTGCCGTGCTGTTTGCGGGAATGGGGTTGGGCGATACGGATATTTCCAGCCCCGGCGTGACGGATGTGAAATCCACTTTTACGGGCTGCCCGGAAGTGTTTGCAACGTATGCCTCGTCGCCTTTTGATTTTCCCTGGTCTATGTTTCCGATGGAATATTCGGTTTTCCTCATGGCGAAACTGCCGTAAGCGACGGTGTAGATTTCGGAAAGGCTTTTTTCCTTGTCTACGCATACCCCTCTTATCCTAAGCAGGATAGGGCGCGTGTAATTGGACATGTAAACGGTGATAGTCTTGTCGAAAGGGTAAGGGCCTTCGTCGTTTGTGTACCTTACGCGGATTTCTCCCTTGCCGTTGGGCATTATCGGTTCTTTTGTATAGTCTATCGTCGCGCATCCGCATGATGTGACGACATTGTAGACGGCCATCGGGGAAGAAGAGATGTTTTCAAACCCGAAACTGCACTCCACGGCTCCCGAACCCAGTTTCAAAGTCCCGAAATCATGTACGGTCTTCTCGAACCGAACGGCGTCCCCGAAAGTTTCCCCGGTCTGGGCCAATCCGGGTATCGCTGTCAGTATTGTTATGATTATCAATAAAAAATAGCGTTTCATGCAATCAAATAATATATTAAAATGAAAATTTCGGGAACAAATATAAGCCATATTCGGCTCGAATTGAAAAAAATGTGATATATTTGCGGCCAATTATGGCAACTAACTTTTAAAATTTTTATAATGGCTTACAAAATTTCAGAAAACTGTGCTGCTTGCGGCACATGCATCGATGAATGCCCTGTTGGGGCTATTTCCGCAGGCGATATTTACAAAATCGATCCGGACAAATGCATTGAATGCGGAGCATGTTCGGATGTCTGCCCTACCGGGGCCATCTCATTGGCAGAATAATTACCGGAAGGAAAGATATAGGTTTTATCAGAGGGGCTGTGTCAAAATGGCAAATTTTGGCGCAGCCCCTCAGGCGTGTCTGAATGGCATGCCCTCTTTTTTATGTATGCTTCTTGTACTTCATGAGAAGCTGTTTAAAATTTTTTCTCAGAACATTTGAGGCAGGCTTTCGTGCAGGTTTTTGCCATTTTTTGAGGAGAATAGCAGCGCTATTTTACAATAAAAACGGCGGAAACATGCCGGAATGGTGTCACAAAGAACTTTTGAAAAAAATTAAACAGCTTCTAAATCAAGGCTTATGTAAAACAGAATTTGCTGGAGCACCCGGACTTAATTCACGGTGTTGTAACTTGGTGATAATGTGTGGGTTGTAAAATATTGACAATTTTCAGTCGCTCCAACAGCTATGCAAAAACATGCCTGCTGGAGCAAGCCGACTTAACTTATATTGGTGTGACGTGTTGATTTACAAGGTTTTGTGTAAATTAGACAATTTGCGGTTGCTCCAGGAATTTTCATAAATAGCATCTGCCAGTGCAATGTGGTATTCTTGAGGGGGGGAAGTGAATCGATTTGTCGTGAAATCGTAGCACTTTCCCCCGAGGGAGGAATCGCGCTCTCGGCTCTACGGCCATTCTGTCTGCATCTCTCGCCCGTCCTTCCGGGGAAAGTGAATCAATTTGCCGCGAAATCGTAGCACTTTCCCCCGGTACAAGCCCAGGGCTCCCGTCGTGTCCGTGAGCCCGGGGCCTCCCGGCCCATCCGGGCGAAACAAGCCCTCTGCCTCGCGAAACAAGCCGTTGCACTTGATCGTTGACTCTGCCCGAAACAAGCAATGCAAATTCATTTGCATTGCTCTCGGCTTCTTAGTATATTTGCAAATTATTTGGATTTTAATTGATATAAAGAGGATATATGTCTTTTGCTGATATTTTGAAAAAGTTGTTCGGATCAAAGTCCGAACGTGATTTGAAAGCCGTAAGGCCTATTCTGGACAAGGTGCTGGCGGCATACGAAAGGATAGACAGGCTCACGGTGGACGAGCTGAGGGAGGCAAGTGCCGCGTTGAAGGAGCGTGTGGCTGCCGCCATAGCCTCCGATGAGGCAAGGATTGCCCAGATAAAGGAAGAGATGGACAAGGATCTCCCTGTCAAGGAAAAGGAAAAACTGGCTTCGGAAGCCGATACCTTGGAAAAGAACATAGACGATACCATAGAAAAGGTGTTGAACGAGATTCTTCCCGATGCCTTTGCCATCATGAAATCCACTGCACGCCGTTTTGCCGAGAACAGCAAGATAAGGGTGAAGGCGTCCGATTTCGACCGTAAACTGAGTTCGCAGAAAGATTTCGTGTCGATAGACGGAGACGAGGCCGTCTGGAAAAACTCATGGATGGCCGGAGGCAATACCATCGTATGGGACATGGTGCATTATGATGTCCAGCTCATCGGCGGTATCGCCCTTCATCAGGGAAAGATAGCCGAGATGGCCACCGGTGAGGGAAAAACCCTTGTGGCGACCCTTCCAGTCTTTCTGAATGCATTGGCAGGCAAGGGTGTGCATGTGGTAACCGTCAATGATTACCTGTCAAAGCGTGACTCTGAATGGATGGGTCCTCTTTATATGTTCCACGGGCTTTCGGTTGATTGCATAGACAAGCACCAGCCCAATTCGGACACAAGGAAGGCCGCATACAATGCCGACATAACATTCGGTACCAACAATGAATTCGGTTTCGACTACCTGAGGGACAACATGGCCATATCCACCAAGGATCTTGTGCAGCGCAAGCACCACTATGCGATAGTCGACGAGGTGGACTCTGTGTTGATAGACGATGCCCGTACCCCGTTGATTATTTCCGGACCGGTTCCTAAGGGCGACGACCAGCAGTTCGGGGAGTACAAGCCATACGTTGAAAAACTTTACAATGCCCAGAGGCTCCTTGCGATCGGATACCTCAACGAGGCCAAGAAACTCATAGGCGAAGGCAAGACGGACGAAGGCGCGGTCGCATTGCTCAGGGCGCACAAGGCGCTTCCTAAGATGAACGCCCTGATCAAATTCCTCAGCGAGCCCGGCATGAAACAACTGCTTCTGAGCGTTGAAGGCCGCTATATGCAGGACAACAACCGCAACATGCACATAATCACCGATCCTCTGTATTTCGTGATAGACGAGAAGCAGAAGACGGTGGATCTGACCGACAAGGGCCATGACCTCCTGAGCGAGAGATTCGAAGACAATAAGTTTTTCGTGTTGCCGGACGTCGGCGAGGAGATTGCGGAACTTGAAAAGGACGCGTCATTGGACGAGGCGGCAAAGCAGCAGAAAAAAGACGAGATACTTTCGGATTACGCCCTGAAATCGGAACGCGTGCATACCGTCCACCAGCTCCTGAAGGCATACGCCATGTTCGAAAAGGACGTTGAATACGTCGTTATGGACAACAAGGTGAAAATCGTGGACGAGCAGACAGGACGTATCCTCGAGGGCCGCCGTTATTCCGACGGGCTGCACCAGGCAATAGAGGCCAAGGAAAACGTGAAAGTCGAGGCGGCCACGCAGACATTCGCGACAATTACCCTCCAGAACTATTTCAGGATGTACCACAAGCTGGCCGGAATGACCGGTACCGCGGAGACGGAAGCCGGAGAGTTCTGGTCGATATACAAGATGGATGTAATGGTCATACCGACTAACAGGCCGGTGATAAGGGTGGACCAGGACGATATTATCTACAAGACCCGCACGGCGAAGTACAAGGCCGTCATAGACGAAATCGTCAGCCTCACCCAACAGGGCAGGCCGGTTCTTGTAGGTACTGTATCCGTCGAGGTTTCCGAGCTTATAAGCAGGATGCTCCGCATGAGGGGCATCAAGCACCAGGTATTGAATGCCAAGCAGCATGCACGTGAGGCCGAGGTAGTCGCACATGCCGGAGAGGCGGGCACGGTAACCATCGCGACAAACATGGCCGGGCGTGGTACCGATATCAAGCTGACCGACGAGGTACGCAAGGCCGGCGGTCTGGCGATAATCGGTACGGAAAGGCATGACAGCCGCCGTGTGGACAGGCAGTTGAGAGGACGTGCCGGAAGACAGGGAGACCCGGGATCTTCAGTTTTCTATGTTTCCCTTGAAGACAACCTGATGCGTCTGTTCGGTGCCGAGCGAGTTTCCCGCATCGTGGACAGGCTGGGGCTCAAAGACGATGAGGCACTGCACTCTTCAGCCCTTTCAGGAATGATAGAGCGTGCGCAGAAGAGGGTGGAGGAGAACAACTTCGGTATCCGTAAACGTCTGCTGGAGTACGATGACGTGATGAACGCCCAGCGTAAGGCCATATACGGGCGCAGGCGCAATGCCCTCAACGGTGAGAGGATAGAAATCGATTTGGCCAACATGATTCAGGACATGGCGGACTTCTTCATTGACAAGTATGGCGAATATGACTATGGCTCGTTCTCATACGAATTGATGAAGGTTCTTTCGATAGAGCCTCCTTTCGATGAGAAGACGTTCGAGGATTCAAAGAAAGAGGAACTGTCCGGAAAATTGGTAGAGGCCATAACCGAGGCATACGACCGTCGTATGGAAACCATGATGACCCAGACATATCCTGTCATCAAGAACGTTTACGAAACCCAGGGCGCAATATATGAAAACATAGCCATTCCTATAAGCGACGGCATGAAGGCCTTGACGATAGCCGTAAACCTTAGGAAATCATACGAGACCGGAGGGAAGGAGATAGTACGTTCTTTGGCCAAGACCATCATGCTTTATCAGATAGACGAGCACTGGAAGCAGCATCTCAGAAACATGGATGACCTGAAACAGTCGGTACAGAACGCCACATACGAGCAGAAAGACCCGTTATTGATATATAAAGTCGAAAGTTACGGGCTTTTCAAGGAAACAGTCCAGGACATCACTTCGGATGTGCTGTCATTCCTGCTCAGGGCTTTCGTCCCGTTGCGCCAGAATCCTTCCGTAAGGGAGAGCGTACAGCGCCGGACGGACATGAGCCAGATGCAGACCAGCAGGAACGACCTGCACACGAACGGCGGAGAGCCTAAGAGCAATGCCCCTATACGCGTGGAGAAGAAAGTGGGCAGAAACGACCCTTGCCCTTGCGGCAGCGGAAAGAAATACAAGAACTGCTGCGGAAAGAATGCGCAATAGGCCGGAATGCGTGGCGGACAGGCTATGATGATGGTTTTATATTAAATGTAAATCCGACAAGAAAATAAAACAACAGATATGGAAAAATTCGATATAATAGTAATAGGTGCCGGCCCCGGAGGATACGTGGCCGCCATACGTGCAGCCCAGCTGGGCATGAAATGCGCGGTCGTGGAACGTGAATCATTGGGCGGGATATGCCTTAACTGGGGATGCATCCCTACGAAAGCCCTTCTTAAAAGCGCTGAAAGTTATTCTACGGCAATGAAAGGCGCTGAATACGGCTTTTCGGCGGAGAATGTCAAAGCCGACATATCCTCGATCGTGGCGCGCAGCCGCAATGTCGCGGCCACAATGTCCAAAGGAATAGAATATCTGTTCAAGAAGAACGGCGTGACCGTGATTGCCGGAGAGGCGAAACTCCGCAAGGACGGCTCTCAGGCCGTGGTCGATGTTACTGCCGCCGACGGGGAGCAGACTTCCTATTGCGCGACCCACACGGTCATCGCTACCGGAGCGAAAGCCGCATCGTTGCCTTTTGCCTCTATAGACGGGAAAAAGATACTCGGCTACCGTAATGCCCTTGTGCCTGAATCGTTGCCTGCATCCATGGCTGTCATAGGCTCGGGCGCCATCGGCAGCGAACTCGCGTTTTTCTATGCGTCACTGGGTGTGGACGTGACTATCATCGAATTTATGGACAGGCTCTTGCCTTTGGAGGATGATGAGGCATCGGCCCAACTCAGCCGCTCTTTCCGCAAACGCGGCATCAAGGTCATGGTTTCCTCGGCAGTCAAATCGGTGGACACTTCAGGAGAAGGGGTTGCCTTGAAAGTAGATACCAAGAAAGGGGAAGTCGAGTTGAAAGCCGACGTGGTACTGTCTGCTGTGGGAATAGTCCCGAATACGGGCGGAATAGGACTTGAAGATCTCGGGATAGAATGTGTAAGAGGACGTATCCCTGTTGATGCCCATTACAAGACATCTTTCGAGGGCGTTTATGCGATAGGCGACGTAATTGCCACTCCGGCCCTTGCCCACGTGGCTTCTGCCGAGGCAATCAACTGCATAGAAAACATAGCCGGTCTGAATCCTGAGCCTGTCGATTACGGTATCGTCCCTTCATGCACTTACACATGCCCGCAGGTGGCTTCCGTAGGTCTTAACGAACGCACGGCCAAGGAAAAAGGCGTTGCATACAAGGCAGGCAAATTCCCGTTCACGGCTTCCGGCAAGGCGACGGCTTCCGGCGAAAGGGAGGGCTTCGTAAAGATACTTGCCGATCCGGATACGGACAGGATACTGGGCGCAAGCATGGTCGGGGAAAATGTTACCGAGATGCTTTCAACAATTTCGGTCGCGATGAAGATGAAAGCCACCGTGCGGGACATAATGTCCGTCATCTTCCCGCACCCTACGATGAGCGAGGCCATAATGGAGGCGGCTTCGGCAGTACACGGCGAGGCTGTACATATTTAAGAGGCTACAGGTTTAACGGATATACAGGTTTTATGGACTATACGGGCCGCCTGTGCCGGACAACATGGGCGGCTTTTGATTTTTAAATAGACGAGTATATGGCAAAAAACGAACTTCATGTGGATTTCAATGAGATAAGCAGGCTTTCCGCCGGGACTTCCTTGAAAGGTACGATGGTATCGTCGTCGGATATCAGGATAGACGGCCGTTTTGAAGGCAAGATCATTACCGAGGGCAAGATACTCATAGGCGAGTCTTCTGTGATAAAAGGAGATGTCATCGCGCGCAGTGCCGATGTGTGGGGTAAAATCGAAGGCGATCTGACGATAGGCGACGTACTCTCATTAAAGGACGGCTGCTCTCTTACCGGCAATGCCGAAGTGGTAAAACTGAGCGTCGAAATAGGCTCTTCGTTCAACGGAAGCTGCAAGATGATTTCCGCCGGCGACTTCGATGCAAAGCTCAAGGCCGGGAAAGAAGCCGAGGGAATGCCGAAACAGGGGCAGGATGCCGGCCAGCAGGCCGCCTCGCAGCATAGGAAATAGAAAACTGTTCCGGGGCTTTTCTGAAAAACGGGCGGGGCCGCAGGCTTCTGCATGTCGGCATTATGCGGCTTCTTATTCCAGATTAAGCCGGTCTTTTATATTATAGGTGTTTCTCCCCTCGCTGTTGCGGGAGATCAGTTCTCCTATGAATCCGGTAAGGAAGAGCTGGGTGCCGATGATGATCGCGGTAAGCGAAAGATAGAAAAGCGGCTGTTCTGTGACGGCGCGGTAATCTATTCCATGTATCTGGTTGCTTACCTTTTCTATTATCACCCATATCACCATGATGCCTCCAATGATGAACAGCAACGAGCCGATGAGTCCGAAGAGGTGCATTGGCTTGCGGCCGAATGTCATCAGGAACCAAAGTGAAAGCAGGTCGAGGTAGCCGTTCACGAAGCGGTTTATTCCGAACTTGCTCTTGCCGAATTTCCTTTTGCGGTGTACGACTTCTTTTTCGCCTATCCGGGTAAAACCTGCATTCTTTGCAAGGTACGGTATGTAACGGTGCATTTCGCCGTACACTTCTATGTTCTTTACTACTTCATTGCGGTAGGCTTTTAGCCCGCAGTTCATGTCATGGAGCTTTATCCCGGTTATCCGGCGGGCGGTTGCGTTGTATATCTTTGAAGGGATGTTCTTGGTCAATTTGTTGTCCAGCCTGTGCCTTTTCCAGCCTGATACAAGGTCGTAGCCGTCTTCGCGTATCATCCTGTACAGTTCCGGTATTTCGTCCGGGGAATCCTGCAGGTCGGCATCCATGGTTATCACCACATCCCCTGTCGCGGCTGCAAAACCGCAATAAAGCGCGGCGGATTTTCCGTAATTGCGCCTGAACGAGATGCCTTTTATCTTTGAACCGTATTTTTCAGACAGCATGGATATTGTCTGCCATGACCCGTCCGTGCTTCCATCGTCTACCATTACGATTTCATAGTCCGGTATCTTGCCGTCTATTGCCCGGCCTATCCATTCCACAAGCTCCACTAACGATTCGTTTTCGTTGTATAGGGATATTACGATTGAAAGGTCCATGATTGAAGTTTTGTTGTTATTGAATGTCGGAGACATTCCCGTTTTCCCTGCGGTCTTCCTGTTCCGGAGTGAACGGCATGTTCCTCCTTCCCGAAGAAGAAATGATCGCGCTGAATATTATTCCGATCAAATACATCCAGATGAATTGTCCCACAGTGCTGTACACGGGCATGTATTCTTTTATGCTCTCGAGCATTTCAATGGAGTTGCTGTCCATCTGTCCGCTGTACATCTTCATGACCGTGTCCCATGCCGCCGACATGGTGTCGGCCGATATGTACAGGAGGTTTACGGCCACGAATGCGGAGCAGAGTATGGATGAAAACAGGGTGACCTTCACTCCGTACCCGAAAAGCTTTCCGGGATTGCCTGCCGCGTTGCCGAAAGCGGCGAGCTGTCTTTTAAGGAGCAGGTAAGAACCTCCGGTCTTCGCCACCCAGAGCAGCATGGACACTGCCATCATCAGTGCGGCGGTTATCGTGGATGTGCTTCCCGCTGTGATTTTGTCTATGACTATGCTGATTACGCTCGCCCCGATTGTGATGGACGAAAGTACGGCGCCGTCCTTCGCCGCCCTGTTCCACGCTTGCTGTTTTGTCAAGTTTGTATTCATTTTAATCGATTTGGGTGCAAATATACGGATTATTTCCTATCTTTGCACGTTTGATTGGATTAAACATTTTTGATATGATAGACATTACTTTCCCGGATGGGAGCGTGCGCCAGTACCATGAGGGCGTGACGCCATACGAAATAGCCGAGGGAATAAGCCCGAGGCTCGCGGCCGAAGTGCTTGCCGCAACTGTCATTTTCCCCGAAGACAAGACAGGGAAAGGCATCATATATGATCTCGAAAGGCCTATAGAGAGGAGCGCGTCCATCAAGTTGCACAAATGGGAGGACCCTCAGGCAAAACAGGTGTTCTGGCATTCTTCGTCCCACCTTATGGCGGAGGCTCTCCAGCAACTGTACCCGGGTGTCAAGTTCGGCATCGGGCCTGCCATTGAAAACGGGTTCTATTATGACATAGACCTCGGCGGCAGGACGCTCGGCGAGTCGGAATTGAAGAAGATCGAGGACAGGATGACGGAGCTTGCGCGGACCAAGGAAAAATTCGTACGCAAGGATATTTCCAAGGACGAGGCCATGAAGGTCTATACAGAAAAGGGCGACGAATACAAGTGCGAGCTTATCAGGGATCTTCAGGACGGTACCATTACATTTTATACCAACGGTTCGTTTACCGACCTGTGCCGCGGCCCGCATTTGAGGGATACTTCTGTCATCAAGGCCGTGAAACTGACCTCCATAGCGGGGGCATACTGGCGCGGTGACGAGCACAGGCAGATGCTTACCCGTATATACGGTATCACTTTCCCTAAGAAATCGATGCTTGACGAATACCTCGCCCTTATGGAGGAAGCCAAGAAGAGGGATCACAGGAAGATAGGAAAGGAACTGGAGCTGTTCACATTCTCCCAGAAGGTAGGACAGGGACTCCCGTTGTGGCTGCCTAAGGGGGCGATGCTGCGCGAAAGGCTGGAAATGTTCCTCCGGAAGGTGCAGAAATCATACGGCTACCTGCCAGTAATAACTCCTCATATCGGACAGAAGCAGCTTTATGTCACATCCGGCCACTATGCAAAATACGGCAAGGATTCATTCCGCCCGATAACCACTCCACAGGAAGGGGAGGAATTCCTCCTGAAACCGATGAACTGCCCTCACCACTGTGAGATATACCGTTCGAAGCCGAGGTCGTACAAGGATCTTCCGTTGAGGCTTGCCGAGTTCGGTACGGTCTACCGTTATGAGCAGAGCGGCGAGTTGCACGGGCTTACGCGAGTGAGGGGCTTTACGCAGGACGACGCCCATATCTTCTGCCGTCCAGATCAGCTGAAGGAAGAGTTCTGCAAGGTAATAGACATCGTGCTGTACATATTCAAGACATTGGATTTCAATGAATATGTGGCTCAGGTGTCGTTGAGGGACCCTGACGACAAGGACAAATACATAGGTTCGGATGAAAACTGGGAAAAGGCCGAGCGCGCCATTGTGGAAGCCGCTGATGAAAAAGGCCTGAAGACCGTGGTCGAATACGGCGAGGCCGCATTTTACGGACCGAAACTCGATTTCATGGTCAAGGATGCGATCGGCCGCAAATGGCAGTTGGGTACCATACAGGTAGACTACAACCTTCCTGAGCGTTTTGAGCTTGAATACATAGGAAGCGATGACAAGAAGCACCGTCCTATCATGATACACCGTGCTCCTTTCGGTTCAATGGAAAGATTCGTGGCCGTGCTGTTGGAGCATACCGCCGGAAGGCTTCCGTTGTGGCTTACTCCGGATCAGGCCGTGATACTCCCTGTCAGCGAGAAATTTAACGATTATGCAAAAAAAGTTTGCGATTTGCTGAATAATTCCGATATTCGCGCCTCAATTGATGACAGGAACGAGACGATAGGCAAGAAGATACGTGAAAACGAGCTGAAGAGGATACCGTACCTGCTTGTCGTGGGCGAGAAAGAGGCCCAGTCCGATGCGGTTTCCGTGCGCAGGCAAGGCGGGGAAGATTGCGGGCAGATGGGCATAGCCGATTTTGCGGCCCTCATCAATGACGAGATTAAGAAACTGCTTGATTGAATTGATTAAAACATACAGGTTAAACCAGGCCTGCTCTGAACGGCGGGCTTAAAACATTGGAGGATTTTTTTATCGCTACCCCATTTAAAAAACCACTGCCGCGGAAGCCTATCAACGGCGCCGACAGGCAAAACGGCGAAAACGCCAGTAAAACCAATAAACGGGATCAAGACGGTGAGGTCAGGATAAACGAGGAGATCACCGCCCCGAGGGTAAGATTAGTAGGTGACAATATACCCGAACCCGGGATATGTAACCTGTCGGCCGCAATGAGGCTGGCTGAAGAACTCCAATTGGATCTTGTGGAAATATCCGCAAAGGCGGATCCTCCGGTGTGCAAGATCATGGATTACCAGAAATTCCTTTATCAGCAGAAGAAAAAGGCCAAGGAGATGAAGGCCAATGCTGCAAAGGTGGTAATCAAGGAGATACGTTTCGGCCCCAATACGGACGAGCATGATTTTCAATTCAAATTGAAACATGCGCAGGAGTTCCTTTCGGAAGGCGCGAAGGTAAAGGCCTACGTGTTTTTCAGGGGACGTTCGATCCTTTTTTCCGACCAGGGTGAAAAGCTGCTGCTCCGTTTTGCCGTCGAGCTTGAAGATTACGGACGAGCCGAGCAGATGCCGAAACTCGAAGGGAAGCGCATGATAATGATGATTGCGCCGCTGAAGAAGAAATAATGACCTGTAGCCCCGGAGGCGGGGCAATTGCAATGAGCTTGAAACTTATAAGTTCTGTTTTTTAGTAATAACAGTAAAATTTTTTAGAAATGCCAAAAATGAAGACCAACTCCGGTGCCAAAAAGCGCTTTACGCTTACCGGAACGGGAAAAATCAAGAGAAAACACGCTTACAAAAGCCACATTCTCACGAAAAAGACCAAAAAGCAAAAGAGGAACCTCACTCACGTTTCCATGATGGATCAATGTGATGCAAAGAGGATCAAGACTTTGCTCGGTTTCTAATCGTTCAGTTAGTTTTATTTATTTTTAAGTTTAACAAGGGATAAGCAGCAGGAAGACCCTTTGACAGTTGAAGGGCGCTGCCTCCAAAAAAATTAAAATTATGCCAAGATCGGTAAATTCAGTCGCTTCAAGAGCGCGCCGCAAAAAGATTTTAAAACAGACTCGTGGTAACTTCCTTTCACGCAAGAATGTCTGGACAGTAGCAAAGAATACCTACGAGAAGGGGCTCACGTATGCATACCGTGACCGCAAGACCAAGAAACGCAACTTCCGTTCTCTTTGGATTCAGAGGATCAATGCCGCAGTAAGACAGTATGGCATGACTTATTCACAGTTCATGGGACGTCTTGCAAAGCAGAACATAGAGCTTGACCGTAAGGTTTTGGCTGACCTTGCCATGAATAACCCTCAGGCGTTCGAGCAGATAGTAAATTCTGTAAAGTAAACCTCAGAGGCAATAAACGGGATTAAAATAGTTTAAATATCCGCAGTGACGATGGATTTCAAACAATTGTACCATAACCGGTGGCTGAGGTTCGCCTTTTGGGCGGTCCTGTATACGGCATGGGTCGTATGGCTCGGGAACTATTGGTTCCTGTTCGGTCTGGCCGTAGTGTTTGATCTCAATGTCACGAAGAAAGTCAAGTGGGCGTTTTGGCGGAAGAAATACAAGGAGGGCGAAAAACACAATGTTTTTCTTGACTGGCTTGATGCCATAATATTCGCATTGGTTGCCGTCATCCTGATAAATATCTTCCTTCTTCAGGCATTCAAGATACCTTCCTCCTCGATGGAAAACTCTTTGATGACAGGGGATTATCTTTTCGTAAGCAAGTTGTCTTACGGCCCGAAGATTCCGCAGACGCCATTGACCATCCCTTTTACCCATAATGTTCTTCCGTCCGGCAAGGAGTCATATTCTACGGCGGTCGAATGGAAATACAGAAGGCTGAAAGGCTTCGGCCATGTCGAGAGAGGGGATTACGTGGTATTCGGTTTCCCTCACGGGGATACGGTATTGTCGCGTTACCCTTCCGAGGATTATTACACTCATGTCCGTCTGAGCGGCAGGCAATTCGTTCTGGACAATTACGGGCCTGTGAAGGTTCGTCCCGCAGACAAGAAGGACAATTATGTAAAACGCTGTGTGGCTGTTCCCGGAGACACTCTCTCCATTGTGGACGGCGTTGTCATGGTGAACGGCAGTCCTCTTCCGCAGTATGAGGGGGTCCAGAACACCTATACCGTGGTAACTTCCGGCCAGCGTCTTAATCCGAGGATTCTCGACGAGATGGGAGTCAATGTTTCCGAAACCCGTTACGATGCGTCATTGCCGGGTTACAGGATGATGCCTCTCACCGCAGAAGCCGCAGAGCGCATGAAAGGGCTTTCCGCAGTCGTTTCCGTTTCGCAGAACATACAGGCCAAAGGCAGTCCCGATTCGGACAACTATATGCTGATTTTCCCTTTCGACCCTGCCCTGGACTGGACAAGGGACAATTACGGACCGCTTTGGATTCCTGAAAAGGGCGCGGAGGTCAGGCTCGACCTTGCTTCCCTGCCTCTTTACAGGCGTATAATCGAGGTCTATGAAGGGCATGACCTGGAAATAAAGGATGGCGAGATATACATCGACGGCCAGGCGGCCGAGACGTATGTTTTCGAGCAGGATTACTATTTTATGATCGGAGACAACCGTCACAATTCTTTGGATTCGCGTTATTGGGGATTCGTCCCTGAAGATCACATAGTGGGCAAGCCGGTAGTGGTATGGTTCTCTTCTGATCGCAATAAGCCTTTCCCAAAGAATATCAGATGGAACAGGATATTCAAATTTTTGTAGTAAAATTTGTTTTTTAGTGAAAAAGGGGATAATTTTGCAGCCCCGAATTTTTGAATAATAAATAAAAGATAATAATATGGCAAGAGTTTGTCAAATAACAGGAAGAAAGAGGATGATAGGAAACAACGTTTCCCACTCCAAAAGACGCACAAAGCGTGAGTTCGCCCTGAATCTCAGGACCAAGAAGTTCTGGTCGGAAGAAGAGCAGAGGTATATTACATTGAAAGTTTCCTGCAAGGGTCTCAGGACTATCTGCAAGAACGGTCTTGCAGTTTCTTTGAAGGAAGCTCAGAAGAAAGGTTATGTTAAAAACGTTTAATTTGGCGGGTTATGGCAAAGAAAGCTAAAGGTAACAGGGTTCAGGTGATTTTGGAGTGCACTGAACAGAGGGCTTCCGGTGTTCCGGGGATCTCAAGGTATATTACTACCAAAAACAAGAAAAACACTACCGAGCGTTTGGAACGTAGGAAATACAATCCGTTCTTGAAAAAAGTAACCGTTCATCGCGAGATTAAATAATTTATTTACGAATCGGAGATAAACTATGGCAAAGAAAGCAGTCGCAACATTTGCGAAAGGGAGCACTAAGAATGTCATCAAGTGCATCCGTATGGACAAATCGCCGAAGACCGGCGCATACATGTTCAAAGAAGAGCTCGTGCCGACCGAGCAGGTAAAGGATTTTTTCGCTAAGAAATAATGAAGATGCAGCTGTCTGACGGCGCGAGCCTGAGGACAGTGATGATTTTCAAGACAATATCGAACTGACGGGATACGTTTTGCGGCGTATCCCATCGTTTGTATTCTAATAAAGGGGCTGTTTTGGTTTTGACAGCATTTGACATCGGAAAGTAAGCACGTCCGGCGTTGGAAGTTTGCCGGCAAACTCAACTTTCAAGCCTATAGTTGGCAACAATAACAATTATGCACTCGCTGCGTAGTCGAGCCTAAGGCTGACCGCTTAATCATCCGGACAAGGTCTGCGATGACGAGTATCCCGCCGCCCTTTTGGCCGGTTATGCGCGGCATACGGGGTATCATGGAAACCGGATGCGGGGACAGACTCCTTTAAAGTCCCTTAAGTTCCAAAAGGATAAGGCTATGCCAACCTGTCCCCCGGCAGGTATGGCCCGACAATCAAAGAGGGAATAAACGTGTAGAAAGCTTTTGGGTGCGATGTTTGGACGGCGGTTCGAGTCCGCCCAGCTCCACAAATGAAAGGCCGCTCATGAAGTGCTTTGTGCAGCACGCATGACGGCCTTGTCTTTTTCTGGGCTCCGTTCTGGTACCTCCGTGATGCATTACGGGATCGTCGTACTGCCGTCATGATGCTGCCATACTGTCGTCATGGTACCGCCATGGCCGTCATGCAGAAGCTGTCGCCGTCATGGTGTCGCCATGCTGCTGCCATAGTACCACTAAAAATTTTCACAATTGCATTAACTTGCTGTCTATTAATAAATAACAGCATGTTATAATTAAGCCGGATGTGCCTCGGGGGTGCAGTGCAATCCGCAGAACAGCCTGTGAAAAACAGAATTTGCTGGAGCACCCGGATTTAATTTGTTGTGATGTAACGTGATGATAATGTGTGAGTTGTGAAATATTGGCAATTTTCAGTTGCTCCAGCAGGTGTGTTTTTGCATGTCTGCTGGAGCATATCGACTTAACTTGCACCGATGCGATGTATTGATTTACAGGGTTTTGTGCAAATTTAACAATTTACGGCTGCTCCAGCAGTTTTCATAAACAATTCCAGCTCGGCAACATGAAACACGAAACTGTGTTCTCGGTCATACTGGTCCGGCAGGCGTACATCTGTCTTCTTGGGGGAAAGTGAACTGATTTGTCGCGAAACCGTAGCACTTTTCCCGTGGTATAATCGCGCTCTCGGCTCTACGGCCATTCTGCCGGCATCCCTCTCCCGTTCTTCCGGGGAAAGTGAATCGATTTGCCGCGAAACCGTAGCACTTTCCCCCGGTACAAACCGGACACCCGTCCTCTTTTTGCGAGGCATGCCATGCCACTCTCGGCTTCTGCGATATTCGGCTTCGCCGGAAATACGGTTCACGCCTCGGCAACGCAAGCCGTCAGGCTTGCATAGCATGTTTCGCCCGTCGTATTCGTGAGCCCGAGGTCTCCCGTCTCTTCCAGACGAAACATGTCAATTGTCAATGCAAATGTATTTGCATTGCTCTCGGCTTCTGCGTATATTTGCCCTGTCGGGCAGAAATACTGTTGCGCCTCGGAAAAGGAAATTGAACAAGTTCATTTCCTTTTCTCTCGGCTTCTGCGTATATTTGCAAATTGTTGTATAATTGTTGTATTATGGGTATTTTCGATAAGGGGTTGAAGAAGACCAAAGAAGGCTTTTTCTCCAGATTGTCAAAAGCTATCCTCGGCAAATCGGTGATAGACGATGATGTGCTTGACGGGATTGAGGAGGCTTTGATTGCTTCCGACATGGGAGTGGACACGACTATGAAAGTCATAGACAGGTTGGAGGAGCGGGTACAGCGTGACAAGTATATGAACCTGAAAGAGCTCGGAGATCTTGTCAAGGAAGAGGTGATGGCTCTGTTGAATGTTTCGGATGGCGGTAAAGCAGGACATTCCGATGGTGGCAAGGCCGGTTTTTCCGGCAATGGAGCGGCAGAACCGTTCGACTTCTCGAAGAAACCGTATGTCATCATGGTCGTCGGAGTGAACGGGGTAGGCAAGACCACGACGATAGGCAAGATCGCTTCCATGCTCAGGGCACAGGGGAAGAAAGTGGTCCTTGGAGCGGCGGATACTTTCAGGGCGGCGGCTGTCGATCAGCTGACAATCTGGGCGGAACGTTCCGGAGCGGACATAGTCAAGCAAGGCATGGGGGCGGATCCGGCATCCGTCGCTTACGATACAGTCAGTTCGGCTGTAGCCAAAGGAGCCGATGTGGTTCTGATAGATACTGCCGGAAGGCTTCACAATAAGGTCAATCTCATGAACGAGCTTACCAAGATCCGCAACGTGATGCGGAAAGTGGTGCCGGATGCTCCTCACGAGGTGCTGCTTGTTCTGGACGGCTCTACCGGGCAGAACGCGTACATGCAGGCTCAGGAATTTGCAAAAGCCACGGATATTACCGCCTTGGCTGTCACAAAATTGGACGGAACGGCGAAAGGCGGTGTGGTAATAGGAATCGTGGACCGTTTCAAGGTGCCTGTGAAATTCGTCGGCATCGGCGAAGGCGTGGATGATTTGAAGATTTTTGACAAACGCGAGTTTATCGATTCGATATTTTCGATCGATGATATAAATAACAATTAACGATATGAAGATTTCTTACAGTTGGCTGAAAGAATACATCGCTACGGATTTTACTCCGGAGCAGATAGCGTCCGCCTTGACTTCTACAGGACTTGAAGTGGAGGCGATGGAGTATGTGGAACCGGTCAAAGGCGGCCTTGAAGGGGTTGTCGTTGCCGAAGTTACGGAGTGCGTGCCTCACCCGGATTCCGATCATCTGCATATAACAAAGGTAAATGCCGGCGGCGGCGAACTTTTGCAGGTAGTCTGCGGCGCATCCAATGTGGCTGCGGGACAAAAAGTGCTGCTCGCTACAGTGGGCTCGCGGCTTCCGGCCGAAGACGGTACTGAATTCAAGATTAAAAAATCCAAGATCAGGGGAGTCGAGTCTTTCGGAATGATCTGCGCTGAAGATGAACTGGGGATAGGTTCGTCCCATGAAGGTATCATGGTGCTCGACCCGTCTGCCGTACCCGGTACGCCGGCCAAGGAGTACCTCGGCCTTGAAGGCGATGTGGTGTATGAAATCGGACTTACTCCAAACAGGATAGACGCGGCTTCGCATATCGGGGTGGCAAGGGATCTGTATGCATATCTTGTTACCCACGGCCATGAGGCTGTCATGACTTTGCCGGATGTGGGCGCATTCAGGCCGGGAAACGGCAAAGGCCCGCAAATAGAAGTCCTTGCGCCTGAAAAGGCTCCGCGTTACTCAGGCCTGACCATAAAAGACGTGAAGGTCGGAGAGTCTCCCGAATGGTTGAAGAAAAGGCTGCTTTCGGTGGGGCTGAGGCCGATAAACAACATAGTGGACATTACCAATTTCGTTATGCAGGAAGCCGGTTTGCCTCTCCATGCATTCGATTTGGGAAAAGTGGAAGGAGGAAAAATCGTGGTGCGCCCTGCCGCCGAAGGCGAAAAATTCGTCACTCTCGACGGTGTGGAACGTACGCTTTCTTCTGAAGACCTTATGATCTGCGATGCTGTAAAGCCTATGTGCATGGCCGGTATTTTCGGCGGGGAATTTTCCGGAATAAGCAATACTACGACGGATATTTTCCTGGAAAGCGCATACTTCAACCCTGTTACGGTGCGTAAAAGTTCCAAGAGGCACGGATTGAAGACGGATGCGTCCTTCCGTTATGAACGCGGAGTGGATCCTGCATTGACGGACTATGCGGCCAAAAGGGCGGCTTTGCTGATTCTCGAATGTGCCGGAGGTTATATCGAAGGAGGTATCACGGAGTGTTTTTCACAGCCTGTAATCAAAAGCCGGGTAGAACTGGATTTTCCGAGGATAGATACTTTGATCGGCAAACACATCGGCGCGGAAAAAATGGTCTCCATCCTTGAAGCTCTTGAATTTTCAATCATCGGACGCTTATATGCGGCTGACGGTTCTTTGACGGGGGCTACAGTGGAAGTGCCTTCGTACAGGGTGGATGTTACCCGTGAATGCGATGTCATTGAAGAGATCCTCAGGATATACGGTTATGACAATGTCGAATTTCCTTCCCGCGTGAGGATTTCGGCCAACGCTTCATCGGGGATAAATCCCGAAAGGGTGTCCGGCCTGCTTTCCGACCTGCTGTCCGCCAACGGTTTCAGCGAGATAATGAACAATTCGCTTACGAAAGGGGATTATTATTCGAAATTGTCGTCCTTCCCGGCAGAGCGGTCCGTATCGGTACTCAATCCTTTGAGCTCGGACCTGAATGTCATGCGTCAAACATTGCTGTTCAATGGCTTGGAGGTCATAGAACACAATATCAACCGTCAGGTATCGTCCATGAAACTTTATGAATACGGTTCCGTTTATGCGAAAAAAGGCACGGAGCTGGGAAAGGTTTCCGATATAGACGAGAGGAAAATGTTTTCCATGTTTGTCACGGGTTCTACTGAAAAATCGTGGAACCGTCAGCCCGGCAAAAGCGATTATTTCCTGCTGAAAGGGTATCTTGAAATGATTCTGAGAAGGGTAGGCGCCGACATATATTCTTTTGAGACTTCACCGGCACCGCAAGATATTTTCTCGGAAGGCATGGAATACTCTTTGCAGGGAAAGAAAGTGGCTGTAATCGGAGCGGTTGCCCCTGCCGTATTGAAGCAATTCGGCATAAAGCAGCCGGTGTTCGCGGCGGAAGTTTCCTTCGATGCGATTATGCGTTTTGCCGCACGTAATGAAGTGAAATATTCTCCTCTCCCGAAATTCCCGGAGGTAAGGCGCGACCTGGCTTTGCTTATAGACGAGGGAGTGTCTTTTGCCGACATGCGCAAGGCCGCGTTCAAGGCAGGGCGCAAGCTTTTGAGGCAGGTATCCCTCTTCGATGTCTACCGAGGGGACAAGATTCCTCAGGGAAAGAAACAATATGCGTTGTCATTCGTTATCCGTGATTTGGACAAGACATTGACGGACAAGGATGTAGAACGGTTTATGGAAAATATGGTGAAAACGTTCCAGAATGAATTCGGCGCTCAATTGCGATGAGATATAAAAGATATATCGTCATACCGTTTTTGATTGTGTTTCTGCTGCTATCCTCCGGATGTTCGAGAAAAGACCGGATACCGAGAGCGAAAATGGCGGAAATCAATGCCGAATTGTTTATTGTGGACCAGTGGCTGGACAAGAACCAGATATATCTGACCGCTGCCGATACATCGCTGGTGTACGGGCAGGTTTTTGAGAAATACGGATATACCGGGGATGACTACATGAAAAGCCTCGAATACTATTCGCTTGATCCTGACCGCTATACAAGGATATTGAAAAAAAGCCGCATGATAATAGAGAAACGCCGCGAGGCCGTGATCGACCTTATTCTGGAAGATGACAGCGACAGGCGTTCGGGTGCGGTACTGGACAGCCTGATCAGGAACTTGCCTCCGGTGAGATATCTGGCATCAGTAGCGGACACCGCCAATATGTCAATAGTGGACACATCGGGAATGGCATGTGTCTTTGTCGATACGCTGTTCTTCCTTGAAGACACTTCCGCCTGTGCGGATACGCTGAGATTCATAGCGGACTCGACATTTTTGGCCAGGAGGGACAGCGCGGCGATGCAGGCAGTGGCCGATTCTCTGTTTGCCGCAGATACATCGGCGGCAGTGTGTACGGCAGTTTTTACAGAGCTATTGCAGATTGGCGGAGGTGATGTGACCGGGGAGTTTTCCTCCGACACGTCGGGGTTTCATCAGAATACATTGACAACAGATAAAAGTAACAAGATAAAATGAGGATATTTACTTCTGATTATATTTTCCCTGTCGTTTCCGACCCTGTCCGGGACGGTTATGTCATGACGGACGATGAGGGTTATGTGTTGAAGACAGGTGCGGCACGCGATCTCAACCCTTCGGCATTGTCGGTCGCGGAATATTATCCCGGAGCCATTGTCCCCGGTTTTGTGAATGCGCATTGCCATATAGAACTGTCCTATCTGAAAGGGGCTTTTACCAAAGGCAGCGGCATGGCCGGTTTCATCGACCAGATCAACGCTTTGAGGGACTCGGTAGATAAAGACGGGCGTATAGATGCTTTGGAAACGGAGATGAGAAACCTTTACCGTCAGGGTGTTTCGGCAATGGCCGATATTTCCAACTGCGATGAAAGTTTCGATTGCAAGTCGCGTTCCCCTATGTACACACGTACGTTCGTAGAGCTTTTCGGCACCGACCCTTCAGAGGCGGACATGATAGTGGAAGGCGCTTTGGAACTTTGCGCAAAAGCCAAAGAAATGGAGATAGACGCGGCTCCTACTCCGCATTCATGTTATACCATGTCTCCAGAATTGCTCAGGGCGGCATCGGCTGCAGGGCTTAAGAGCGGCTATCTTTCCTATCATTCACAGGAAAGCGGGCAGGAAGAAGAACTGATAATGTCAGGAACGGGCGCACTTGCCGAGAATTACAAAGGCCGCGGCCTTCCTACGCCTCCTGTCACAGGCGGGACCGCCCTTGAATATTTCATAGACAATCTCCGCAAGGTCATGCGTTCTCCGATCAGGGGACATATATTGCTCGTACACAATGTAGTGATAAATAAAAGGAGCATAGATTACGCAAAACAATGGCTAAAGTCTCCTTATTTTGCAATATGCCCGTTGTCCAATCTGTTTATCCACAATCAGTTGCCTCCTTTGAACCTTATGAGGGAGGAAGGATTGAAGATAACGATAGGCACGGATTCGCTTTCCAGCAACGACCAGTTGTCCATCGTGGCGGAAATGAAATGCATTCAGGACAATTTCCCTGATATCCCGTTTGCCGAGATACTCCGGTGGGCTACTGTAAACGGAGCCGAGTTCCTTGACAAGGATGATGACCTTGGGACTTTTGAGGCGGGGAAAAAGCCCGGTATCGTAAATATAGAGGGTTTCGATGCTGCTTCAATGCGGCTGACAGAAGCGGCCTCGTCTGTAAGGATACTTTAAAACAGATTTGAAGACATGTCTACGGCACTTTTTGAAAATATAATATTCGGTCCGGTTTCTTCCCGCAGATTAGGGGTTTCGCTCGGGGTCAATCTTTTGCCCCAGCATGGCAAACTGTGCGATTTCGACTGTATTTATTGCGAATGCGGATGGAACAGCCAGCACAGGGAAGACAACCGTCTGCCGTCTTCCGAAGAAGTCGCTTCCGCCCTTGAAGGCAGGCTGAAAGCATTTGCGGAGGAAGGCAAGCCTTTGGATACGATTACATTTTCCGGCAACGGCGAGCCTACGCTTCATCCCGATTTTCCGGAAATAATAGACAACACATTGCGGCTCAGAGACAAATATTGTCCGAAGGCAAAGGTGTCAGTGCTTTCGAATGCTACGATGATATGGAAGCCCCGGGTGCGCGAGGCGCTTTTGAAGGTGGACAATCCCATCCTGAAACTGGACAGCCCGGACATAGAGGTGGTCCGCAGCGTGAACAGGCCTCAGGGCGAATACTCTATTGAGACAATTGTCGAAGGAATGGAGGCTTTCAAAGGCGATTTCATATTGCAGACCATATTTTTCAAGGGTTCAGGATATGATATGCTGGATCCTGAACGGGTGCGGAGGTGGTACGGTATCGTGAGGCGCGTACGTCCACGTGAGATAATGATGTATACCATCGACAGGGACACTCCCGAGCATGGTTTGGAGAAAGTTTCCGTGGAAGAAATGGCTAAGATCGCCGGACCTCTTGAAAAAGAGGGCTTTATGGTACAGATCAGAGGTTAGGGGATGAGAGCGGTTTTACAGCGCGTCCTGTCTGCCGAGGTCAGGATTGCATCTGAAAAGGACATGGATCTGTCCGGAATGCCCGTATCCGGGAAGATAAGCAAAGGCCTGTTGGTACTTGCCGGTTTCGTGCCCGAGGATACGGACGGGGATTTGGAATGGATAGCGAAAAAGATCCTGTCGATGCGGATTTTTGACGATGATGAAGGCGTGATGAACAAATCGCTTTTGGACATTTCTGGAGAAATACTTGTAGTAAGCCAGTTTACCTTGCTTGCTTCGACTAAAAAAGGGAACAGGCCGTCATACATCAGGGCCGCACGCGGCGAGATATCCTCTCCCTTGTATGACAGATTCCTGGATATGGTATCCGCCATGTCCGGAAAGAAGGCCGGACGGGGAGTTTTCGGGGCGGACATGAAAGTTTCGCTCGTAAACGACGGGCCTGTCACCATAATTTTGGATTCAAAAGAAAAGGATTTTTGATATTTTTTGTATGATTGAACATTTTTCTCAAAAATACGGTTATGAACCGGATATGGATACCATTGACAGTCAGTTAAGTATCCTTGCCCGTGACATAGACGGGGCAATGACCCCGGAGATGCTGGCGGCCTGCTTCGGCATGATGGATCTTACTTCTTTGAAAAACAATGACACCCCTTCTTCCATACGTCGTATGGTAGAGAAGGCGGATGCATTCAAAAAGTATTATCCTTCATATCCTAACCCGGCTTCGGTCTGTGTCTTTTCCAATTTCGCCCCGGTAGTCAAGGCTTGTAAAAAGAGCGAAGACATACATATTACCGTTGTCAGCGGCGTATTTCCGCATTCGCAAAGTTTCCTTGAAGTAAAATTGCTGGAATGCAGGATGGCTGTGGAAGCAGGAGCGGATGAAGTGGACGTGGTGATTGCACTGAACGCTTTTCTGGACGGGGATTATGAACGGGTATACGATGAATTGTCGGCAATCCGGAAGGCGGTGGACGAGGCCGCCGCATCGCAGGGACGGACTGTGATACTCAAAGCCATACTTGAGACGGGTTTGCTCGTCACTCCAGAAAACATAGCCGTGGCGTCTTTCATAGCGATGGAAGCCGGCGTGGATTTCATAAAGACTTCCACAGGCAAGACCGAAGTGTCGGCCACCCCGTCGGCGGCATATATAATGTGCGAGTGCATCCGCGCATTTTTCAAGGCGACCGGGAGGAAAGTCGGCTTTAAACCTGCCGGAGGGATGACTACCGGCAGGGATGCGGCATGTTATTACCTGATAGTCTCGTCCGTGCTCGGCAAGGAATGGCTTGACAAGAGCCTGTTCCGCTTCGGGGTAAGCCGTATGGCCAACAATCTGCTTTCCGACCTCGAGCAATGTAAGGTGAATTATTTTTAAACACGCATATATGAACAAGATACGTAATATGGCATTGCCTTTCATCTGCCTGCTCGCATTGCTTCCCCTGCAGTCCCGCGCACAAGGCTATTGGAGCGGCATAGGAGTGAAGATAGGCAACAATCTTGCTTTGGATTACAAGATATTCGTGACCGAAAGGCAGGCTCTGGATTTAAGTATAGGAATACTTGAGCCTTTTGACGGTATAGACAAAAGGGGGCCGCAGTTCGTCCTCTTCTCGCCGGATTATCTGTTCCATTTCCCTGTGTCCGAAGACGGTTTCAGTCTTTTCATCGGTCCGGGAGTCTCGCTCGGGGCCCAGTTCGGCATCATGGATGACAATGGGAACCTTGTCACGGAAGAAAGGAATTTCTATTTTTCGGTGGATGCGGCGATGGGCGTGGAGTACAAATTGCCGGATGTTCCTCTTGCCCTGGCGTTCGAATGGTCTCCGAAATTGCAGTTGGCAGGTGACGAGCGCAGGATAACGGTGGGTGAGAACGGGAAACCTTTGCGCCCTAAGGACTGGTATGACGAGAAAAGGCATGCCACTGCACGGCTCGGGGATCTGACGATAGGAATAAGGTATACTTTTTAAAAAAAACGATTATCCGCAAAATTACCCTTATGAAGATGAAAGCAGTAATAGCCACGGACAGTACATCCCTCCTACCGCTTCGCGGCAGGCACCACCCGTTCACGAGGCCACGGGCGGCCACGCTGTCCGTGGCTATTACTGCATACACAATCATTTGGGGTAATTTTGCGGATAATCATAAAAAATAATTGTTACATTTTTTCATTTTAAGTTATATCTGAAAAATCCATGACCGGTGCGCCTCTATGGCGGCATTTGTTTGGAATCGATTTTGTAAATGGTTGATTTATAACAGAAAAGCGAGGCGTATGCCCCGCTTTTCTGTTTTGCGGTTACATGAAAACCGCTTAATTTAGCAGTGCTAAACATAAAATTCACGATATGAAAAACAGATTGATTTTACTGTTGGCACTGCCGCTTATTGTGCTGACGGCTTGTGAAAGAAAGCTTGCGGCTGATTTGGATGTTGGGAGTGGAGACGATGCGCTTTCCGTCCCTGAACAGTTACATGGGAAGATAGTACTCGGGAAACGTCTGGAAAATCCCTATTCCACCGAGAACATGCAGGCTGCCTATTCTTCCCTGTATTCTACCCGTTCTTCGCGGGATGTCGTTTCCACGACACACCTGTATGTGAGATTCCTGCCTGAAAACGAGGCCGATTTCCGATTGCTGGAAAGCAGGGGTCTGGTTTTGTTCGACTATCCTTTGGATTATGAAATCCTGGTGGACGGGGACTATTATACCGACCCTGAACTGCCTGAAGGAAGCATCACCTGGCAATATTCCGTGGTGGAAAAGGATTTCGACTTTCCGGATATGCGGTATGAAATCATAGAAGAATGCTGTTTGGACGAAGGGGATGCCATTACGCGTTCCGACGGGGTGGATTTCGCCATGCTGGAACGGGAGGCGTTCCGGCTTACGGGCAACGCGGGGATGCTCGGTGATGAAACCAAGGCCGCTAAGAATGTCCCGCAGGGCAGGCTTACCGTTTCCGACGCCAATTACAATGCCGGTGAAGGTTCCGGTGTCGCCGGTGTCAAAGTCGTGGCAAACTCTTTTGTTAAAGTGGCCAAAGGCTATACGGACGGGACAGGGCATTTCAAGCTCAACAAAAGCTTTTCTTCATCTAAGGTGAAGTACCGCATAGTCTTTGAAAACGAACGGGGATTTGCACTCGGTTTCAATTTCATATTGGTGCCGGCATCTGTATCTTCGCTCGGCAAGCAGTCCTCGGAAGGGATTGACATGAACTTCACGTTCGGAAACGACCAGACAACCTGGCGCCGCTGCATTGTGAACAATGTACTGTATGAATATTTTGACATGTGCGGAGACGGCACCTCCGGTATACTCCCTCCTCCGTCCGGACTGAGGTTGTGGATGATGGATTCAATGACCGATGACTACACTTTGATGCTGCACCACGGTGCTGTATGGGACGATTCTTTCATTTCTGAGAAGTTCCCCAAGGTGATGTCGATATTGAAGTCCTTTCTGCCCGATGTGCTTTTGGGTACGGGAGACTGCGACTCTGCCTTTGATTTGTACAGGGAAGTCTATCACGAAGCCGCCCATGCGAGCCATTATGCAGTTGTGGGAAATACTTATTGGAACCAGTACGCTCTTGCCACGGCAATAAACGGTGTCACGGGTAAAGGGCTTTATGGGACAGGAGGCCGTTCCTCTGACGGGTATATAGGGCTGACCGAGATGTGGGCGTATTATTACGGCTCGTATCTGTTTGATAAGAGGTACCGCATGGGGCTCACGCCAGGGGAGGAATATTGGTTCAAGCCTCAGATGTTGCGCGCATTGGAAGATGCCGGGCTTTCCCCTGAAGAAATATTCGCATTGTTTGACCGGGAAACCGTATCCATAGAAAAACTCGGGGAGAGGATAGAAGAATTGTATGGAAGCGGCTACAAGGATTGTTTTGACAAATTTTTCGGGAATCCGCAAGACGATAGTCCGGATGATTCCGGCACTTCGGATGACAACTCCGATGACGTTCCGGGTGGCGGGAAGGACGATGAACAGGACAATGGCAAGGATGATCTTTTCGGTCGCCCTAAGGAATGGGGCGTGATTTAAAAGCTGTTTGGGAAAAGTCCCGATTGCGGGTTAATCACAAGAACCTGTATAAAAGTCTGGCCAGGCGCTCGTAAAGGCGCGAGCGTTTTGGCCTCTCCTTCCAGTCTTCTTCCGATTCCAAGTTCTGGCAGTATTTTAAATCTCTGAAAAACCTCTTCAACAAGAGGTCCACGTACTTCGTATTGCCGATTTCGGACATGATTTCGTAATCTAAGCGCAGGCTCCGGTTGTCCATGTTTGCCGATCCTACGTATGCTATATTGTCATCGACAATCAGTACTTTGGAATGGTTGAATCCGTTATAGAACAGGTGGAGGCGCATTCCCATGCCGAGACAGTGTTTCACCGAAGCCATGTTGCAATAGTGCAATATGTTGGAGTCAGTCCTGTAAGGTATCATCAGGTCGATTTCGACACCCCTCATGCACGCGGCCGCAAGTACCTTGTAAAGCTCTTTGGACGGGGCGAAGTATGGAGTGAGGATTTTTACGGATTTCCGTGCGGATGAAAGTTTGGACATAAGCCATTCTTCTCCGATGAATCCTCCGGCTCTGTAGATATGGTTGAAGTCATTGTAAAATATGGCGGAGAGCTTTTCTGCCGTGGCTTCTCCGCTTATGCGGCAGAACGTGTCGCGCCACAATGCGTATTTCCCTCCGGTAAAGTACCTGTCGGCGATATTCACACCGCCTACGAATGAGACTTTCTTGTCGATGACAGCAAGTTTGCGGTGGTTGCGGTGGTTCAGATGGGTTATGCCGTATGCGGAAAAGAACGGATTGAATTTGGATACGCGGACACCGGAATCAGCCATGCGCCTGAAAAATTTTCTTCCGGTGCCGGATGAACCGAAAGCATCGTAGCATACGAGAACTTTGACGCCTGCTTTTGATTTTGCGCATAGCAGTTTCTCGAACCGCTGCCCGATTTCGTCGTCTTCTATGATGAAAAATTCCAGCAGTACAGACGTTTCGGCTGCCTCTATCGTGCCGTAAAGGGCATTCAGGGCATCACGTCCCGTATAATAAAATTCCAACGCATCATCGATGCCTGTTTTTACTTCATGAAGCCTCATACAATGAGTTTTTGCAAAGTTTGTAAAAAAAATTTTAAAAAACAGAAAAAGTTTATACCTTTGCAGTCCCAAAACAAGAGCGCAGGTGGTGAAATTGGTAGACACGCTACTTTGAGGGGGTAGTGCCGGCAACGGCGTGTCAGTTCGAGTCTGATCCTGCGCACGATTTCTTAAGTCAAGAGCTTGTCGAATAGACGGGCTCTTTTTTTGTGCCCGAAGATGAAAAATACTAATTTTGTATCCGTTATAAAACATTGCTTATATGAAAATAGTATTTCTTGACAGCGATACCATGGGGGACGTGTCTTTCGCTCCCATAGCAGAAAAAGGGGAACTGATCCTGTATCCGAGAAGCACACCTCAGCAGGCCATTGAGCGTGTTAAGGACTGTGAAGTGCTGATAGTGAACAAAATCATTGTAAACAAAGAACTTGTTGATGCCGCGCCTAAGCTGAGGCTTATATGCGAGGCCGCGACCGGGGTGAACAATATAGATATCGAATATGCCCGGAGCAAAGGCATCCCTGTCAGGAACGCGGCAGGGTATTCCACCGAATCGGTGGCCCAGGTCACTTTCATGCATATCCTGAACCTTGTGGGTCATGCCTCGTATTTCGACCGGAGGGTCAAGACCGGGGAATATTATGAAAACGGTATATTTTCCGACATGTCATGGCCGTTTTTCGAGTTGAAGGGCAAGAAACTCGGCATCATAGGCATGGGCAACATAGGGCAGAGAGTCGCCCGCATTGCTGTGGCTTTCGGTATGGAAGTGGCCTATTATTCTACTTCCGGGACATCCCATTGCAAGGATTATCCTTCGCTGCCGTTGGAGGATTTATTGAGCGTCAGCGACATAGTCACAATCCATGCTCCTCTGAACGATGCTACCCGGAATCTTGTCACTTACGACAGGCTGAAACTGATGAAGCCTTCCGCATATATACTGAACATGGGAAGGGGCGGGATAATAAACGAACAGGATCTTGCCGATGCATTGTCGGACAATATCATAGCCGGAGCCGCGACGGATGTATATGCCAGGGAGCCGCTTGAACCCGGGCATCCGTATCTGAAGTTCAAGGATTATACGGACAAGGACGGAAGGTGCCTGAAAGAAAAACTGTTGCTGACCCCGCACATAGCGTGGACCAGCGACGAAGCCCTGAAGACCCTCGTCGAAAAGATTGCAGAGAATATATACCTGCAATAAAAATATAAAGGAGCTGTTTGGCGAAAAAAATCAAGCAGCTCCTTATATTAATGCAGGACTTCACAGGCTCCCCTGTTATTCCCGTTCCACTATTCCCACTCTATCGTTGCAGGCGGTTTGGAACTGATGTCATAGACAACCCTGTTCACCCCGCGTACCTTGTTGATGATATCGTTGGAGGTCTTGGCCAAAAAACCGTAAGGAAGATGAACCCAGTCGGCTGTCATTCCGTCGGTGGAGATTACGGCCCTCAGGGCGATGGTGTATTCGTATGTCCTTTCGTCTCCCATGACCCCGACGCTCTTGACCGGCAGCAGTATTGTGCCTGCCTGCCATATCGTTTCGTAAAGCGTCTCGGCTTCCATCAAAGGGTCGGAAGCTGATTTCAGGCCTTTTTCACATGGCGTGGAACGCAGTCCTCTTATAAATATGTCGTCCGCCTTGCGGAGTATGTCCAGTTTTTCCGGAGTGACTTCCCCCAATATTCTGATTCCCAAAGACGGTCCCGGGAAAGGATGCCTGTCGATCAGTTCCTTTTTTACGCCGAGCTGCCTTCCTACGCGCCTTACTTCGTCCTTGAAAAGCGCCCGCAGCGGTTCAACTATTTTAAGATTCATTTTTTCTGGAAGACCGCCAACGTTATGATGGGACTTGATGGTGGCGGACGGCCCTTTCACGGATGCCGATTCGATTACGTCGGGATATATGGTTCCCTGAGCCAGCCATTTCGCCCCTTCTATTTTCTGGGCTTCGGTGTCGAATACTTCTATGAAAGTCTTTCCTATGGCCTTTCTCTTGGCTTCCGGGTCGGTTATCCCTTTCAGGGCGCCGAGGAACCGTTCGCTTGCATCCACTCCGATTACGTTCAGTCCCATGTCCTTGTATGATGAAAGCACGTCTTTGGCTTCATCGAGGCGAAGCAGCCCGTTGTCCACGAAGATGCAATAAAGGTTTTTCCCGATGGCCTTGTTCAGCAGCACGCCGGCGACCGTAGAGTCCACGCCGCCCGAAAGCCCGAGGATGACCTTGTCTTCACCTATCTTTTCGCGCAGTTCCTTCACGGTGTTTTCGATAAAGGAGGCCGGTGTCCAGTCGCCCTTGCAGCCGCAGATGCGGATTGCGAAATTTTCAAGTATCTTCGGTCCCTGTTCCGTATGGAAGACTTCCGGATGGAACTGTACGGCGTAAGTTTCTTCTCCTTTTATGCGGTACGCAGCGTTTTCCACGTCTTCCGTCGAGGCTATGGTTTCGGCGTTTTCCGGGATTCGTGCTATCGTGTCACCGTGTGACATCCATACCTGTGAATTGTCGGGAACGCCTTCCAGCAACGGGCATTTTGAGACGACATGCAGGTGCGCACGTCCGTATTCCCTTGACAATGAAGCGTTCACGTCTCCACCGCAATGGTATGCCATGTATTGCGCCCCGTAGCATATCCCGAGGAGAGGAAATCTGCCTTTTATGCCTGACAAATCGATGCGCGGGGCTTCCTTGTCCCTGACAGAATAGGGACTTCCGGATAATATTATGCCTTTGACACTCTCGTCGAGGACCGGGATTTTGTTGAAAGGATAAATTTCGCAATATACGTTCAGCTCGCGCAAACGCCTGCCTATGAGTTGGGTTACTTGCGACCCGAAGTCTAAAATGATGATTTTTTCTGTCATAAAAACATTTCTTTTTGGCATAAAGAAGCACAAAAATACGAAAAATCCTTTAAAAAATGAATGAAAGTGGTAATTTTGCAGGCTCATTCAGACTTATATGCAAGAGATAAGGAATATTGCAATCATCGCCCATGTCGACCACGGGAAAACCACATTGGTGGACAGGATGATATACCAATCGAAATTGGTGAGGGACAATGAGAAACTGGGCGAACTCATTCTGGACAATAATGATCTTGAACGTGAAAGGGGCATAACCATTCTGGCGAAGAACGTTTCCGTCCCTTACAAGGGCACCAAGATCAATATCATAGACACTCCGGGACACAGCGATTTCGGAGGTGAGGTAGAGCGCGTGCTCAATATGGCGGACGGCGTGCTGCTGCTCGTGGATGCATTCGAAGGATGCATGCCGCAGACACGTTTTGTCTTGCAGAAGGCAATCGAAATGCGAAAGAAGCCTGTAGTCGTCATAAACAAGGTGGACAAGCAGAATTGCCGTCCCGATGAAGTGAACGAGGAGGTCTTCGACCTTATGTTTTCTTTGGGGGCTACCGAGGAACAGCTGGACTTCAAGACAGTGTACGGCAGCGCCAAGCAGGGTTGGATGTCTCTCGACTGGAGAAAGCCGGCGAATGACATAACGGCCTTGCTGGATGTGATATTGCAGGAAATCCCGGTTTCCCCTGTCGTCGAAGGGACACCGCAGATGCTTATATCTTCGCTGGAATATTCTCCTTACGTGGGCCGTATAGCTGTCGGCAGGCTTACGCGCGGGGAACTTGCTTCCGGCATGAATGTGACACTGTGCAAACGCTATGATGTCCAGACCAAGTGCAAGATCAAAGAACTGATGGTTTTTGAGGGTTTGGAGAAGAAGAAGGTGGAAAGAGTCCCGTGCGGAGAAATTTGCGCGGTAGTCGGTGTAGAGGATTTCGAAATAGGCGATACGATAGCCGATTATGAAAACCCCGAGCCGCTTCCTCCTATTTCCGTCGATGAGCCGACGATGAGCATGCTGTTCTGTGTAAATGATTCCCCGTTTTTCGGAAAGGATGGAAAATATGTGACGTCAAGGCATTTGAAAGAGCGTTTGGAGAGGGAGCTTGAAAAAAACCTTGCCCTCAGGGTAAAGCCTGGTGCGACTGCCGACTCGTTCATAGTATACGGCCGCGGCGTGCTGCACCTTTCCATATTGATAGAGACCATGCGGCGCGAAGGCTTCGAGCTTCAGGTAGGGCAGCCCAAAGTGCTTGACAAGACCATAAACGGGGTAAGATGCGAGCCTGTCGAAAGCCTGACGATAGACCTTCCGGAGGAATTTGTCGGGAAAGCCATTGAAATGACTACGCGGAGAAAAGGAGCGTTGGTCAGGATGGAAAATAAAGGCGACCGCGTGCATCTCGACTTCGACATTCCGTCCCGCGGGATAATAGGCTTGAGAAGCAATCTTCTGACGGCGACACAGGGAGAGGCCATAATCGCCCACCGTTTTAAGGATTACGAGCCGTACAAGGGAGAAATCGAAAAACGCAACAACGGCTCTTTGGTTTCGCTCGAAACGGGCGTGGCCGTGGCGTATGCAATGGACAAGCTGCAGGACAGGGGTCGTTTCTTCATCAATCCCGGTACTGAGATATATGCAGGACAGGTTGTAGGAGAGCATACACGTGAAAACGATTTGAATGTCAATGTATGCAAAACGAAGAAGCTGACCAATATGCGTGCTTCAGGAAGCGACGACAAGGTGATGCTTCCGCCTCCAATCGTTTTCAGTCTTGAGGAATGCCTTGAATATATACAGTCCGACGAACTTGTGGAGGTCACTCCTCATGCCATGCGTATCAGGAAGATACTTCTTTCCGATGTAGACCGTAAACGCAAGGCGGACTCTGAAAAATAAGAAGTTTTTTTGAAATATCGGGGTATTTCTCTTTGCATAATAAAAATTATTTCTAACTTTGCAGGCTCAATTTGGGATTGAGTTATGGACAAGAAAGATTTGGTCATTCCCTTGAATGATTTGGTCATTGGAAGCCATTGTTTCAGGAGCAAATTGGAAAAAGAGTTCTTTTCCGGATTTGACGAAGATGCCGTCATGGATGCCTCCGTGGAGGTGACGGTCAATGTGGACAAACGGTCTTCGGATTCGGTTTCGATAGTATGCGAAGTCAAAGGCGAAGTTGCCGTGCCTTGTGACCGTTGTCTGTGCAGGCTGTCGATGCCCGTGGACTTTAGAAAGTCCTTTTCCGTTAGTTTCTGCGATATGGCCGATGAGGACACGGAAGGGGAAGGTAGTGAAGACGTGGTCTTGTGCGGAAAAGACAGCGACCTCGATTTGAGCCAGTGGGTTTATGATTATGTCATGTTGTCCCTGCCGTTGAGGAAAGTCCATGATGAGAGCGAATGCGATCCGGCAGTATTGAGCCGGATTTATTCCGGAAAGACTGATGTTGAAGAAAAACACAATCCTTTTGCCGTACTGAAGAGTTTGTACGGCGCCGGGGATGAATAGAGAGAAATATAAACTAAAAAAATATTATTAGAGATGGCACATCCAAAACACAAAATCTCCAAGCAGAGGAGAGACAAGAGGAGAACGCATTATAAGGCTGAACTTCCAACCCTTGCGACTTGCTCTAATTGCGGTGCTACCGTGTTGTACCACAGGGTATGTCCGGAGTGCGGCTATTACCGTGGTCGTCAGATAATAGAGAAACATACCGCTTAATCCGGCGGTATTCAATGGCCCCGTAGTTCAACGGATAGAATGGAAGTTTCCTAAACTTTAGATAGCAGTTCGATTCTGCTCGGGGCTACGACAGTAAAGCGGCTTAATGGCCGCTTTTTTATTTCAAAGGACGGGTGTTTTCTGTGTTGAGGGGGAAAGTGAACAGGTTTGCCGTGAAACCGTAGCACTTTCCCCGGTACAAGTCCGATGCCTCCCGTCTCCTGCTGAAGATAGTCATGAAAAAATATTTGTCATGCACCCGGCTTTTGAGTATCTTTGCCAGTCATCCGGCGTATGTGAAGCGGATGCTAGTATATGAAAGCGGATGAGACAAGAGTTTATGTAATAAAAAGCAGATACAATGAAAAAAGTAATTTCTTCACCAAAGGCTCCGGCAGCAGTGGGGCCTTATTCGCAGGCAATCGAGATTAACGGCATGTTGTTTGTTTCCGGCCAGCTTCCTACCAATCCGGCTACCGGCAAGGCTCCTGAAACCATAGAGGAGCAGACAAGGCAGTCGCTTGCAAATGCGGCCGCAATACTTGAGGAAGCAGGGTACAGTTTTGCCGATGTCGTAAAAACTACAGTGCTCCTGACTGACATAAAGGACTTTGCAGCAATGAATGCCGTATATGCCGAGCATTTTTCCGGTGCATATCCTGCAAGAGTATGCTATCAGGTTGCAGCTCTACCGATGGGGGCGAAGGTTGAAATCGATATGATTGCAGGAAAGTAAGGAGAGTAAGGAGAGTGCCCCAAAAGGGTAACCATCCTAATAAGCAGTCAGACTATCTGAAAACCATAAGGGCGGCGGGTGCCGTCCTTTTTTGTTTATGCATCCGCAAATCCGCAAATCCGTAAATCCGTAAATCCGTAAATCCGCATCGGCAAATTGCATCATCAAATTGCATCCGCAAATGCAAAAGCATTTGCATTACTTTCGGCTTCTGAGTATCTTTGCGAGGCTATATATAAGGTGTATGAGGATTAATGATAAGTGGAAATACCTTATCCCGGTTTTGCTCATGGCGATTGTCATTATTGTCATGGACGGTTGTTCCGCATTCAGGGCGGAGCGTGAGAGGGTTCGTTCCCTGCGTTCTTCCATAAGGGCGGATTTCATAGCATACAGGTTTGATTCCGCAATCAGCAAGGCATACAGGCTGAACAGTATGACTTCGGAGTATTTCTGCCGCGAGGATTATCTGGCTTCCTTGGCATATCTTGGACAGGGCTACCTGACGAAACGGGACAATGATTCGATAGATTACTATTTCGGACGTGTAAGGCAATTGGCTGAACAGTATTCGGACAACTGGTCAATGGCTACCATGTACAATTGCATGGGTATATATTACCGCAGGGATGAGGCGGATGCCGACAAAGCGATAAAATCCTTTCTTACCGGCCTCCCGTACGCCTACAGGGCACATGACGATATCCTGATTTCCAATCTGAAAGCCAACCTGGCCACAACGTATTATATGCGTAATGACCCTGACGGTCTTGTGTATGCATTGGATATATATGACATAGGTGATAAGCGTGGGGACAAATATCTGAAATACAACGGGGCTTTCGCTGCATCCTACATGTATTACATGCTCGGACGTTTTGACAGCGCGAGATACTATGTAGAGCAGGCTATTCCGTTTTTGGAGACCGGCGGTGACAAATACAGCATCTGGGTGCTTTACGGGGACATACTGACCGCATGCGGAGAAGACGACAAGGCGCTGGAATATTACAGCAAGGCTATGTCTGCCGTCCTCACGGAAAAAGACCCGGTCGGCATAGACGTTTTCCTCAGCTATGGAAGGTTCCTTAAAAAGAGGCAGATGTATGACTCGTCGCTTTTTGTCCTGCAGAGAGGGATACTTCTTGCGGACAGCACTTTTAACAACATTAACAGGTACCAGCTCTTCAAGGAGGCCGCAGATGTCTGTATGCTGATGGGCGATGAGGAAGGATATGAATATTACATGGAGAATTATGAGCGGTTCCGGGATGTCATATTCAATTATGAAAAAGAACGTGAGATTTCCGACATGGAACTGTCCTATCTCAAGAACGAGTATGAACAGTCGTTGCATCTTGCAGACAAGCGGCTTGTAAGGGTTTTGCTTGTTTCATTGTGCGTTATCGTGCTTTTGTGTTTAGGATGGTGGGGATGGCACCGCAGGAAAGAAAAGGCGCTCATGGACAGCCTTAAAAGCAGGAGGGAGGCTTTCCTTGCCCAGAATACGGCTTATCCGGTGAAGGCGGCGGAAAAACAGACAGACAGTCCTTCCGATGATGAGGATATGTCCGATCCGAAGATGGCGGCATTGTTCATGCAATTGGAAAGCCTTATGAAAGACCGTCGTGTCTATGCTGACCGTAATATAACACGTGAAAAACTGGCCGAGCTCCTTTCTACCAACCGCACATACGTGACAAAGGCCGTGCATGCGTTCACGGGAATGAATCTGGCTGCATACATCAACAAATTCAGGATCGAAGAGGCGGTGAGAGTGCTTTCCGACATTTCCGATACGCGCCAGAACAAGGAGATAGCCTCGGACCTTGGCTTCAGTTCCGTGTCCAATTTCTATAAACTGTTTTCAGCCGCGACGGGAATATCCCCGGCGCAGTTCAAGGCCCGGCAACAGTCCAAAGCCCGACAATAGCCCGGAAGTCAGGCAATGGTCCGAAACCCGGCAAGTGCCGGAGGTTTGATGGCAGCCAATCCTGTTAATTCGGTCCTTGACCGGCTCTACATGCTTTCAAAAAGGCAATTTGCTTTTCTACGAGGTGTTTTTCCTGTCATGCGCTTTCAATTTTAATAAATTTGTGAGCGTTTTCATTAGGGAATTTTATACAATTTAAACTTTAATATCTATGAAACATTTTGCATTTTTTTCACGATTGGCTGTAACGCCCGCGCTTCTTGCGGGGATGCTTCTTGCCGGTTGTACATCTCCTGTCGAGGTGACTTCGGTCGGTATAGAAGAAGATGAACTCCGTCTTGTAATAGGTGAATCCGCCGCATTGACCGTAGAGGTTTCCCCGGCGGATGCAATCTCATTGCTGGAATGGGAAAGTTCCAATCCGGATGTGGCCATTGTCGATGACGGAGGCCTTGTGGTTTCTGTATCCCAAGGCGAGGCCGAGATTTCCGTAACGGCCGGTTCGTTTTCGGATGTCTGCAAGGTAATCGTCACGGGTGTCCCTGCAACGGGAATAACTCTGAATGCCGAAAATCTTCAACTGTTCACAGGCGAAACGGCTGCCCTGACAGCAGAGGTCTTTCCGGACGATACGGAAGACAAGACCGTATCATGGTCATCGTCAGCCCCGGAAGTGGCGACTGTGGATGAAAGCGGGCTTGTTACGGCTTTAACTGCAGGGGAGACCTTCATTACCGCTTCCTGCGGCGAGTATCAGGCGACATGCAATGTGTCAGTGGCCATGATGCCGGCGAAGATAGGGGACTACTATTATTCTGACGGCACTTATTCTACCGAACTGGATGGAAGCAAGGAAGTCATAGGAGTGGTCTTCTATGTGGGGGATCCGACCGTGAACGACCCTACGCTCGCGAGGGAACATCCTGACTGTGTGAACGGTCTCGTGCTTTCCATTACGGGAGACGAGCAGATGGCTTGGCAGGAAAACTATTGGGACTGGACATTGGCTTCCGATTACGACCCTGACGCATACGTGGGCAAATGGATTGAGGAAAACGCTCCGGAATATCTGACTATCACGACATATACGGGTCTTAACGACAATGTGAACATGATTCTCGGATACAACAACACCAAGGCGATAGAAGCATTCAACGCCGCTCCGGAAAACTCCGGCTGGCCTGTAAATGCGGTGGAGCATGTCGTTTCCTACAGAGACGAGGTTGCAGCTCCCGAAGCCTCGAGCGACTGGTACCTGCCGTCCCCTAAGGAATTGTCCCTGATATGCACGGGAGAATGGCTTGCCAATATCTATGAAATAACCGGTACCGAGGTGGATATGCGCAATGAACTGAACTCCGTCCTTGCCACCATAGACGGCGCGCAGCTCCTTTCCGAAACGGATACATACATGACAAGTTCGGAAGATGAATGGGGATCCGGGACATTTATCGTATATTTCTGGGATGGCGGCGTTTCTTACAGCAGCAAAGGGGATACATCCTTACACGCGCGTCCTGTCCTCGCGTTTTAATCCGGGTTTTTAATGAAAACAAGAATAACCAATTAAAATCATGATAATTATGAAAACTGCAATAAATCATATAATTACTGTTTTGGGGCTGATTTTCCCGTTCATAGTGTTCACGGGGTGCGAAGAAAAACAGGCAGTGGACCCCGATTCGGTGCAGGAAATACAGGTGGAGCCTCTTACCATGGACATGTATCATGGGAAAACCGCACGGATTTCATATACTGTCGTGCCTGAAACGGCTGTTTTCGACAAAGTGTATTTCGCTGTAGATGACCGTTCTGTGATAAGGGTGGACGAAACCGGAACGGTTACAGCCCTTGCTGTCGGCGAGGCTGTCGTTACGGTGACTGCCGGAGGGAAGACAGGGACATGCAACGTGACTGTACTGCCGGCGGTAGCGGAACAGGTGTTCATTGAAATGGAAGAGGCCGAACTGGAAATAGGGCAGACTCTTCAGATAGTCGGTTATGTGCTTCCGGACGAGGTCGAGGACAAGACTTTGGAATGGACTTCTTCTGCTCCGGAAGTGGCAAGTGTTGATGAGACCGGTCTGGTTACCGCCCTGTCGGAGGGAGAGTCTGTGATTAAGGCTTCTTCAGGGGATGTGTATGACGAGGTCAAGGTCACAGTGATCAAGCCGGTTCCCAAGATAGGCGATTTCTTCTACTCTGACGGGACGTTCTCGACCGAACTCGATGAAAGCAAGGAGGCGATAGGGCTTGTATTCTGGGTCGGGGATCCTGCAAAGGATGATGAGGCTTTGCGCAGAGAACACCCTGAATGCGTGAACGGACTGGTAGTGGCTTTTGAGGATGCTGCAAAGGAAACGGCATGGCAGAGCTGGTACACCGATTACGGCAAGACGGTCGGAGAATGGATAGAGCAGAATACCGATTATGCCAGCATAACGACGAGCGAGGGGATAAACCAGCCTCTCAACAAGATGGTCGGTTACAACAACACGCAAGGAATGAAAGCATTCAATGCCGATGATGAACATTTCTACTACAGTCTTGACATAGTAGATGCGCTCTCATCGTGGACGGTCGCCGCTCCTGATAACACTTCTGGATGGTACATACCATCGGCGAAAGAGCTGACCTTGCTTTGCTCGGGAGAATACAATGACGACATCATGTACATGCCGGGCGACATGCTCGAGATAATGAATCAGTTGAATGTAGTCCTTGCGAGTATAGGAAAACCTTCCATCGGAGGTTATTATTGGTCAAGCACGGAGATGGACTGGGAACTTGCCGTACTTAACAATTTCATTGCCGGCAATATATGGACTGAATACAAGGAAGAGTACTGGGGATGCAACCTGCGTCTGATCCTTGCCTTCTAAAATAGTTATAAAAACATTGCAAAAAACAAGTGTGGATTTTGAGCGGTTTTGAAGCCGCGGAATCCACACTGTTCTTTTTTTGATATTTGATAATGAGTTTTTGAAATCTGAAAATGCAGGGTCTTACGGCAATATGCTTTCGTGGAACAGCATCTCGTAAAGTCCTGCGCCGAACATTATGATGCCGATACCGGCGATTATCCATCCCGCCACCCTGTTTATCCATACGAGCGTCCTCATCTTGAAACGGCTGCGGAAACGGCTCAGCGACCAGCTTACGGTAAACCAATACACGAGACTTCCGATACTGAGCGCAATTATCACCATTACGACATTCCACCATTTTCCTCCGGATAGATCTATGCCGAATGAGGCGAGCAGGCCGAACATAATCAGTATCGCTCCCGGGTTTGAAAGCGCCATGAGCAGGCCCTGGAAAAAATCCTTTGACGATACTTTGTCTACCTTGTCTATCTGGTCTGTCTTTCTGAACGGATTGGATACGGCGAGCAGTACGCCTATGATGGCGATGACTATTCCCCCGGCAATCAGGATTTCGGCCGAATATTTTTCCATCAGGTCCTGTGCTATGGCGAGGAAGAACAGGGCGATCACGGCGTAGACCGTATCTGCAAGGCCTGCACCCGCACCGGTCATGAAGCCGGACTTCACTCCCTTGCCCAAAGACTTCTGGATTACCATTATGGCGATAGGCCCCAATGGCACAGAAGCGCATATTCCTACACAGAAAGCCTTGACTATGTTCAGTATCATACTTCTAACTAGACAAAATCGGGCAAAAACACGCACCGGTATTTCTGCCGGAGACAAAAATACTAACAAATACTGAAAAATCGCGGAATTTTCCCTAAGTTTGCAGGCGGTTAAAAAAAATATGATGAAAAATAAATACAGAAGGAGCCCCAAGGACGGAAAAACATCTTTATTGTTATGTGTCTTAGGGCTTCTATTCGCTATAATGGCTTCCATACCGTTCTTAGTGCCTCACTGTGGTTTCGTCTCGCTTTTCGCCTTTGTCCCGCTTCTGTGCATGGAAAGGGTAGCGGATCTTTCCGGCAGGAAGAGAGTATGGATTTACTATTACGGCGCGTTTGTGCTATGGAATGCCTTCACTACCTTCTGGGTATGCAATGCCACTGTCGGGGGAGGGATTTTCGCCATACTTGCGAATGCTCTGCAGATGGCGGTGATTTTCGCGCTTTTCCGGTGGTTTAAAAGGAGGACGAAAGGCATCCTGCCGTATATTTTCCTTGCGGCAGCCTGGATTGCGTGGGAACATTTTTACTTCGATGCCGAAATATCGTGGCCATGGCTTGTCCTCGGCAACTCTTTCGCCCGCTCGGTAAAGAGCATCCAATGGTATGAGTTTACGGGAACGCTCGGAGGCAGTCTTTGGATATGGACGATGAACATATTCCTGTTTTCCATCATGGCTGCATTGTCGGACGGACGTGCGTTCAGGTGGAACATAAAGGCGAAGATAGCCGCGTACGGCGGATATGCAGTCCTGCTTGCGGGGCCGTTTGTCATTTCTCATGTAATGTTCGACCGTTATGAGGAAAAAAGCAATCCCGTGTCGGTCGTGGCCTTGCAGCCCAATATAGACCCGTATGACAAATTCGGCGGCATGACCCAGAAAGAGCAGACTGCCCGGCTGTTGGATCTTGCTGACAGCGTGATGGACGCTTCTGTTACCCTGTTGGTCGCTCCCGAGACTTTCACTCCCGACATATACACGAATGACCCGCTCCAAAGTCCGACAATGCGGAGTTTCATCTATTATCTTCAGGATTATCCTCAGTGTACTTTGATTTTCGGAGCATCCACATATACCGTATACAAGGAAGGACAGCCACGTCCCTCGTATTGGGCGCGTCCATACGGCAAAGGGTGGTATGAATCCCACAATTCGGCGCTTACGGTGGACGGCAACGGGGAATATGATATTTACCATAAGATAAAACTTGTCCCGGGAGTCGAGTATATGCCATATCCGAAGATATTCGATCCTATAGATAAAAAACTGGGAGGCGTGATGGGTCGCTGTGTCGGGCAGGAGAGGGCGGAGGCTCTTGTATGCGATGGCCTGAAAGTGGGATGCGCGATCTGCTATGAATCGGTATACGGGGATTTTTACCGAGGTTATGTGCTTGATGGCGCGGAACTTATGACCATAATCACCAATGATGCATGGTGGGGGGATACTCCTGGGTACAGACAGCATTTCAGCTATGCTTCGCTGCGCGCCATAGAGACACGAAGGAGTATCGTAAGGAGTGCCAATACCGGTATATCCGCTTTGATAGACCAGCGTGGGGTGCCTGTGCTTGAAAGCCGTTGGTGGGAACAGGAAGCTCTTAAAGGAACTGTGAATCTTAATGACAAGATAACTTTTTTCGTGGCCCATGGAGATATTTCCGGCAGGGTGGCCACGTTCATCTTCCTGTTGTTGCTCTTGCTCGGCATAGTACGCGGCCTAACGCGCCGGAGGGGCTAGGCTCTATAAATAAGTTGTGCTCACGTCAGGGGGTGAGCACGCCAATGTGCCGCGTAGCGCGTTCTGGGGAGGGTGACCGTGCCTACGTCCCGAGGTGGGCACGCCCGCGTTATGAGAATAGAAAAACTCCCGCCTTAGCGACAGGGCGGGAGTTTTTTTCTATTCTCAGACTATGGTGTCAGTCCAGCTTTTCTCCTTTAGCGTCGAACCACTCTGCCTGAGTTATGTAGAACTCCGAGACGGGAGTGATTGTCAGGTCGCATCTGTATTTCTTCATCCATTTACGGCGGATGTTGAAAAACCCTTTTGTAAGGTAGGCTTCCAGTACCGGGTTTACTTTAAGGTTCAGTTTTCTGACTCCCCGTTCCTGTACGTAATATGCCAGTTGCCTTTCTATGCTTTCATCAAGAACGATTGTAGATGATATCTTTCCTGTACCTTTGCAGGCCGGGCAGACTTCCGTGGTGTTTATCTCGATCGCCGGCCTTACACGCTGCCTTGTAATCTGCATGAGGCCGAATTTGGTGAGCGGCAGTATGTTGTGTTTTGCACGGTCATTGGCCAGCAATGTCTGCATGTGCTTGAAAAGCATGTTTTTATGCTCATTGTTGTCCATGTCTATGAAATCGACTATTACGATTCCGCCCATGTCCCTGAGCCTGAGTTGCCGTGCTATCTCGTCCGCCGCGTAGGTGTTCACGTCGAATGCGTTTTGCTCCTGTTGTTTGTTTTTGGAGCGTGTCCCGCTGTTTACATCAATTACGTGCATGGCCTCTGTGTGTTCTATCACGAGGTAGGCTCCTTGCCGTATCGGAACGACTTTTCCGAAAGAACTTTTAATTTGGCGGGTGATGTCGAAGTGGTCGAATATCGGTTGTCCCCCTTTGTATAGCTTCACGATCTTCTCCTGTTCCGGAGCTATGGTGGCTATGTAAGAACGGACTTCCTCGAACACATTTTCGTCATTTACATCGATCGAAGAAAACGAATCGTTCAATAAATCCCTGAGTATCGTGGTGGTCTTGCTGTATTCCGTGAAAAGCAGTTGTATGCTTTTCGACTTTGCTATGTTTTTCCAGCAGCCTTCCCATTTTTTTATCAGGGAAGCGAGTTCCGCATCGAGTATCGCCGCGTTCTTGCCTTCGGCTGCCGTACGGATTATGACACCGTAATTCTTGGGCAGTATGCTGTCCATGAGGTTTTCAAGCCTGCGTTTCTCTTCCTTTGAAGAAATCTTTTGTGAAACGCTTACTTTTTCGGCGAAGGGGAGCAATACCAAATTGCGGCCGGCAAGGGAGATTTCAGCGGTGAGGCGGGAGCCTTTTGTCGATATGGGCTCTTTCACTATCTGTACAGGGATCATTTGTCCCTGTTCCAGTACATTCTCTATCTTGCCTACTTTTTCTAAAGGGTCTTTGATGCTGATGGTGGAAAAAAGCCGTTTCGCGTCGCAATTGGGCGTAAGCCCTTTTACGAATCTGTCGAATGCCCGGAAATTCAGCCCAAGGTCGAGGTAGTGGACGAACGCTTCCTTTTCGTCACCTATGTCCACGAATGCCGCGTTCAGTGAAGGGAGCAGTTTTTTTACCCTTCCGAGGTAGACATCCCCGACAGAGTACCTGCGGCCGTCGTGCTGTTCCTTGTTCAGTTCGACTAACCTGTGGTTCTCCAGAAGGGCTATCGTCACGTCATTCGCCCCGACATCTATGACCAAATCCTTTTCATTTGCTTTCTCTTCTTTCTCCATCTTTAATTTAAATCAAAAAAATACAGCTTGCAGGAACGGTTCCGCAAGCCACGGATGTTTCTGTCGTAAAACAGTTTTTTAATCAAGAGAGGGTGCGCAGTTTGATTCTGACACCCTCCTGATAACAATAATGCTTACAAATATTGTAATCGTGACATGGGAAGATTATTTCCTCTTCTTATGGCGGTTCTTGCGCAAACGTTTTTTACGTTTGTGCGTAGCCATTTTATGTCTTTTTCTTTTTTTACCGCTTGGCATGATTGTAAGAATTGATATTACTTGTTTTTAATCATTTCAATGAATGTCTTCGAAGGCTTGAAAGCCGGTATGTCGTGTTCAGGAATCACCATGGTGGTCTCTTCGAGAATGTTCCTTGCGGTCTTTTGTGCCCTGTGCTTGATGATGAAGCTGCCGAAACCACGGAGATATACCGGTTTCTCCTTTGCCAAAGAATCTTTGACGTTTTCCATGAATGATTGAACGACAGCGTTTACAGTGGCTTTTTCCACGCCGGTTGCCTTGGCAACCTTAGATACGATTTCTGCTTTTGTCATAATTATGTTCTTTTACTTTAAATCCGAATAGGAGTGCAAAAGTAGGTCATATTTTTGAATCTGCAAAAAAAAATTCCCAAATCGATTAAAAATCAATACCCTTATATTTTGGCACAACACTTGACCGTATTACCGCCGCAAGTTTTTATTAGCTCAAACTGACAAATTGACATATACAATGAAAGAATTGAATGATATTTTCGGTCCTTTACGCTCCGAAGTCAGCATAATCCCGGTAATGCAGGGGGACATGGCAACCATGCTCAATGATTCCGAACTCCCTGATGCACTGCCTATTCTCGCTCTTAGGAACGCCGTCCTGTTTCCGGGTACGGTCGTGCCTGTCACTGTCGGCAGGGAAAAGTCGATGAAGCTGATAAAGGAAGCCGAACGGGACTCAAAGCTGATAGGCACCGTGCCGCAGAAAGACGCTTTCATCGAGGACCCGGTGAAAGAGGATCTGTTTGAATTCGGTACCGTGGCCAAGATCGTGAAGACCATAGAGATGCCTGACGGCTCGATAACGGCCATCCTGCAGGGATTCAACCGTTTCCGCGTGGAGGCCATTGTCGAGTACGCGCCTTATCTTCTGGGGCGTGTCGAGTATCTCAAAGAGATTCCGGCGGACAAGAACGACCCTGATGTAAAGGCCATATCCGACAACATAAAGGACACGGCGGCAAGGATTCTCCGCTCATCGTCGAGTTTCCCCAAGGAGGCCGCATTGGCCATAAAGGGAATAGACAATTTCGAGTTCCTTATTAATTTCGTGGCCACGACCATAGATATAGAGGAGTATGCCGAAAAACTGCACCTTCTGTCCATAAGCGATCTGAAATCACGGTCCATGAAATTGCTGGAGTTGCTCAATAAACAACTTGAATTGCAGAAGATAAAGGAGGATATCAACCAGAAGGTGAAATCCGAAATCGACCAGCAGCAACGTGAATACTATCTGAACAATCAGTTGCGTACGATTCAGGAAGAATTGGGCATGGACGAGGCCGAGGAGTTCCGTTCATTGCGGGAACGCGCGTCCAAGAAAGACTGGAGCAAGGAAACGGCGGACCTTTTCGAGAAGGAGATGCAGAAACTCGAACGTTCCAATCCGAACTCTCCCGATTACAATATCCAGTTGAATTATCTTACTTTCATGCTAGATCTGCCATGGAACGAGGTCACGAAAGACAATCTTGACATAAAACACGCACAGAAGGTACTTGACAAGGACCATTATGGGCTGGAGCAGGTGAAAGAGCGTATAATCGAGTATCTTGCGGTAATGAAGCTGCGGAAAGACATGAAGTCGCCTATATTGTGCCTTTACGGGCCTCCGGGTGTCGGCAAGACGTCTCTCGGCAAGTCCGTGGCGCGGGCGCTTGGACGTAAATATGTCCGTATTTCATTGGGAGGCCTGCATGACGAAGCCGAGATAAGGGGACACCGTAAGACTTACATAGGTGCGCTTCCGGGCAGGATAATAAACGGCATAGCGCGCTGCGGCAGTTCCAACCCGGTCATGGTGCTCGATGAAATAGACAAGATAAGCGCGGATTTCAAGGGCGATCCGTCGTCTGCATTGCTCGAAGTGCTGGATCCCGAACAGAATACGGCTTTTCATGACAATTATCTGGACGCCGACTATGATTTGTCGAAGGTGCTCTTCATCACGACTGCCAATACTACGTCCACCATCCATCCGGCGCTCAGGGACAGGATGGAAATGATAAATGTATCAGGCTACCTCGCCGAAGAAAAAATGGCCATCGCTACCGGTTACCTGATTCCCAAGCAGCTGAAGGCCCACGGTCTGACAACGGCGGATCTGAAGATATCGCGTCCAGCCCTTGCTTCGATAATAAATGACTATACGCGTGAGTCGGGGGTCAGGAGCCTTGAGAAGCAGATAGCGAAGATAGCAAGAGTGACGGCCAAAAAAATTGCCTTGGGGGAGACAAAACCGGCGAAAATAGAGAAATCACACCTTAAGGAATATCTTGGCCTGCCTGTCGCCTTCCATGATATGCAGAAAGGCAACGAGGCTCCCGGGGTAGTTACGGGGCTTGCATGGACGGAAGTCGGAGGGGAGATCCTTTTTGTCGAATGTTCCGTAAGCGAGGCTACCGGAGGCGCAAGAGGGGCGCTTTCTATGACCGGAAATCTCGGCGATGTGATGAAGGAGTCTGCAACGATTGCCTACCAATACCTCAAGGCGCACCCGGGGCTTGCAGGCATGAATGCGGAAGAGTTTTCCAAAAAAGATATTCACATTCACGTCCCGGAAGGGGCTACGCCTAAGGACGGCCCGTCTGCCGGCATAACCATGGTGAGCGCCATGGCTTCGGCCTTGCGCGGGCGGAAAGTCCGCAGCCGCATAGCCATGACCGGAGAAATGACATTGAGAGGCAAAGTCCTTCCGGTAGGAGGTATAAAGGAAAAAATACTTGCCGCAAAGCGCGCCGGAATAGAAACCATTGTGCTTTCGAAGGAAAACAAACGCGATATAGACGATATCAAGGAGATTTATATCAAAGGCCTTTCCTTTGAATACGTGGACAATATCGACGAGGTTATAGATTATATTTTCGAAGACTGAACATTTTGAACACAGGCCGGAATCATGAGCGTGAAGATAGAACCGAGTTGGGGAGAAGCCCTGAAAGATGAATTTGAAAAGCCGTATTTTAAAGAACTGGCTTCTTATCTTCACTCCGAAAAACGCAACGGAGTGACGATATACCCGAAAGGAGGGGATATTTTCAATGCATTCAAATATACTCCGGCAGATGCGGTCAAGGTCGTGATCATAGGTCAGGATCCATATCATGGTCCCGGACAGGCTCACGGCCTTTCTTTTTCAGTCCCTGACGGCATAACCCCTCCTCCGAGCCTGAAAAATATTTTCCATGAGATAGAGACGGATCTCGGTGTGAAGATGAGCGGAAGCGGTAATCTTGAAAAATGGTGCAGGCAGGGAGTCTTGCTCCTGAATGCATCCCTTACCGTGCGTGCCGGGCAGCCTGCTTCCCATAGCCATATAGGATGGGAATATTTTACCGATGCGGTGATCAAATATCTGTCGGAAAATAAATCAGGCATTGTCTTTCTTTTGTGGGGCAATTTCGCCCGCAGCAAGAGGCCGCTGATAGACACTTCAAAACATTATGTGCTTGAGGCGGCGCATCCTTCGCCTTTGGCTCGCGGGGCGTTTTTCGGCTGCCGTCATTTTTCAAAGACGAATTCCATACTCGTTTCAGAAGGCAAGGCTCCCATCGACTGGGTGCTCTGACCTGCCGGCGATTATCTGTTTTAACAGGTTTTCAAGATCCTTTGTGCTGAGATATTTGGCATACAGTGTCTTGTCCTCTCCGACCAGAAGGATTGCAGGCAGAAGCGACAGGTCGTAGTAGTCAATCAGAAAATTTTCCACATCATACTCGTCACAGTCTATATAGACGAATTTCACAGTCCCGTTGTATTCGTCTTCGATTTTTTTTGCCAAAGGCAGTTCCTCCTCGCACCTGCGGCAATTCTGTGAATATGCGTAAATTACGGTCAGCGGCGATTGTATGCTGTAAAACGTGCCTTTCATTGATGGAAGCGGGAAATCGGGGACTTTTTTACCGAGAGGGGTTTTGCCATATAATTCCAAAAACAACCGGGCGTCGTTGTATGTCCCCCCGTCCCATTTGTCAGGATCTCCCATGATTTCCTGCTCGGCAAGGTATGCTGCCCCGCATTTGTACGGATAAGTGGCCCTGTACCTTAAATCATAATATAATGCACCGAGGAACGAAGTCTTCTGAATGTCGGGAGCTTCCTTTAATTGCTCTCTGAAAACGTCCACAAGGGATTTTACATTGTTGCAGTCTGTTTTCCCGTATGTGGACAAGGCCACATCCACGAGTGTCCTCATTTCTTCCGGACTGATTTGTACCGGCCCTGTTAGTTTCTGCAGCAATTCCTGCAAGGCCGGCGTATCCAGATTACGCCCTATGATTGTGCCGTCCTTGTCCAGAAGGAAGATTTTGGGAGTGGACACCACTCCCCACAGGCGCGGGAAATCGCTGCTGAACCCGGGATCCCATAAATTGCGGACTTTTACGGAATCGGTGGATGAGGGAAGGTATTCTTCGAAGTACCTTTTCCATATATCTTCGTCCTGTCCGGTGTAGACGGCAAGTATGTTTAGGCCGTATCGTCCGTCGCCGTTTTCTACGAAGTGTTTCAGCCTTGCGCTTTCTATCATGCATACAGGGCAGCCGTCATCGTAAAAATAAATGACCGTGTAATTCCCCTTGAATTCGTCCGGTATGACAGCCGTTCCCCCGTTCAGCCCTGTCAGTGCGGTTCTCGGGGCAGGGTTGCCTATCAGCGAATTGCGGTTGAATTCGGCGAATATCCTGGCGGCGGCGAGTTCGCTGTCGGAGCGCATTTTTATTTCGCCTGTGGAAAAACGGGTATCTGTCAGATATACGGCTATCCCTTCGGCTCCCATTATCCTGGAATTCCTGAAATGGTCGTATATCTTCAGCGCCACATCCCTTTTTATCCCGGGATCGTCGCACCCGTCTATCATGAAGTCTACGTTTTCTTTCTGTATCTCGGCGGGTTCCCCGTCCAAGGCGGCAAGATATTCAGCCAAAAGGCTGTCCATCCTGTTCAGGATAGACAGCCTTTTGGCTCCAAGTGTATCGTTCCCAGTTACGGCCATATCGTTTCCCGCCGTGTCCGCATCAGGTTCATGTTCCATATCGGCCCGGGCATTCCATGCAGTGCCGCATGAATTGCAAATGACACATGCGGTAATGAGACAAAGCGAAAACGCCAATACGCCCGTACGTGCAATCCGCTTCATGTAAACGTCTCCTTTTAACCTTTGGCTCCTTTCCCGGAATCTGCCGGGCCGGTCAGCCTGTCCTTGGCGGTTTCAGGCAAAACCACTCCCTTTGGCATGAAATCCCCGAGGTCGCCGCCGTATTTTATCAGGTCGCGCACGGCTGTCGAGGATATGTGCGAATACCTTTGCGACGAGGCGATGAATATGGTGTCTATCTTATCGTTGAGGTGTTTGTTCGCATCCGCGATGGATCTTTCGTATTCGAAATCTATCGTTGAGCGTATTCCTCTGATGATGTGGTAAATACCTGTTTCCTCGCACAACGTGGCTGTAAGGGCGTCATATATGATGACATCGTACCGGTCTTCCGGTATATCCGCCGCACGCATGGCCTGCCTGATGATGTCTTCCCTTTGGGCGCAATTGTAATGCCCCCGTTTTTCACTGTTGCGTCCTATCGCGATTATTATCCTGTCGAAAAAGCCGAGGCTTCTTTCCACTATTTCGAGATGGCCGGCGGTGAAAGGGTCGAACGAGCCCGGAAAGATGGCTGTCCGTGGCTGGCTTACATTTTTCATGCAGTCGTGTTTTATCCTACAAAGTGGTAGTGAGGACCGAACCTCTCGAATGCCGCCCTGTCAAGCTCTTCCTGTGCCGAAGGGTCTGCAATCGATATGATCAGTCTGGCGCGTTCCTGCAGCGACTTGCCGTAAAGGTTCACGGCTCCGTTTTCGGTCACTAACCAGTGGATATGGTTTCTTGTCGTGACCACGCCTGCTCCAGGGGTAAGTATCGGGGCTATCTTTGAAATGCCCTTGTTGGTTACGGACGGCATCGCTATGATTGCCTTGCCGCCTTCCGAGAGGGAAGCTCCGTATGTGAAGTCGATCTGCCCGCCCACTCCGCTGTAGAACTTGGTTCCCAACGAGTCAGCGCACACCTGTCCTGTGATGTCCACCTGCAATGCGGAGTTTATCGCCGTCACCTTAGGGTTCTTCGCTATTACATACGGGTTGTTGGTATAACCTACGTCCATCATGGCTACCATAGGGTTGTCGTCGATGAAATCGTAGCATTCCTGGCTTCCCATAAGGAAAGTAGAAACCATTTTGCCGCGGTCGATTTTTTTCTCGGCTCCGTTTATTACTCCCTTTTCTACCAGCGGAAGCACTCCGTCGGCGAACATCTCGGTATGGATTCCGAGGTTCTTGTGGTTCCCCAATTGTGCAAGCACCGCGTTAGGAATGGCCCCGATGCCCATTTGCAGGGTTGCCCCGTCCTCTATCAGGTTGGCGCAGTTTATTCCTATCTTCTTTTCCACTTCGCTCGGCTCGCTGAAATGCGCCGGCATCAGAGGGTCGTTTCCTTCAACGAATATGTCTATCATTGAAAGCGGTATGATGGCGTCTCCCCATGCACGCGGCACGTGCGGATTGACAACGGCGATCACGGTACGTGCGCATTCTATGGCCGCAAGCGTGGCGTCTACCGATGTTCCCAATGACACATAACCGTGTTTGTCCGGAACGGACACCTGTACCATGGCCACGTCTACCGGCAGCACTCCGCTGCGGTAAAGCCTTTGGGTCTCGCTGAGGAAGATAGGAATATAGTCGGCATATCCGGCCTGCACGTTTTTCCTTACGTTTCCTCCCACGAAAAATGCCTGATGGAAGAATGTGCCTTCATATTTCGCATCCGTGTAAGGCGCTTCTCCTTCTGTGTGGAGGTGGTGGATGTGGACATCCCTGAGTTCCCCCGAGTCTCCTCTGCGGCAAAGGGCTTCGATGAGTATTCTCGGTGCGCTTGCAACCGAAGACAGATGGATGTGGTCTCCTGATTTTACCGCTTTGACGGCCTCGTCAGCACTGACGTACTTAATGTCGAATTTCATGTTCGTTATTTTTATGTTTTCCTATTATAATCCTGTTTTTCAATGAATGTTCTCAACATCACCAAACAAACCGCAAAAGTATAAATTTTTCAAAGAACTTTTTAAAAAATCTTAAACTGCTTTTAACTTTGCACCGGCTTTGAAAATTTTAAACTTCTAAAGATTTTAAAATTGATGGAAATGAATATAGACAGGGAAAAACAGAAGGCCGCCTTCGGACGTCTTCTGGATATAATGGACAGGCTGCGCGCCGAGTGCCCGTGGGACAGGAAACAGACAATGGAGTCTCTCCGCCCCAACACGATAGAGGAAGTTTACGAATTGAGCGATGCCATAATGTCGCAAAATCATAAAAATGTGGCGAAAGAATTGGGAGATGTCCTGCTCCATGTCGTTTTTTATTCGAAAATCCTTGAAGAAAACGGGGAATACGACATAGAAAGCGTGATCAACTTCCTTTGCGACAAATTGATTTACCGTCATCCTCATGTGTTTTCGTCCACAGAGGTTTCCGGCGCGGAGCAGGTGGTAAGCAATTGGGAACAGTTGAAGATAAAGGAGAAAGACGGTAATAAGCGCATCCTTTCCGGTGTGCCTGGGGCCATGCCTTCCCTGATAAAGTCATACAGGATGCAGGAAAAGGCCCATGCCGTGGGATTCGATTGGGAACGGAAGGAGCAGGTGTGGGATAAAGTAAAAGAAGAATTGGGCGAATTCGAGGCCGAGTTGCGCAAAGGTGACGGACAGGACAGGGATGCCGAAGGCGAATTGGGAGATTTGCTTTTTTCCATCGTCAATGCCGCGCGCCTTTACGGACTGGATCCGGATACGGCCCTCGACCGCACCTGTGAAAAATTCCGCCGTCGTTTTACTTATTTGGAAGAGCATACTATAAGGCAGGGACGTGATCTTAAAGAAATGTCATTGGCCGAGATGGATGAAATATGGAACGAAGCGAAAGCCCGTGGGCTATGATTCCGTGGCAACAGCGGACCGGACTGCTTTTGGGAGAACGGACAATGGCCATGCTGTCCTCTTCCACCGTAGCCATAGCGGGAGTAGGGGGAGTAGGCGGTTATGCGGCGGAAATGGTAGTGCGCGCAGGTGTTGGCAATGTAGTGTTGATTGACCCGGATACAGTGTCGGAAACCAATATCAACAGGCAGCTCGTAGCCCTTCATTCGACAGTGGGAAAAAGCAAGTGCGGCGTATTGTCCGGCAGGCTTTCCGACATCAATCCTTCCCTGAATATCATTGCCATTGAAAAATATATCGGGGATGGAGACATTTCCGGGATACTTGACGGACTGAAGATCGATTTTCTCATTGATGCCATAGACACCCTTTCTCCCAAGCTGTCCCTTATAAAATATTGCGTGGATTGCGGCCTGCCGTTCGTCAGCTCAATGGGGGCAGGGGCGAAACTCGATGCCACGGCCGTGAGGATTTCCGACATATCCAAATCGCACAATTGCCCTTTTGCGTATGTTATCAGGAAGAGACTCAGGAAAATGGGAATTTCAAAAGGATTCAAGGTAGTGTATTCGGAAGAATTGCCTGACCGTAACGCCATAGTGGAATGCGAGGAACGCAACAAGAAATCCATGACAGGCACGATAAGTTATCTTCCGGCAGTTTTCGGCTGCGCCTGCGCTCAAGCGGCGATTGAATTTTTCCGTAAAATTGATTAACTTTGCAATTTGTTTACAGACTGCATGTAATATGACGGCGCATTATACCATACGTGAAATAACGTCCCGGAGGGATATGAAAAGGTTCATACGTTTCCCTTTGGAACTTTATAAAGATTGTCCCCAGTATGTGCCGGCTCTTGACGGCGACCAGATGCATTCGCTTACCAAGGCGGCTCCGAGGAGCTATTGCGAGTTGAAGCTATGGCTGGCGGAGGATGCCTCTGGAAAGGTCGCGGGACGTATCGCCGGAATTGTAAATCCGAGGTACAATGAACTTTACGGCAGGAAGCGGGCCCGTTTCGGATGGTTTGATGTCATAGAGGACTATGATGTGGCGCGTATGCTTTTGGACACGGCCTGCGAGTGGGCGGTTTCATACGGAATGAATGAAATACACGGTCCGTTGTATTACAATACTATGGGCAAGCAGGGAATGTTGGTGGAAGGTTTTGAGAATACCCCTCCTTTCAACTGTCTGTACAATTTCCCGTATTATCCGGCTTTCGTTGAAAGGTACGGTTTTACCAAGGAGCTGGATTGGATACAATACAAGGTCAAGGCAAACCAGGGGCTGCCGGAGAGGCTGGAACAGATGGCGGAACGCCTTCTGGCGCGTTACAGGCTGCATGTGGCCGATATAAAAAAACTGAAGAAAAACAAGGAGTTGGTTTATAACTTCTTTAAAAACTACAATGAAAGTTTCGCTTCCGTTCCCAATTTCGTTCCTTATACCGATGATGAGATAGCGGAAGAGGCAAAGCAAGTGATGGGCATGCTCAGTCCTGAAACAAATTGCATCCTTTTGGATGAAGAAAGTCATGTGGCCGCTTTCGGAATCTGTTTTCCGAGCATATCGGAAGCGTTGAAAAAGGCCGGAGGGCGGTTGTTCCCGTTCGGATGGTACCATCTTTTGCAGGCTTTTAAGCCGAAACATATTGAAGTGCTGGACCTCATGC